>CAJBCQ010000079.1 GCA_903951595.1 uncultured Hyphomicrobiales bacterium | reverse complement strand
CATATTGGCAATTCATGCCAACTTCCTCAGCATAAAAATCTTCATTCGGTGGATGTCGGATATGATCCACGCAAGCCGAATATGCCCATCCAACCGCATCACGCTTCTCAGCCGATCTCAACCAAGTCTCAGGATTGAATCAATGTTGCATCGCGTCATTCTGCTGTTCGCCCTATTTGCCGGATTGGTAAGCGCAACTGGGATTGCACAAGCCAAGCTTTCAGCAAAACCCAACATTCTGTTCGTGGTGATGGATGATGTGGGCGTGGACCAGCTATCCTTGTTCGGATATGGCGGCGCAGGTGTGGGGCCATTAGCGCCGCCAAAGACACCGAGCCTTGACGCGCTGGCCAAGGTGGGCGTGCTGTTTCGCAACACTTGGTCCACGCCGGAATGCTCTCCCAGTCGAGCCAGCTTTTTTACGGGACGCTATCCGCTGCGAACGAATGTGATGGCCGCGTTGCTGCCAAGTGATCTGGCCGCTTCGCAAACAAAGCCGTTCGAGATGACGACACCAAACATATTGCGCTCTGCTGGCTACAAGAGTGCCCTGTTCGGCAAATTCCATCTCACCAATTCTCCAACCAACCCGCAAACCCCGTCTACCGACCCCTATAAGGGCAGCTCCGTGACTGAGCTTGGTTGGGATTACTTCAAGGGCTGGTATGATGGCGGCCCCAGTGAAATCGACACCACGGCCGGTGGCATTGCTGGCGCAGGCACCTACAAGTGCGGTTATGTGCCCACGACAACCATCGACCCTGAAAACGGCGCTGACAGCGGCGCGTGCTACAAAGCCGATGGATCCTGCACCTATTTGTCCGGCGGCACGCCAGGTCACAGCTGCGTGACATCGGGTGGTCTGCTGGTGCCCGACCAAACTTGCAACTTACCGCAGGGGAAGCTGCCGGAGGCGCTGAAATTCAATCAAGAGAATGGCTATTACGTGGGTCGCATGGCAGAAAACCCCCGGCCGGGAAAGGCAGCGGTGCTGAAGAAGCCGCAAGACCCTGCCAGCCGGGGATACCGCACCACGCTGGATGCCAACTTCGCCATTCAGTGGATCAAGCAGCAGCCCAGAAATAAGCCTTGGATGGCGACACTGGCCTTTGGGGCCGCGCATACGCCCTACCAGCCGGCACCAGCCTCACTGATCAATACGGAATCGACATCCCTTGCGAATGACTGCTCCGATAGTGCTGCCGATTCGCGCGCGCTGATGACCCAGATGATCGAAGCGCTGGACAGCGAGTTGGGCCGGGCTCTGGTCGAGACAGGCATCGCCAAGCGCGACAGCCAAGGCACCATCACACTCGATCTGAAAAAATCCAACACTGTTATTGTGGTGGTTGGTGACAATGGCAGCTTTGCCAATAATGTGCGCTTACCTTTCGACCCGGCCCATTCAAAAGGCACCGTCTATCAGACGGGCGTGTGGGTGCCGCTAATCGTGGCGGGACCGATGGTCAAGAGCCCCGACCGGGCCGTGGAGTCGATGGTGAACATTGTCGATCTGTTTCAACTGTTCGGCGAAGTGGCGGGTGTCGATATACGCAAGGCCGTTCCATCCACGCGCGGCATCGACGCGCAATCCATGCTGCCCTATCTTGTGAATCCCGCGAAAGATTTATCTCCCATCCGACAGACCAACTTTACTCAGTATGGAGAGAATGAAAGGTCTACGAGTCATGTCGATGGCACTTGCGTAATCCAATCCATCAATACCTGCACCACGCTATTCCCAACCAAGTCGCTGTGCCAAAACGGCTATGGCGGCATCTGGTATGGCGCGGGAACAGATGTCACGTTGCAGCCACCTTACGATGAAACCGGCTTCCAGACCTGCTGCCAGGTCAACCAATATCTTCATTCCATCAGTGCTCCCACGGCGGCACTGCTGCCGAAAAGCAGTTATGCGGTGCGCGACAAGCACTACAAGCTCATCCGGCAGACCGTGGTAGACTATGATCCAGCCAACCCTAGCCTAGGTAACGCCTGCTTGACCGTTGCGACGGACGAGTTCTACCAGATTAACCAGGCCCAAACAGCGCCACTGCTGGACCGACCTGACGGGCAATTCGCCAACAATCTGCTAACCCCAGGCACTGAACCGGAGGCAGGCGCCAGTCAGCTGGAGGGCGTTCCACAGGCGAGCTACAATCAGTTGGTTCAAACGCTGAAGAATACTTTGGAATCCTACAAAGCCTGCCCAGGCGATGCCAATCTCGATGGCAAGGTGACCCAGCAGGACATGGCGGATCAAAAGAAATGGATGCGCGAAACGAAGGGTGCCTCAACTTGGTGGGATATGAATAGCGATGGCTACACCAACAGCACCGACGTCACAGCACTGCGGCAGATCACGCCTTCGCAATGCGGGCTGCTGCCCGGGCAGACAAGATAGACAAATGGCTTCTGAGGGGCCGCGCGGTTGCCTGAGTTTCAGGAACGCGCAATCTGTTTGGCGGCGGCGCGTCCGGAAAGAAGCGCGCCATGGGTAGTTCCGAAATATTCAGCCGAACAGGCTTCACCTGCAAAGACGAGACGGCCTCCCCAATCCGCGCCTGACAGAGCCTTGCGCGTGGCGGGTGTGGTGCCGACCGCATTGAAGGAATAAGCGCCATAGCTCCATGGATCGCGCGCCCAGCGCGTCACCTGCACGGCGCGAGGGGATGCAAATTGGTTGCCGAACATGACTTTCAGCGCTTCATGCGCGCCAGCCGCCATATCGGCATCTGACAATTTCTCAAGCCCGCGCGCGGTATCAGCCGCATGGAACGCAATAAGTGCCGGGGCTTTCGCGGCGCGCGCCAGGCTCAGCCATTGCGACCAGCCGCCGTCACGCGGGCCCTGCCATCCGATCCAATCGATATCGGCAGGCCAGACCACTTTATCAAAGCGCAAGCAGCATTTGTTCAGAGCACCCATGCGCAAGGTTTCGATGGCGCTCTGGCGCGCTGGCGATAAGGGGGTTGCAAAAGCGATACTGCCCGCCTTAAGCACCCCCAGCGGCACAGTGATGATCACATGATCGGCTGACAGGACGGTTCCATCCGCAAGTGCGACCCGCACGCCATTTTTTTCGGGTGCGATATTGCGCACTTGTCGCGACAGGCGGATATCAAGACCGCGTGCCAAATGGCGCGTCAACTGATCAAAGCCTTGCGGAAATAATTCTTCGCCACCGCCAAAGGCCTCGTCGGCGTCAAAATGCCAAGAGGAAGTCTCGCTCCAGCCGCCGCCATATTCCGCCTCGATTGTGCTGAAAACATATTGACGCACCGCGCGACGCATAGTGGCATCGGCATGTTTCCATTCAGGTGATGCTTTGATGGCTTCTTCAAGGGAGACATCGGCCTGCAAGCCGTCGGCCCCTTGGCGCGCCTGGCGCAGCAGGGCTTCGGCTTTGGCTGAGGCTTGTTCATTGTCGATCTGCGCACCATCGACATCGTGCCAGCTGGAACGTTCATAATCCGTGCCGCTGCGGCCGGCGCGGGCCTCATCGGCAAGTTTTGTAAGCGGGTTGCCCTTGGCCCCGTGAATCCAGCTTGCGCCTAAATCCATTGGCAGATCGGGCCACAGGCGCGAGGTCCAAACCCGTCCCCCGATACGGTCACGGGCTTCGAAAAGAATGACTTCAGCGCCGAGCTTCGTAAGGTCACGCGCGGCGGCAAGACCGGAAAGGCCTGCACCAATGATGATCACTTTGCGGCCCTTGGCGGCCAAGCCAGCCCCGGGCTTCATGCACAATGCTGGCAAACCAGCCAAAACAGCACGTCGGGTCAGAGGCATGATGTTGTTTCGTGTGGCAAGTGTTCAAGCCATGGCGGAAGGGGAGGGATTCGAACCCTCGGTACGCTTTCACGCACACACGCTTTCCAGGCGTGCGCCTTAAACCACTCGGCCACCCTTCCGTTGGCGCGCACTATACCCACAAGATTGTTGGGTTCAAGCCGCCTTGCGAAGCTTTTTGCCAAGGGCCACATTGAGGGGGCACAAAAGCGGGAGATTTCGCCCATATGTTTGGTTTTTCATCGAAAAAGACGCTCATGCCGACGGCCGCGGAGGCCCTTGCCGGGCGGAATACGCCCATTCCCACCGCCGAAAAGCACTATGTGACGGCTCGCGCCCTTCAGGCACCGCATCCAGAGGGCATGCAAACAGCCTATTTTGCGCTGGGCTGCTATTGGGGGGCGGAACGGGCTTTCTGGCAGGTGCCGGGGGTTTGGGTGACAGCCGTTGGCAATATGGGCGGGTTTACGCCCAATCCCACCTATGAGGAGGTCTGTTCCGGGCTCACCGGCCATGCCGAGACGGTGATGGTGGTGTTTGATCCTTCGAAGGTAAGCTATGCGGGCCTGCTGAAGGTGTTTTTTGAAGCCCATAACCCCACGCAAGGCATGCGGCAGGGCAATGATGTGGGAACCGGTTATCGTTCGGCCCTTTTCACGCTGGGCGAAGAACAGGCCGCCCAAGCACGCGCGGCCAAGGCAACCTATGAAGCAGCCCTCAAGGCCAAGGGCTTTGGCCCCATCACCACAGAAATATCGCCCGCAGGCCCGTTCTATTTTGCCGAGACCTATCACCAGCAATATCTGGCGAAGAATCCGGGCGGCTATTGCGGGCTGGGTGGTACGGGCGTTTTTTGCCCCATTGGGGTAAGCGTTAGCGCCTAGCAGCACCTGTCACTTCGGAAGGCTTTTCGCCGGAATGAAGGGCCAACACACGGCCGGCGAGATAGAGCGAGCCGCCGATGAGCACGCGCGGATTCTCACCCTTCTGGCTTGCCCGGCGCAGCGCGTCTTCGATGGAGCTTGCCGTTTCAGCCGGAAGGCCTTGCGCGATGACCGTTGCGGCTAGATTTTCCGCCGAAATCGCATTTTCCTCGCCCGGAATGGCGAGGGTGATGACATGGCGGGCAAGGCCTGCAAAGGGGCGGATATAGCCTGCGGCTTCCTTGGTGTTCAGCATGCCCCAGATGAGGATGAGGGGCTTGGGGTTGCGTTCTTCCAGCTCGGCAAAGGCTTCGGCCAGTGCCTTGCCACCTGCCGGATTATGACCGCCATCCAGCCATAGCTCGGCACCTTCGGGCAGAAGCTTTGACAAATGCCCTGCCCCCAAACGCTGCATGCGGGCCGACCATGTGACGGATTTCAGGCCTTGCGCGATATGGGCATCGCTGATGCGGGCATCGGCCAGCACGCGAATGGCGGCGATGGCATTGCCTGCATTTTGAATCTGAAAACGCCCCGGCAATTGCGGCAGCGGCAAATCAAGCAGGCCATTTTCATCGCTGAAAATCAGGCGGCCCTGTTCTTCATAGGCTTGCCAATCCTCACCACCTACGAAAGCGGGTGCTTTCATGCGCTGGGCCTGGCGAATGATCGCAGCACACGCTTCATCGGGCTGATAGCCGATGATGACGGGGGTATCTTTCTTGATGATGCCTGCTTTTTCGCCCGCAATGGCGGTCAGCGTGTCGCCCAGATATTGCTGGTGATCATAATCAATGGGCGTGATGACGCTCACCTTGGTTTGCGCGATCACATTGGTGGCATCCAGCCTGCCGCCCAATCCTACTTCGAGAAGCAGATAATCGGCAGGCTTACGCGAGAAGGCGAGGAAAGCAGCAACCGTGGTGATCTCGAAAAAAGTGATGGGTTCACCATCATTGGCGGCTTCACACTCTTCCAGAAGAGCTGAAAGATCAGCTTCTGGAATCAGCTCACCTGCAAGCCGGATACGCTCGTGGAACTTCACCAGATGCGGTGACGTATAGGCATGGACCGATAAGCCTGCCGCTTCCATCACCGCGCGCAAGTAAGCGACCGTCGAGCCTTTACCATTGGTTCCGGCCACATGGATGACGGGTGGCAAATGGCGTTCGGGATGGCCCATCTTGGCCAGCAGAGCTTGCATGCGCCCGAGCGACAGGTCGATGATCTTCGGGTGGAGGTGCAAAAGCCTCGTCAGAATCGCATCGCTCATCGCCATGGGTTTTGGATCTTTCAGCTGGCGGCGATGGCGAGCGTGCCGTCTTTGACTTCGGGCAGTTGTGGGCGCTTGGTCAGCACGCGAATGATGCGGGAAAGCTCGCCACGCAATTCGCCACGCGGCACCACGCGGTCCACCATGCCGTGATCACGCAGATATTCAGCGCGCTGGAAACCATCGGGCAATTTTTCGCGGATGGTTTGCTCAATCACGCGCGGACCGGCAAAGCCAATGAGGGCACCAGGTTCAGATAAATGAATATCCCCCAACATGGCATAGGAAGCGGTTACGCCACCGGTCACTGGATGCACCAGTACAACGATATAAGGCAGGCCCGCTTCACGCAGTTCCTGGACAGCAACGGTTGTGCGCGGCATTTGCATGAGCGACAGGATGCCTTCCTGCATGCGGGCACCACCAGAGGAGACAAACAGCACGAAAGCAGACTGATGCGCCAGAGCCGCGCGCATGGAAGCAACAATCGCTTCACCTGCCGCCATGCCGAGCGAGCCGCCCATGAAGGCGAAATCCTGCACGGCGGCGACCACGGGTGCGCCATCAATGGTGCCGATACCGGCTTGGACGGCATCTTCGACGCCATTTTTCTGGCGGGCTTCCTTCAAACGATCAGTATAGCGGCGTTCATCGCGGAAGGTGAGCGGATCGACCGGCACTTGCGGCATGGCCACAGGCTCATATTCACCGCCATCAAAAAAATGTTTCAAGCGCGCATCCGGGGGCATACGCATATGATAGCCCGATGCAGGAATGACGAAAAGATTGGCTTCAAGATCCCGATAGAACACCATCTCACCCGTCTCCGGGCATTTCACCCACATGTTCTCGGCCACTTCACGCTTGCCGCCGAGAAGTGTTTGGATGCGGGGACGAATGAAGTTCTTGATCCAGTTCATGGGGCTTGATCCTTCTTCAATCAGCGCGCGGCAGCGGCGCGCACGCCCTTGGCAATGTCGCCCACAAGGGTCAACACGGCCTTCTTCGTCTTGGCTGTCGCTTCGCCCTTTTTGTTGAGCGTGTCTCTCACGGCATTGACGATGGCGGAGCCTACGACCACGCCATCAGCATTCGCGGCAATGGTTTTGGCCTGTTCGGCGGTTTTCACGCCAAAGCCAACGGCAACCGGCAAGGTGGTGTGCGCCTTGATGCGCTTCACCTTGGCCGCGACATCCTTCAGGTTCGGGGCCTTGGTGCCGGTGATGCCGAGGACGGAGACATAATAGACAAAGCCGGAAGTATTGGTCAGAACGCGCGGCAGGCGGGCTTCATCGGTTGTCGGTGTGGCAAGACGAATGAAATTGAGACCCGCTTTCATGGCAGGCAGGCACAATTCATCATCATGTTCGGGCGGCAGATCGACGACGATCAGGCCATCGGCACCCGCTTTTTTGGCATCGGTGACGAAGGCTTCAACGCCATAAATGTAAATCGGATTGAAATAGCCCATCAGCACGATGGGGGTTTCTTTGTCGGTCTTGCGGAATTCACGCACCAGCTTCAGCGTCTTCTTCATGTTCTGGCCGTTGGCCAGGGCACGAAGCGAGGAGGCTTGGATGGCAGGGCCGTCGGCCATGGGGTCGGTAAAGGGCATGCCAATTTCGATGACATCCGCACCGGCTTTGGGCAGGCCCTGCAGGATCGCCAAGGATGTATCAAAATCCGGGTCGCCTGCTGTGATGAAGGTGACGAGGGCGGCGCGGCCTTGCTTTTTCAGCGCGGCAAAGCGCGTGTCGATGCGGGTTGTCACAGCTTCACCCCCAGATGTTCAGCAACCGTGAAGATGTCCTTGTCACCGCGGCCACACATATTCATCACCATCAGGTGATCCTTGGGCAATTTCGGCGCGCGCTTCATAACTTCGGCTAAAGCATGCGAAGGCTCAAGCGCGGGGATGATGCCTTCGAGCTTGCAGCATAATTGGAAAGCCGCGAGGGCTTCCTTGTCGGTGGCTGAGACATATTCCACCCGGCCCATGTCATGTAGCCAAGAATGTTCCGGGCCGATGCCGGGATAATCAAGGCCTGCGGAGATGGAGTGCGCCTCGGTGATCTGGCCGTCATCATCCATCAGCAAATAAGTGCGGTTGCCATGCAGCACGCCGGGCTTGCCGCCGGTGATGGAGGCAGCATGACGGCCGGATTTGAGGCCCGAGCCTGCGGCTTCCACGCCGATGATTTTCACATCCTTGTCATCGAGGAAGGGATGGAAAAGGCCCATCGCATTCGAGCCGCCGCCAATGGCCGCAACAAGTGAATCCGGCAGGCGGCCTTCACGCTTGAGCATTTGGGCCTTGGCTTCCTTGCCGATCACGGATTGGAAATCACGCACCATTTCGGGATAGGGATGTGGGCCGGCAACGGTGCCGATGCAATAGAACGTATCTTCGACATTGGCGACCCAATCGCGCAGCGCTTCGTTGAGCGCGTCTTTCAGCGTGCGCGAGCCGGATAAGGCAGGCACCACTTGCGCGCCCAGCAATTTCATGCGGAACACATTGGGCTGCTGGCGGGCAATATCGACTTCGCCCATATAGATAATGCATTCAAGCCCGAAGCGCGCGCAGGCGGTGGCGGTTGCCACGCCATGCTGGCCGGCACCGGTTTCCGCAATGATGCGCTTTTTGCCCATGCGGCGGGCAAGCAGGATCTGGCCCATCACATTGTTGATCTTGTGGGCGCCTGTGTGGTTCAGCTCATCGCGCTTCATGTAGATTTTCGCGCCACCCAGATGCTCGGTCAGGCGTTCGGCGAAATAAAGCGGGCTGGGCCGGCCGACATAATGCTCCAGGAAGCTGTCCAATTCAGACTGGAAGGCGGGGTCCGCTTTCGCGTCCCTATAGGCTTGTTCCAGCTCCAGAACGAGCGGCATCAGGGTTTCAGCCACGAAGCGGCCGCCATGCAGGCCATAAAAGCCGCGTTCATCGGGGCCGGTGCGGTAGGAATTGGGGGCGTTCACGTTCACAAGGGTTGCCTCTCGTTATGCTGCTGTCGTTTCTAGCGGGCAGAACGGGCGGCCTCAATGAAATTCCGGATGAGACGGGCATCCTTGAGGCCGGGATGGCTTTCCACGCCAGAAGAAACGTCCACAATGGGCGCTGCCGTCATGGAAATGGCACGGGCCACGTTTTGGGGGGTAAGTCCGCCGGACAGCATGAAACGGCGGGGGCGGCCATCAGTGGAGAGCAGGCTCCAGTCAAAGCTCAGGCCATTGCCACCTGGAAGGGCGTTTTCCAGCGTTTCAGGGGCCTTGGCATCAAAAAGCACCATTTCAGCCAGGTCGCGATAGGCGCGGGCAGCGGCAATGTCGTCGGCGGATTTCACCGCAATGGCCTTGATGACAGGGGCAAAGCGGCGGGTGATTTCTTCCACCCGCGCCGGGCTTTCGGCACCATGGGCTTGGATGAAATCGGGCTTTAGGGCGCTCACCATGGCCTGAAGCGCCTCATCGGGTGCATCCACGGTCAGGGCCACGATGCGGGCGCGGCCACGGGCTTGATCGGCCAGCGCGCGGGCCTGATCGAGGCCCACATGGCGGGGGCTTTTGGGATAGAACACCAAGCCCACATAATCAGCCCCCGCGTCCAGCGCGGCTGCCATCATGTCGGTGGTGGAAAGGCCGCAGATTTTGACTTCAGTGGCCATGGAGGCTTTCCAAAATCGCATGGGCGGCGGCAACCGGGTCGGCTGCGCCGGTCACGGGCCTGCCGATGACGAGAATATCTGCACCTTGGGCCAGGGCGGCCTGTGGCGTGGCGATGCGCTTCTGGTCGCCTGCGGCACTGTCTGGCGGGCGGATGCCGGGAACGATGGTGAGGAAGCCCGGGCCTGTGGCCTGTTTAATATTGGCGATGTCGAGTGGACTGCACACCACGCCATCCAGTCCTGATGACTTTACAACAAGCGCCATGTCACGGGCCTGTTCGGCTGTGTTGCGGGCGGGGTCATAGCCTGCTTCATGGATATCATGATCGGAAAGGCTGGTGAGGATTGTCACCGCGATGAGGCGCGCGCGGCCTGCCACGGCGTCAGCTGCCGCTGTCAGCATGGGCCGGCCGCCGCTGGCATGCACATTCACGATTGCCGGCACGGGATCAAGCTTCATCAGCGAGGTTAAGCCTTGCGCCACGGTGTTGGGAATGTCGTGCAGCTTCAGATCGAGAAACACCGGCACGCCCATGGCCGCTACTTGCGCATAGCCCTTGGGGCCATGGGCGTAATAGAATTCCATGCCGAGCTTTACATAGCCCACCGTTCCCGAAAGGGCCTTGGCGAGTGTGACTGCACGGGCAAGATCCGGCGTATCAAGGGCAATGCAAAGCGGGTTTTGGCCGGGGATCATGAGGTTGATTTTTCGTAGATCATGATGGCGGTCGCCAAATCTTCCAGTGCCGTGCCGCAGGATTTGAAGAGGGTGATTTCTTGCGCCGATTGGCGGCCCACCACTTCACCCTTGCAAAGATGGGAGAGCCTGCCGGCAATCAAATCCATATCAAACAGGCCTTCATTGACGGCCTGAATGAGATCACCACCTTCGACAAGGGCTTCGGGCGTATCAATGAAAACGCGCGCACGTTTCACGGCCTCGCCATCCACTTCGCGCATGGTGGGACGGAAAGCGCCCATGAGATCAAGATGGGTGCCGGGCTTGAGCCAAGCACCGTGGATGATCGGGCTGGTGGAGGTGGTAGCGCAGGAAATGATATCGGCAGCGTGGGCGGCCTTGGGCAGATCATCAACAACACTGGCCTCAAAGCCATCAGCGGCCAGTTCGGCCACCAGCGTTTCGGCCTTGGCACGCGAGCGATTATAAACGGCCACTTCACGGATTTTACGCACAGTTGCATGGGCGCGCACGACATGGGGGCCAAGCACGCCTGCGCCCACCATCAGAAGTTTCGTGGCATCCGGGCGCGCCAGATAATCAGCCGCCAGGGCCGAAGCGCAAGCGGTGCGGCGCGCGGTGATTTCGGTGCCGTCCATGATGGCGAGCGTTTCAGCGGTATCGCCTGCATAAAGCATGTAATTGGCCTGCACGGTGGGGCTGCCGCCAACCATCACCGTTTTCAAACCCGCATAACCGCCCTTGCCGGCTTTGCCCATGCCGGTCCAGGCTGGCATGATGAGATAGATGAGCGGATCGGTGCCGGGGCGCGTAATGGTGTGATGATGGCGCGCGGGTGCCGTCACATCCGCGCGGAAGGCTTGGCGCAGGGCTTCGATAGTGTCGCGGTAGGGCGACAGTTCAGCGACGTCTTGGCGCGCGTAAATGCGCATGGGCCACCTTTTGGCGTTCAGATGCTGAGGATCAGCGGATTGTCTTGGCCGCTGTGCGGCTGGCTGGGTGTTGCGGCTTGCTGGCGCAGATGGTCGAGTTCGGCTTTTTCAGCGCGTGCCTTTTTGCGGGCGCGGCCCTGCTTTGCCCAGCTGGCGGTCCATCCAACAAAAATGCCGATAAACAAGCCCGCCATCAAAACCGCCCAAAGCGGCATGGCGATAGCAAAAGCAGGATGGGGCACATTGAACGGATCGAAAGAGAGGGTGATCCACTGGCGGTTGGCAACCACGAAGGCAATGAGCACCAGCGCTGCCGGAAGCCACAAGACCCAAGAGAGAATTCGCCTCACATCTTTTCCTTTGTCGTGGCCGTTTCGGGCGCGCCGCCGTTCAGGCGTTCACGCAATTCCTTGCCGGTTTTGAAGAACGGCACGCGCTTGGCGTCCACCTTCACGGCACTGCCAGTGCGCGGATTGCGGCCTTGGCGGGCGTCGCGCTCTTTCACCGAAAAGGCACCAAAGCCGCGCAATTCCACACGGTCACCGCGCTGGAGGGCATCGGTCACTTCATCGAGCAGCGTGTTGATGATGCGCTCGACATCGCGCAGATACAGATGCGGATTGGTGGACGCAATTTTCTGGATGAGTTCGGACTTAATCATATCGCGCGCTGTCCCATCTTTGGCTGACTGTGGGTCAAGGGTGCCAAACCGACTGCATCCCGTCAAGACTAAGTCTTTCTGAGGAAAGCACTTTTTCGATTGGGGTGGCCAGAGCCTCAAGCCCGGCCCAGCCCAGAATGCCGCGCAGCACCGAAACGCCCAGCCCATCGCGCAGCGAGGGGCGTTCGGGTTTATATTCGATCACTTGCGAGCCCAGCTTGATATTTTTGGCCGTTTCGAGCCAGGCCAGCGCCTGATCCTCACCGCCCAGCTCGTCGATCAGACCTGCCGCCAAGGCTTGTCTGCCCGTATAGACGCGGCCATCCGACAATTCCAGCACGCGCGTTTGCGTCATTTTCCGACGCTCAGCCACAAGGCCGGTGAACCATTGGAAGCTATCGGCCACCATGGCGGCGGTTACATCACGGGTTTTGGGTGTCATGGGAGCATAAGGCGAGGGGGCGGCTTTCAGTTCGCCCGATTTAACTTCCTCCATCTTCACACCCACCATGTCGAGCAGCTTTGACATTTCCGGCCATGAGAAGATGACGCCGATGGAGCCTGTGATCGTGTTGCCGCGGGCAAAAATGCGGTGTGCCGGCAAGGCCACGATATAGCCACCAGATGCAGCAACCGTATCCATCACGGCCACAACGGGCTTTTTTTCGGCAAGCTTGGCGAGGCTTTCGTAGAGTGCTTCAGAACCAACCGTGGTGCCGCCGGGTGAATTAATACGCACGACAACGGCCACCGCGTGATCTTGTTGCTCGACTTGCTGGATGAGTTTCAGCGTCTTTTCATCACCCGTGATCAGGCCATCAATGCGGATGCGCGCGATGTGATCGTGATAGGTGCCGGTCTGGCCGCCAGCGGACAGAGCCAAGGCAAGGATCGCACCGGAAAAAATCGCGATAGCCGCGACACGCCAGAAAGTTACCTTACGGCGCAAGGCGCGGCGGGCGGCAATGGCATCGGCTTCGAGCGACATTGAGTTCCCCAATTCCAGTTCAAGTCATGCTGCAAAAGATTTAGCCCTTCAACCGGCTCTTGTGGAGGGGTTGAAGGGCTATTGTTGTTTCGAAAGTCAGCAAAAAGACGGATCAGTCGTCCGACTTTTCCTTCTTGCGTAGGGCCGCACCTAGAATGTCGCCAAGCGAAGCGCCGGAGTCCGACGAGCCGAACTGGGCGACAGCTTCCTTTTCATCAGCGATTTCAAGCGCCTTGATGGAAGCGGAAACCTTGCGGCTCTTGGCATCGACCATGGTTACCTTGGCATCGACCTTTTCACCCACGGCAAAGCGTTCGGTGCGCTGTTCGGAACGATCACGGGCCAGATCCGCGCGGCGGATGTAAGCGCCCATGTCGGAGCCCACGATACGCACTTCAATGCCGTTTTCTTCGACCTTCATGATTTCGCAGGTGACGGTGTCACCCTTCTTCACGCTGCCGGCTGAAGCACCGCCACCGGAGGAAGCCGAAGCGGCACCACCTTCAGGCTGATCGCCAGAAAGCTGCTTGATGCCAAGCGAAATACGTTCTTTTTCCTGATCGACATCAAGCACCTGGGCTTTGACGACATCGCCCTTCTTGTATTCCTTGATGACTTCTTCGCCAGAACGCTTCCAGTCGAGGTCGGACAGGTGAACCATGCCGTCCACATCGCCATCAAGGCCAATGAACAGGCCGAATTCAGTGATGTTCTTGACTTCGCCTTCCACGGTCGTGCCGGGCGGATATTTCTCGGAGAAAGTGGCCCAGGGGTTGTTGACGGTCTGCTTGAGGCCAAGCGAAATGCGGCGCTTGACCGGATCAACTTCGAGCACCTGAACGGTGATCTGCTCGGAGGTCGAAAGGATCTTGCCGGGGTGAACGTTCTTCTTGGTCCAGCTCATTTCGGAAACATGCACGAGGCCTTCGATGCCTTCTTCCAGTTCCACAAACGCGCCGTAATCGGTGATGTTGGTGACACGGCCCGTTACACGGCTGGTGACCGCATATTTCACGGCCACACCTTCCCACGGATCCTTCTCCAGCTGCTTCATGCCGAGCGAGATGCGCTGGGTGTCGGGGTTGATCTTGATGATCTGGACCTTGAGCGACTGACCCACGGTCAACACGTCGGAAGGATGGTTCACGCGCTTCCAGCTGATGTCGGTGACATGCAAGAGGCCGTCAATGCCGCCCAGATCCACGAACGCGCCGTAATCGGTGATGTTCTTGACGATGCCATCAACCACCTGGCCTTCGGCCAAGTTCTGGACGATTTCAGAACGCTGTTCGGCGCGGGTTTCTTCCATGATGGCGCGGCGGGAGACAACGATGTTGCCGCGACGCTTGTCCATCTTCAGGATCTGGAAGGGCTGAGCCAAGTTCATCAGCGGGCCGACATCCCGGATCGGACGCACGTCCACCTGGCTTCCGGGCAAGAAGGCCACAGCGCCACCAAGGTCAACCGTAAAGCCGCCCTTGACGCGACCAAAGATGACGCCGTCAACGCGCTCGTTCTTGTTGAACATATCTTCAAGGCGAACCCAGGCTTCTTCACGGCGCGCCTTGTCGCGCGACAGCACGGCTTCACCGAGCGCATTTTCCATGCGCTCCAGATAGACTTCCACTTCATCGCCGGTCTTCAGGTTGACATCGCGGCCGGGCTGGGAGAATTCCTTCAGCGCCACGCGGCCTTCCATCTTCAAGCCAACGTCGATGATGACAAAATCATTTTCGATCGCAACGATGCGACCCTTGACGACAGAGCCTTCCTGCGAATTACCGCCGCCGAAGGTTTCATCAAGCATTGCCGCGAAATCATCGCGGGTAGGGTTCAGGGATTGAGCCGTATTGGCCATGGGTGGTCCTCTTTCTCATCTTAAATCGGGCTGGCCCACGGTAAACCCGCAGGACGTCCCTTCAGGCATGTGGCCAAAATGGCCGAAAGAGCCTTCGGGGCAAACCGATCGAATGTTCTCGTTGAACTGGCAATTCATCCGAAAACGAAAAGGGGTGCGGCAAAGCACCCCCGGTTCAAGACCCTTCAATCAACCGAAGGGCCGCCTGGAACGCGGTTTCTATATCCAAATCCGACGTATCGAGCAAGCGCGCATCCGTGGCGGGCTTCAAGGGCGCGATGGCGCGGTTCATGTCGCGGGCATCGCGGGCGCGAATGTCGGCCAGAAGTTCGTCATAATCGAGCTGTTCGCCCTGCGCTTGGCGCTCCAACAGGCGGCGGCAGGCGCGCACTTCCGGCTTGGCGGTCACAAATAGTTTCACGTCGGCTTGCGGGCAGACCACGGTGCCAATATCGCGGCCATCGAGCACGGCACCGGGCGGGGTTGCGGCGAATTTTCTTTGATATTCAAGCACATGCGCGCGAACCTGCGGAAAGGCCGCGACCATGGAAGCCGCTGCACTGACCGCTTCGGAGCGCAAGGCGGGGTCGTCGCGATCCGGCAATATGAGGCTTGCGGCCGCAATTTCGGCGGCCTTGGCGTCTGCGGGCACGGCACCCTGTTTCAGCACAGCCAGTGCCACGGCGCGGTAGAGCGAGCCTGTATCGAGATAATGAAAGCCAAAATGGCTGGCGAGCCTTCTGGCAAGGGTGCCCTTGCCGGAGGCGGCCGGGCCATCGACCGCGATGATCACTTGATCTCGCCCGCGGGCGTGATGGCAGCACCCAAGCCGTTCATAAGGCTCAAGAAAATGGGGAAGCTGGTAGCAATCACGCTGCCGTCATCCACGGTCACGGGGTGGGCTGATACAAGGCCCAGCACGAGGAAGGACATGGCGATGCGGTGATCAAGATGGGTTGGCACGAAGCCGCCGCCCTTGGCGGGTCCACCGGTCACTTCCAGCCAATCGGGGCCGGAGGTGGTTTGCACGCCGTTGACATGAAGCCCATGTTCGACAGCGGCTAGGCGATCGCTTTCCTTCACCCGCAATTCTTCCAGCCCCTGCATGCGCGTAACCCCTTGCGCACAAGAAGCGGCCACCGCGAGGATGGGATATTCGTCGATCATGGAAGGCGCGCGCTCGGCTGGAACGGTCACAGCTTTGAGCTTGCTTGAACGCACCCTGAGATCACCCACGGTTTCACCACCTGCCGGACGCTCATTCAAAATCTGGATGTCGCCGCCCATTTCGATGAGTGTTGTGATGAGGCCCGTGCGGGTGGGGTTGAGCATCACATTGGTGATGGTGATGTCGGAGCCTTGCGAAATGAGGGCGGCGACGATGGGGAAGGCTGCTGAGCTGGGGTCGGCGGGAACGCTGATTTCGGTGGCTTTCAGCTCGTTTTCACCCGTTACCGCAATGATCCGACGACCCTTTTCGGTTTTCACATCGATTTTTGCGCCAAAGGCGGTGAGCATGCGCTCGGTATGATCGCGGGTGGGCACGGGTTCGATGACGGTCGTCACACCGGGCGCATTCAGGCCAGCGATCAGCACGGCGGATTTGACCTGTGCGGAGGGCATGGGAAGCTCATAGGTGATCGGCACGGCATTCTCCGCGCCATGCAGCACCAGCGGCAGGCGGTTTCCTTCGGAAGCCTCAAAACGCACGCCCATTTGTTCCAATGGTTTCGTCACCCGGCCCATGGGGCGGCTTTGCAGGGAGGCATCGCCCACAAAACGGGCGTGGATGGCCGAACTGGCAAGAAGACCCATGGCGAGCCTGGCTCCGGTGCCGGAATTGCCGAAATCCAGATCCCCTTGGGGCTGGCTGAAGCCACCCAACCCCACGCCTGTCACGTTCCAGCGACCCGGGCCCAGATGCTCCACCTTGGCCCCTAGGGCCTGCATGGCCTTGGCGGTGTTGAGCACGTCACCGGCCTCCAAAAGCCCGGAAATATGAGTGGTTCCCACCGCCACGGCACCGAACATGAGGGCGCGGTGAGAGATGGATTTGTCGCCCGGCACGGTGATGGAGCCGGAAAGCCGGTCGGCGCGGCGGGAGATCAGGGGCTGGGAAACGGAATGGGACACGGTGGGTTCACGCCAAGGGTTTGAACTGGGGCATTGAGAAAACGTGGCGTGTCGTAACATAGGCCTAAGCCTGTCTCCAGCTTTTCGTTTTGACAGGCGGCTTGGCGTGTGGCAGTCAACCAACCCATCACACATATGCCAATGAGGGTTTATTCCGTGGTCAGCACTGAGCTTGGCACAAAGCGCACTTGTCCTTCCTGCGCGGCGCGTTTTTACGATTTGACGAAAAATCCGGCCGTTTGCCCGAAATGCGCAACCGTGTTCGTGGCCGAAACCGTTCTGCCCTCCAAGGGCGAAAGCGCCCATCACCCCAAGCCCCGCCCGGCACCCGTGCCGATTGAGGCTGAAGAAGAGGTGGCCGATGTCGAACTGGTCAGCCTTGATGAGGTGGATGACGGCACGGATGATGATGAAGTGGCCGCCATCGAAGATGTCGATCTGGGCGAAGATGTCGCTGTGGATGACGCGGTGGAGGACGTTTTCCTTGAAGAAGAGGAAGAAGACGGCCCCGGCGTTGCCGACATCATCGGCCCCGGTGATGACGAGGAAAGCACCTAAAGCTAAAAAGGCTTGCGCTGGCAGGTCCTATTCTCTAGACAATCCCGCGCGGGTCAGGGCTTGCCCTGTCCCGCACATTCCCAACACCGTTTCACGGTGCTTTTTGTGAGTACAGTGGGGTCATAGCTCAGTTGGGAGAGCGCTTGAATGGCATTCAAGAGGTCGGCGGTTCGATTCCGCCTGGCTCCACCACTCACAGATCATTTCGCGCAGCGGATATACTGCGCCATCCGCTTATCCTGAAAAATGTGAAGCGCAGCTTCGTTGTCCAGCATGAGAATTTCGCGGGCTCGCCACTGCTCACCTTCACCAACGCAATCAAGCTCAAGCAACCATGATGAGGGTGTGGACAGGGCTTGGAGGCGGATTATGCCGCAGCTATGTTCCCAACCCTCCACCTGGTTCGCTGTGTAGCGAATTTTCCCGTCATTGGGTTCGGCGCAATTTTCCGCCGACAAGGCCCATTCACCAGACCATGGATAGCGCGGGTCCGCGCCTGCGGGCATGGTGACGCCAGCCAAGATTGCCACAGCCAGAATTGCCTTGAATTTCGATGCGCCCTTCATTCTGCTCACCCTCTCCCCACACTTTCGAATGCCGGATCCCATGAACCGCAAGTTTTACCCCGTTTTCCTTGCCCTGCTCGTCACCCTGATGATCCTGCGCGAAATTTATGGCGCGCCGCAGAGTCCGAATGTTTGGGAGATGTTTGGGTGGTAAGGCTCACCGTCGCCCCGGCGATTCCGCCGGTGACAAGAACGTCTAAGTTTTGACCACCTGACGCCCATTGGCAGTGTTGCCGCGAAGAGCTATTTCTTCTTTCCCGCTTTTGGTTCTGCAATCGCATCATGGTCGACGAGGTTCCAGGGCAAGCCCGCATTGCGGTAGATACGTTTACCCAAACGCGGGTAGTCGCCCACGTCGTGCGCCAGTCGCTCGCCGACCACGATGCAATGTAGCGTGGTCTTGCCCGTGTTGCGGATCGAGTGAGCGAGGCCACCCTTCCGGTAGCCAATGAAGTCGCCCGGCCCGATTGGGAATTCTTCATCGCCGATCACGGCCGTTGCCTCGCCCTTCAGCACATAAACGCACTCATCCTCGTGGTGGTGGACATGGTGTTCAGTGGTCTCGCAGCCTGGCTCGACCTCGATAATGTGGAAGCCAAACCCGGTCAGCCCCGTCATGTCGCCCAGACTCTTGTTATTGCGGCGTGCGTTAGGATTAAGGAAGTGCGTCTTGGCGAGTCCTTCCATCCCGGCGATCTCCGCCGCCCTGACAATGTAGGATATCTTGGCATCGTGGTCGTTTGGCATGTCATCCTCCGCTCTTGTGGAATGCGCAACAATTGACACATGCAATGGGAAAAGATCGCGGATCAAGTACGGGATGACGCAGGAGACAGCCGTGCCACGTGCCAGCGCAGGTGGTCTTCCATGAAGGTTGAGATGAAATGGTAGGAGTGATCGTAGCCTTCTTGCATGCGCAGGGTGAGAGGGATGTTGGCTTGTTTGCAGGCGGATTCGAGCAACCACGGGCGTAGGCCGTCGTTCAAGAAACGATCGGCGGTGCCTTGGTCGATGAGGAGTTCGGGGACGCGGGCGCCGTCTTCGATGAGAGCCACCGCATCATGGGCGCGGAGTGTCTTTTCATCGGTGCCGAGATAGGCTTCGAGCGCCGGGCGCGACCAGTCTGCCGTCATGGGGTTCGCGATGGGGGCGAAGGCGGAGACGCTTTTGAATTTTCCGGGATGGCGCAGGGCCAGCGTCAAAGCGCCGTGGCCTCCCATGGAATGACCGGTGATGGATTGGCGCGTCATGTCGGCGGGGAAGTTTTCGGCGATCACGCGCGGCAGTTCATCGGCGATGTAGCTTTTCATTTTGTAGTGCGCGCTCCACGGCGCTTCAGTGGCATCGACATAGAAGCCAGCGCCGCAGCCGAGTTTCCAGTTATCGGGCGCATCGGCAACGCCTTGCCCGCGCGGGGAAGTATCCGGGCAGACAATGATGAGCCCCAGCTCCGCCGCAACACGGCGGTATTCGCCCTTATCCATCACATTCGCGTGCGTGCAAGTGAGGCCCGACAGGAACCAAAGCACGGGAAGCTTGGCGCCCGCTTCATGCGGTGGCACGAATACCGCAAAGGTCATCGGCACGCCGCACACCACGCTTTCGTGGGTGTAGACGCCCTGCACGCCGCCGTGAGATTTGGCGAGGCTTCGGGTTTCAAGCGTCATCAAAACACCACCACCGAGCGGATGGATTTGCCCTCGTGCATCAAATCAAACGCATCGTTGATCTTTTCCAGCGGCAGAATGTGCGTGATCATGGGGTCAATCTCGATCTTGCCTTCCATGTACCAATCCACAATTTTCGGCACATCCGTGCGTCCGCGAGCGCCCCCGAAAGCCGTGCCTTTCCACACACGTCCTGTGACGAGTTGGAAGGGGCGGGTTGAAATTTCCTGGCCTGCACCGGCAACGCCAATGATGATGGATTGGCCCCAGCCCTTGTGGCAGGCCTCCAAAGCCGTACGCATCACCTTCACATTCCCAATACATTCGAAAGTATAGTCAGCCCCGCCATTGGTTAAATCCACCAAATGCTGGACAAGATCACCCGTAACCTTTGACGGGTTGACGAAATGCGTCATGCCGAAACGGCGGCCCCAATCTTCGCGGGCATCGTTTAAATCAACGCCCACAATCATGCTGGCACCGGCAAGGCGCAAGCCCTGAATGACATTGAGACCAATGCCGCCGAGCCCAAAAACGATGGCGTTGGCACCTTCCTCCACCTTGGCCGTGTTGATGACCGCGCCTACGCCTGTGGTAACACCGCAGCCGATATAGCAGATCTTGTCGAAGGGTGCGTCGGCGCGCACCTTGGCGAGGGCAATTTCCGGCACCACGGTGAAGTTCGAGAAGGTCGAGCAACCCATGTAATG
Organism: uncultured Hyphomicrobiales bacterium; assembly: GCA_903951595.1. GTDB lineage: Bacteria > Pseudomonadota > Alphaproteobacteria > Rhizobiales > Aestuariivirgaceae > CABJBCQ01. Next base: position 61 of record CAJBCQ010000079.1, on the reverse strand, counting down.
ATGGACAGGCTGGCCCTTATAAGAAAAGCGCGACGTGCCGTCAGGCATGAGGCCGCGGCCT
>CAJBCQ010000078.1 GCA_903951595.1 uncultured Hyphomicrobiales bacterium | reverse complement strand
GACCGCCGCCCGCATGCTCGGCTTCACGCGCACCGAAGCCGCGCGGTTTTCCTTCCTTTTGGGCATTCCGGCCATTCTGGGAGCCGGCATCCTCGTCATCGGAGATGCGGTGGAGGCGGGCGAACCCATCACTTTGGACGCCATTCTCACCGGCGGCCTTACCTTCTTCACCGCCCTTGCCGCCATTGCCGTGCTGATGGCGATGGTCAAGCGCATCAGCTTCCTGCCCTTCGCGATTTACCGCGTCATCCTCGGCTGCGGCCTTTTGTGGCTCATCTCGATGGGAATGGGCGACTTTATGATCGTCAATTGATCAGTCGATCTTGGTAAACTGGCCTGCCTTGCGATAGCGATAAAGATAAGCCGGAACAATGGCTTCGATGGCCTTGGGCTGAATGCCGAGGCCTTCAAGGGTAAGCCCTGATTTCGCCGCTTCAGCACTTACCACATTGTCGGATTTCAAAAGCTCCACCTGATCGGCCGTAATGGGTGCGCCGGGCAGATATTGCATCACCGTGCCCATGATATTGGCGACGGGGAAAGGCAATGGTGCCAAAAGCCGCTTCCGGCCGGTCACTTTCAGAACAAATTCAAGCAGTTGGCGGAAAGTCAGCACTTCCGGCCCGCCCAGCTCATAGGTCTTGCCGTCCGCCGCCTGCGCCTCAATGAGCTGCGCGATGGCCTCGCCCACATCACCGGCAAAAACCGGCTGGAACCGCGTCTGCCCGCCGCCAATCAGTGGCAAAGCCGGTGAAAAGCGGGCCATGGTGGCAAAGCGGTTGAAAAAATCATCTTCCGGCCCAAACACCACCGAGGGCCGCAGGACTTCTGCATTGGCAAATTGCGCCCGCGCCCGCGCCTCGCCCTCGGCCTTGGTACGCGCGTAAGCGGAAGCGGAATTGGCATCCGCCCCGATGGCTGAAATCTGAATGAAGCTTTTGGCTCCGGCTTCGTGCGCCGCCCGCGCGCAAGCCTCAGCGCCAAAAGCATGAACCGCCGCAAAGCTTTGCGCGCCCCCGGGCTGCAACACGCCCACGAAATTCACCACCGCATCAGCGCCCTCGCAGGCCGCTGCAAGGCTTGCCGGATAGCGCACATTGGCCTGCACGGGCATGATCTGACCGACACTGCCCAAAGGCTGCAAATGCCCGGCCAGATCCGGCCTGCGTACCGCCACCCGGATGCGAAATCCCCGCCGCGCCAAGGCGCGCACCGCATGTCGGCCTAAAAAGCCAGAGCCGCCGATAAGCGTGATGAGCCGTCCGGAATTGTCAGTCTGGGTCACGGATTGCCTGCCTTTTTGCCTTGGAAGCGGAACCTGAAGCGGCGTTTTTAGCGGTGCCTTGGGGCCTTGCAAAGCCATATTCTCGTCGCAGTTAGATCCTTGTGACCTGCTTTGGTTGACAAACCCCCCCACGCCCCATAAACACCCGTTTTGTGCCCTGATGGCGGAATTGGTAGACGCACTAGTTTCAGGTACTAGCGGGTAACACCGTGGAGGTTCGAGTCCTCTTCAGGGCACCATTTTTTCTTCAAAACGGATCGGTCAACCATGTCGGTGAAAGTCTACAAGGGCGATTTACCGGCGGGCCTTGCGCTGGGTCCGGTTGTGGCCATCGACACCGAAACGATGGGCTTGAAGCCGTCCCGCGACAAGCTCTGCCTCGTGCAGCTTTCCTCCGGCGATGGCAACGCCCATCTGGTCCAGATCGATCGTGAAACCTTCCATGCCCCCAATCTAAAGGCGCTTCTGGAAGATCCGGCTGTGACCAAGATTTTCCACTATGCCCGTTTTGATGTGGCCGTGCTCAAGCATCATCTGGGAGCCCAAGTGGCACCCCTTTACTGCACCAAGATCGCCTCGCGCCTGGTTCGCACCTATACCGATCGGCACGGCTTGAAGGATCTGGTGCGCGAGCTTTTGGGCATTGAGCTTTCCAAGCAGCAGCAAAGCTCCGATTGGGGTCAGCCCATGCTTTCGGACGCCCAGAAGCAATATGCGGCCATGGATGTCCTCTATCTGCACGAGATCAAGGCCCGACTTGACATGATGCTGGCCCGGGAAGGACGCGCTGATTTGGCTCATGCCTGCTTCCGCTTCCTGCCTGTGCGTGCCGAACTCGATCTCGCTGGATGGATGGATGAGGATGTCTTTGCCCACTCCTGAAACTGAATTCGCGCCCGCCGCACCCCGGCGTCGGCGCCTCACCCTATCCAAAATGTTCAGCTGGGCAGCCGCTGCCGCTTTCGTCGGCCTCATTGCGTTCTTCGTGGTCGAAGCGGGCATGTTCGCAAGCCTCGTGCCCGAACCGGCCCAAGAGCAGGCCAGTGTCCAAAATCCCGAGCAGATCACAGTTGGTGCATCCCGCTATACCGGCAGCGACAAGGACCGCCAGCCCTATTGGGTGGAAGCCAAATCCGGCATCCAAGACGCCCAGAACCGTGATTTGGTGCATATGAACGCGGTGACAGGCGAGCTCACCCGGCTTTCCGGCGCGGTCTTGTCGCTCACTTCGGCTGAAGCCCTTTACGACACCAAATCCAAAGCCCTCGACCTCAAAGGCAAGGTCAAGCTTGAATCCAAAGGCAGTTTTGTCGCCCAAATGGCCAGCGCCCGCGTCGTTCTGGAGGATAAGGCTGTCGATACGGATGTGCCCGTGCTGGTGACTTTCGACGCCGGAACCATCAATGCTCAGGCCATGAAAATTACCGATGACGGCAAACGCATTCTGTTCTTCAATGGGGTCAAGGCCCGGTTCCAACAGGCACCATCAGGCCCAAGCGATGGGAGTAGCACGCCATGAACCGTCTGAAATGGGCCGCAGTCGCATGTTTGCTAGGTGCCAGTGCCGTTTTCGCCCAAACCCCCGCCAAGGCCCCAGCGCTGCCCGTCAATGTCGAAGCCGACCAGATGGAAGTGCGCAGTGATGAAAACATCGCCATTTTCACAGGCAAGGTGGATGCAAGGCGCGGGGATACCCAAATGGCCTCCGACCGCATGACCGTCCACTATGCCAAGCGCGCCGCCGCTGATCCTGCCGCCAGCGGCCTTTCGGGCAGTGAAGTTACCTTGATCGAAGCGGACGGCCAGGTGCGTATCGAGACGCCGGGTCAGGTGGTAACAGGCGATAGCGCGACACTCGATATGTTGACCGACATGCTCACCGTCACTGGCTCTGTCACCGTCACGCAAGGCAAATCCATCATCAAGGGAACGCGCCTTGTGTCGGATTTGAAGAAGAAAACAAGCCAAATGCTGGGTGGCCGGGTTTCAGGAAGCTTTGTGCCAGGCGCGCAATAGTAAAATTCAGTTAACCATAGTATTTGACGCTTAATTAACTTGAACAAAGCTTAAATAAGCAGAAGCGAAACAGTTTGGAAACCAGATCACCCACGAAGATATTGCCATTGGCCCCGCGCCAGGCAGGCGTACAAAAACCTTCTGGCCGGCCGGACACCCGGCCCATGGAAGGCTTGGTCGCCCGCGATCTCGGCAAGACATTCGGCCGCCGTCCGGTGGTGAGGGGTGTATCGCTCGAACTGCATCGCGGGGAAGCCGTTGGCCTTTTGGGCCCCAATGGCGCCGGCAAGACAACGGTGTTCTACATGATCACCGGATTGATTGCCGCCGATCAGGGGTCCATCACGCTGGATGGTAAAGATGTCACCGCACTGCCCATGTATAAGCGGGCACGCATGGGCATCGGATATCTTCCCCAAGAAGCGTCGATCTTCCGCGGCCTTTCCGTGGAGGACAATATCCGGGCCGTTCTTGAGCTTACCGTCAAGGATAAGGCACGGCGTGAAAGTCAGTTGCGTGAGTTGTTGGATGAATTCTCCATTACACACCTACGGCATTCGCCGGCTGTTGCACTCTCTGGCGGAGAGCGTCGCCGCGTGGAAATTGCCCGAGCCCTCGCCGCCGAGCCTGAGTTCATGCTCCTCGACGAACCCTTCGCAGGCATTGATCCCATTGCGATCAGTGATATCCGCCAGCTGGTGCGTCAGCTCACCTCTCGGGGAATCGGGGTGCTTATTACGGATCACAACGTCCGCGAAACCCTTGAACTCATCGACCGCGCGCTCATCATCCATGAGGGCCGGGTCCTGATGAACGGCACACCTGCCGAAATTGTCGCCAACCCGGAAGTGCGTAGGCTATATTTGGGCGAGCAGTTCAGTTTGTGATTTAGCCCCCAGCTTGATTGTCCCCCATCCCGCACAATGCTTCCGCCGTCTGCGTGAGCAAAGCCAAATCACGCATCGTTGACAGCCGGTGATCCCCGCCCTTGATCAGCGTGAAGCGGCAATCATCCGCGCGGATCGCCTGATAAGTCGCAAGCCCATGTTCCCACGGCACATCTGGGTCGGCATCACCCTGCAGGATGCGCACCGGGCAGGAAAGCGGGATTTCGGCCCCCATCAGCGAATATTGCCGCCCATCCTCAATCAACGCCTTCGTGATGATCAACGGATCATCCGGGCTATAGGCCGAAGGCTCCACAAACCGCCCCTCGCGCATCAGCGTTTCGCGCTGGGCTTGGCTTGCCTTGGCCCAGATAAGCTTTTCCGTCATGTCGGTAGCCGGTGCGAGCAGGATGAGGCCTGCCACACGCGCCTTCAGTCGCATGGCCAGCAAAAGCGCAAGCCAACCCCCCATGCTCGACCCACAAATGACGGTCGGACCTGAACTATGGGCGGCAAACATGGCCTCGCATTCGGAAAGCCAATCCGAGATGACGGCATCCGTAAATGCCCCGTCAGATGCCCCATGGCCGGAATAATCGAAGCGCAAAAGCGCCCGACCGGTGGCTTTGGCATGGCTGGCCAGGGCTTCAGCCTTGGTTCCGGTCATGTCGGAACGAAGCCCGCCCAGCCAAATGAGCCCGGTCTTGGCGCGGCCCTTGCCGCCTTCCTTTAGGTAAGCGAGCCGCTTGCCGGGCCGGATTTCGTGAAACTTTGCCAATTCTGCACTCATTCCGGTCTCCACGGGGCCTTAAAGCTTCAGGATTGCTTGACTTGGAAGCCGTTTGACAAGATTTATAGGCTGTTATGGCAACCAAGGCCGCCAATCAGGTCAAAATATCTCAAAGCCTGTTTTCCCGCCTTTCTGAGGAGACTGCAACATCAACCGCAAACCGTTCACCAAAGACCAGCGGCCCCGCGATGACGGGCCGCGCATCAACGATCGCATCGAAGCAAAAGAAATTCTGCTCATTGACGCTGAAGGCCAAAAGCGGGGCGTGATGAGCCCGCGCCAGGCTTTGCTGCTGGCCGAGGAGGCTGGCCTCGATCTCGTTGAAATTTCGCCGGGCACCGAACCCCCGGTCTGCAAAATTCTCGATTACGGCAAGTTCAAATTCCAATCGCAGAAGAAAGCCGCCGAAGCGCGCAAGAAGCAGAAGGTCATCGAGATCAAGGAGATCAAGGTGCGCCCGAACATCGACACCCACGATTATGAGGTGAAGATGCGCGCCATGAAGCGGTTCTTCGAGGAAGGCGACAAAGTCAAGGTGACGCTGCGCTTCCGCGGCCGCGAAATGGCCCACCAAGACATCGGCATGCGCCTGCTCGATCAGGTCAAGGCCGACACCGCCGACATCGCCAAGGTGGAAAGCGAACCCCGCTTCGAAGGCCGCCAATGCGTGATGGTGTTGTCGCCGCGCTGAGGTGATCCCAAGCGGTCTAGAACCCAGCAAGGCGTCTGCCCTTAAGGCAGACGCCTTTTGCTTTCGCGCCACCCGTTGCAATTGCCTCAAGCCCAGCCTATAACCCGCCCGTTCAAACCGCCCGGCAGGGCATGCCGTGGCGGTTTCGCATGCGCCGGACTAGCCGCTTGATTGCGGCCTAAGTCCTTGAAATATAAGTGAAAGGTAGCAAAATGCCCAAGATGAAGAACAAGTCGTCCGTGAAGAAACGCTTCCGGGTGACGGGTACTGGCAAGGTGATTGGCGCTCAGGCCGGCAAACGCCATGGCATGATCAAGCGCACCAATAAGCAGATCCGCAACCAGCGCGGCACCACCATCCTTGCGGTGGGCGATGCGCGTCTGGTCAAGATCCACATGCCTTACGCTAAGTAAACCCGGCCACTTCGAGAGGAATTCATAAATGTCACGTGTCAAACGCGGTGTGGCCGCTCATGCCCGCCACAAAAAAGTAATCAAGGCTGCTGCTGGTTATCGCGGCCGCCGCAAGAACGTCTTCCGCGCGGCCGTGCAGGCCGTGGAGAAGGCCGGTCAATATGCCTATCGCGACCGTCGCCGCCGCAAGCGCAATTTCCGCGCTTTGTGGATCCAGCGCATCAACGCCGCGACCCGCGAATTGGGAATGACCTATGGCAACTTCATCCATGGTCTTTCCAAATGCGGCATCGAAGTGGACCGCAAGGTGATGTCGGATCTGGCCATTCACGAACCGAAGGCTTTCGAAGCCCTCGTCGAAAAGGCCAAGGCAGCCCTCGCCACCGCCTAAAGGTTTGAACCTTACGGCAAAGCTTGTGCCGGGTCCGCGAAGGCTGCATTGCAGCCCTTTGCTGGCCCGGCATTTTCAATTTGAAGGTTGAATAGCGATGAATGTGGCCGCACTCGAACAAGAAATCATGGCAGCCCTTGATGCTGCCCGTGACGAGGCTGCTCTGGAAGCCCTGCGGGTGGCCGAGCTTGGCAAGAAGGGCCGCATTTCGGAGGCCATGAAGGCGTTGGGCAATATGGACCCCGATGCCCGCCGCGAGGCAGGCCAAGTTCTCAACCTGCTCAAAGACAAGGTTTCCACCGCCATCACCGCGCGCAAAGATGCGCTGGCCGATGCCGCATTAGACGCCCGCCTTGCCACCGAGAAAATGGATGTGACCCTTGCCGCGCGCCCTGAACTGCGCGGCTCCATCCATCCGGTCAGCCAAGTCTGGGAAGAAGTGGTACAGATTTTCGGTGATCTGGGTTTTTCCGTCGGAGAAGGCCCGCATATCGAAACCGATTTCTACAATTTCACGGCCCTGAACATTCCCGCCGAACATCCCGCGCGTCAGGAACACGACACATTCTATTTCAACGAAAAGCCCGATGGCTCGCGCATGTTGCT
>CAJBCQ010000077.1 GCA_903951595.1 uncultured Hyphomicrobiales bacterium | reverse complement strand
GTAGTGGTTCCTTTTGAAGGCAGCGGCGAGCGCGGGGCGAGTTTGGATGCGCTGCTGGCGTTGACCGCCAAGGACATGGATAAGGTCAACGAAGCGATCCTTGCGCGCGCGGCCTCCCATGTCGATATGATCCCAGAACTGGCGTTGCATCTCATCAATTCTGGGGGCACGCGGCTGAGGCCCATGCTGACGCTGGCTGCCGCGCGCATGTGCGGCTTCAAGGGCGACGCGCATGTGAAGCTCGCGACCTCGGTTGAATTCATGCACACGGCCACCCTGCTTCATGATGATGTGGTGGACGAGAGCGATCTCAGGCGCGGCAAGGCGGCAGCGCGCATGATCTGGGGCAATCAGGCAAGCGTACTTGTTGGTGATTACCTGCTCGGTCAAGCTTTCAAGATGATGGTGGAAACCGGTTCGCTGGAATGTTTGCGGATTCTTTCCAACGCGGCTTGCGTGATTGCCGAAGGGGAAGTTCTACAGCTTTCGGTTTCCCACGATACGACGACGACGGAGGATGCCTATTTGCAGGTCATCATCGGCAAGACGGCCGCTTTGTTCGCGGCGGCTGCTGAAGTGGGGGCGGTGATTGCCGCGCGGCCCAAGGTGGAACAGGCGGCCTTGGAAAGTTTTGGGCGCAATCTCGGCATCGTCTTTCAGCTTGTGGATGATGCGCTGGATTATTCGGGCAAGCAGGCCTTGCTTGGCAAATCGGTTGGTGATGATTTCCGCGAGGGCAAGATCACGCTTCCGGTGGTGCTTTCCTTCCGCCGTGGGGATGAGACCGAGCGCGCCTTCTGGCGGCGGGTTTTGGAAGAAGGCGACCGCAAGCCTGAGGATTTGGGCCATGCACAAGCCTTGATGGAAGCGCATGGTGCGATTGCCGACACCATCGAACGCGCGCGCCATTATGGCGACATGGCACGCGACGCGCTGGCGATTTTTCCGGCGAGTGAGCTGAAAGCGGCCATGCTGGAGTCGGTTGATTTCTGCATTGCGCGAGTGAATTAACCGATCTGCGTTTCTTCGATCCACCAATCTGGCTGGGCAGCGCGCAAGCGGGTTGCGGCGGCGTGGGCTTGGGGTTGGGTGGAAAACAGCGCAAAGCAGGTGGCACCCGAGCCGGACATGCGCGAAAGCCACGCGCCTTCGAACGCCTGAAGATGTTCCAGCACTTCACCAATGACCGGCAAGCCTGCAATGGCGGGAGCCTGTAGATCATTGCGGCAGGATTGGAGGTCGCTTTCATCGGTGATGGGCGGGAAGCCTGCGCCCAAGGCAAGACGGCCAAACACCTCGCGCGTGTTGCAAGCGACACCCGGATTGACGATGAGGGCCGGCATGGCGGGCAAGGCGGCAAGGGGGGTCAAATCCTCGCCAATGCCGCGCATGCGGCTTGATTGATTGGCAAGGCAGACCGGCACATCGGCCCCCAGCGAAACAGCCAATTGAGCCAAGGCTTGTGGATCAGGCTTGCGGCCAGACAGGCGTATCAGACCGCGCAGGGCGGCGGCTGCATCCGCCGAGCCACCGCCGATGCCCGATGAGACCGGGAGATGCTTTTCCAGCCGGATATGGACGCTGGGAAGATCCGGCAGCAGGGCTTTCAACCCGGCCACCGCTTTCAGCACCAGATTTTCTTCATCGCCAGAATGCAGGCGATGCGCGAAGGG
>CAJBCQ010000076.1 GCA_903951595.1 uncultured Hyphomicrobiales bacterium | reverse complement strand
GGCAACACCATCAGCCAAGAGCGCGCTTTCAATGGAGCCGTTGGCCCATTTGTAAAGTGAACGCTTGCCGGGGAATTTGGCGGTGTCGTAGAAGTCTGCCCAGCCCTGTGGCGGGTTGTCGCCGAAGGCCTTCGTATCGTACATGAAGGCATAGCCGTAGAAAATCACGCCAACGCCGAACTCCCAAGCAGAGCCTTCCTTGATTTGCGCTTTATTGACGATGTTGTAGTCAATGGCCTCCAGGTGCCCGGATTTACCCAGCGCGATTGCATCGAAGCCATCTGCGTCGCAGACGTCGGCTGTCACTTTGCCGGAATCCACCATTTCCTTGATCTTGCCCTGAAGAGGACCAGAGGTATCGAATTTCAGCGCAAGCCCAGTGCTGGCCGTAAAGGGCTTGCCGATCGCATCGCCATGGCACTTCTCGGACTCACCACCCCAGTTCCACATGACGATCTCGTTGGCGGCTGCCTCCGCATCGCCTGCCTTGACGGCCAGCGTTGCGACACCCGCCATGCCGCACAGCAACAGGAAGCTGCGACGATCAAGACGGCCGGACTTGAAGGCAATGGCCCCCTCACGTGCGAGGTCATTCAGGAAAGCTTTGTCTTTCATAGTAACTTCCTCCATTTTTGCTGTGGCTTCCGCCACGTTCTTTGTTTCGGGCAATGTGCCCGTTCTTATGCGGATCTTGCGTCCGCTTCGTCGGTATCACCGATATCGACCTCGACTTGAGCTTCATGGCTCCAGCAAAGATCGATAGACTGTGATTCCGAAAACTGTCCGGTCTTGCGCCACGCCGGGATGTGAACCTCAATCATCGGATGACCAGGTACATCGACCAAAAGCTTGAGGGTGGCCCCCATGTAAGTGATGCCGCGGGCTGTGCCAGTGAGCCGATTTTCCCCCTGACCGGATCCAGCGGGAAAAGCCTCAATTTTCTCAGGCCGCAGCGCAAAAAGCTTTCCATTGCTGCGGATGAAGTTGCTTTTGCCAAGGAAACTGGCCGCGAAGGCCGAACGTGGCTTTTCGTAAAGTTCCACCGGACTTCCGACTTGCACCACCTTGCCTCGGTTCATAATCACGATCCGGTCCGACATGGTGAGGGCTTCTTCCTGATCATGCGTCACATATATGAACGTGGTGCCAACCCGGTTATGGATTTCTTTCAGTTGCTCTTGCACATCCGCGCGCAACTTTCGGTCGAGCGCGCCGAGCGGTTCATCAAGCAAGAGAACACGTGGCGAAAAACTCAATGCACGCGCCAGTGCTACCCGTTGCTGTTGTCCACCTGAAAGCTGGTGCGGGTAGCGGTCTGCAAAGTCCTTGAGCTGTACCAAATCCAGCATCTGCGTGACACGGGCTTCAATTTCAGTGCGGGGCCGCCTGCGGATTTCCAATGGATATGCAATGTTCTTTTGTACCGTCATGTGAGGAAACAGGGCATATCCTTGAAACACCATCCCGAAATCGCGTTTTTCGGGAGGGGTCGCGGTGATTGAAGCCCCACCAACGAAAATCTCGCCCTGTGTGATGTCTTGGAAACCGGCAAGCATCATCAGCAGCGTCGTCTTGCCGGAACCTGACGGGCCCAGCAGCGTCAGAAATTCCCCCGCGCGGATGTCCAGGGACACGTCATCAACAGCGGTTAGATTCCCGTAACGTTTTGTGACGTTCTGGAAGACAACGCTGGTGCTAGAGGATTCTAGGGTCATACCTGCTTCTTGAGTCCAAATTTTTTGCGCGCTTCAGCCGGTGTGAGAACCCGAGCGCCCATGCGTTCAATGATGCCAATGACGCGCTCGACTAGCTGGCCGTTGCTAGCCAGCACACCGCGATCAAGATAGAGATTGTCTTCTAGGCCCACGCGCACATTGCCACCCATGGCAACGGCCGCTGCGGCCATGGGCATTTGCATGCGCGAGATGCCAAAAGAGGCCCAGCTCGCATTTGCTGGCAGCTGGTCTTTCATCGCTTTCATGTTGTCTACCGATTGATCAGCACCCCACGGAATGCCAAGGCAAATCTGGAACATCGGAGGATCCTCGATCAGTCCTTCGGCGATGAGCTGTTTTGCAAGCCGAATATGACCAAGGTCGAACACTTCAAGTTCCGGTTTGACCCCCCATTCCTTCACCAGCGCGGCCATCCGGCGCAAATAGGGGGGAGTAGACATGTAAACGTAGTTACCGTCACCAAAATTCATTGACCCACAGTCGAGACTGCAAATTTCTGGGCGTAGCATTTCGATATGGCGTAGCCGTTCCTCCGGACCGATCATGTCTGTGCCCGGCCCAGGCTTGCACGGGTCATTTTCGCTGATCATCCAATCGCCACCCATGCCGGCGGTGAGGTTAATCACGACGTCCGTGCCGCTGGAGCGCACGATATCGACCGCGCGTTTGAATAGTTCCGGGTCGCGCGAACCTTTGCCGGTCGCGGGATCGCGCACATGAAGGTGGGCGGCGGTTGCACCTGCCTTGGCAGCGTCAATGGCGGCTTGGGCTATCTGTTCGGGTGTGACCGGAACACCCGGATGCTTTCCCACCGTGTCACCAGCTCCAGTGACGGCACATGTTACAACCACTTCGAAATTCACTCGGCCGCCTCCTAATTATCTCTAGATATCAGACAAATGATTTGACCAAAGGCTTCCAAGCGTTATAGAATTTTCGTCATCAATTTGTTTTTTTCGGCGGTTACCAAATGATGGCGCAGTCGGGAGAGGCTCTAGGTGAGGTGGGTGAGGTTACCCATGTGAGCTTTGTACTCATTCCGCGCTTCAACATGATGACATTGACCATGCTCATGGAACCGATGCGTATTGCCAATTATCTTGCACCGCACAAACTCTATGAATGGGACTTTCGTGCGACGGCAACCGGACAAGTGCCGGCAAGCAACGGGCTCAACATCTCTTGTCACCACATTGAAGAAGAAGGCTTACCAAGGCCCAACATTATTGCGGTATGTGGTAGCTGGGGAGCTGAGCATCTGGATGATCCCTTGCTGTTCCGTTGGCTTCGCAGGTGTGCGCGCGCGCAAGCGCAGATGATTGCCGTGGAGCTTGGAATTTATGCGTTCGCGAATGCGGGGCTGATCACAGGCCAGAAGGTGACGACGCATTGGTCGATGATGGCAGGCCTGGCGGAGGCCTATCCCACTTTAGAGGTCGTGGAGCAGCTTTATTCCATGGACAAACCAGTCATGACCTGTGCGGGTGGTACCGCCGGTCTTGACCTGATGCTCAACATTGTGGGGCGAAAGAACGGCGATCAGCTGGCGGCAGAAATCGCCAACCAGGTGATCCATCACCCACGGCGGCCACCGGAGGCACTTCAGCGGCACGCCATCGGCGGCAAGCATAATGATGTTCACCAAAATGTGCGCGCTGCCATTACACTGCTTGAGGCGCGTATTGAAGACCCTGCCCCGGTACCGCGCGTCTGCCGTGAACTTGGTGTGTCGCAGCGCAAGCTTGAGCGGCTTTTCAAGCGTGATATTGGTTGCACGATCGTGCAGTACTCCAAATTGTTACGATTGCAGTATGCACGAGTTCTGTTGAGTTCCTCGCGGATGTCGATCCGTGAGGTCTCCGCAGCGTCTGGCTTCAATTCCATGTCTTATTTTTCCCAGAGCTTCCTGCAGGCCTTTGGGAAAAAACCGAGTGAGTATCGCCAGGCTTGGCCAGAACAGGATGCCGCCCCCTCTTGGCCAGGCACCGTTTATTCATTCCTCCAGGCCGCGCGGAAAAAAGACGTTTAGCTTTATTTATTTGCCGGTGCGCGCTGCGCGTACCGCCTTGAGAACGCCCACAATGGCGCGATCTCGCTCGGCTGCCATGTCCTCAAAATGACGTCCCGCCGCCATCTCATTGCAACCATCTACCATGCGGTCGCGCAATTCCTGGGTAAGCTCCGGTGCAACAAGCCTTGTCCACGGCAGTTGCAGCGCGGGTCCAAATTGGTCGAGATTTGTTGCCATGCCGCCTTCCCCGCAAGCGACGTGGAAAGCCATGCACTGACCCTGTATGGCCAACCGCGGGGCGGGGCCATTCATCAGCGCGATGTCGATGTCTTCTGGTGTCGCCTCGCCATTTGCCACCATATGTAACGCCTCGCGCCACAGCGCCTCCTGCAATCGGGTTGCAACAAAGCCGGGGATTTCCTTCTTCATCACCAGCGGCGCCTTGCCGGCATGGGCATAGAAATCACGAGCCCATGTGACCGCCTCAGGGGCGGTTCTCTTGCCTCCGATAATCTCAACCAACGGCAGAAGATAGGGTGGATTGAATGGGTGGCCAATCACCGTGCGTTCCGGTGTGGAACACAAGGTTTGAATGTCGGTCATCATGAGCCCGGAGGTACTGGATGCGATCACCACATCAGGCGGAACGAGCCGTCCAAGGATCTCGTAAAGCTTTTGCTTCAGCTCCAGCCTTTCCGGAGCGCTTTCCTGCACAAAGCCAGCCCCGGAAACAGCGTGTTCCAGATTGTCGGTAAGTGTCAGTCGCTCCAGCGCGGCACCGGGTGCAAGGCCGAGCGCAGTCAGGCTGATCCAAGCCGTGCTGAGTACCTTGCGATACATGGCCTCCTCGGCCATAGAATGAACATAGCCTGTCACGTCATAGCCGCGTGCCAGAAAATGTGCCGCCCAGCCTGCACCGATGGGGCCGCCACCGATGCTGGCTACGTGTTTCACCACTGTGACGGCTGGCCTTGTCATGCTTATTTCCCCTTGAACACCGGTTCACGCTTCTCGACGAAAGCTTTAACACCTTCGGCAGCATCTTCTGACTTCAGCATTGATCGATAAACTGGTAGATCACCCTGGCGCATGGTTTCAAAGGTTTCGCGCATCGGTTTGCATTCGATGGCGCGCAGGACTTCCTTGACGGTTTGCAGGGCAAGCGGTGCTGATTTGGCGAGTTGTTCGGCCCAAGCGCGGGCTGACGACATTAATTCGTCGTGGGGTACAACTTTGTTGACGAGACCATAGCGCGCGGCCTCCTCCATGCCCATCCGCCGCCCGAGCAATAGCATCTCCATGGCAATATTGTAGGGAAGCCGCCGCGGCAGGCGTTGCAGCGCGCCGGCATCTGGCACGATTCCGAGCGGCATTTCGGGAAGCGCGAACTCGACGTGGTCAGCGGCAATGACGAGATCACAAGACAGGGCAATTTCAAAGCCACCGCCAATGGCCAAGCCATTGAGCGCCGCGATCACCGGCTTGTTGAGGTTCCAGTTCTCTGTCAGGCCCGCGAAGCCACCATCCCCATAATCCCCATCCTCCCACCAATTGTCGAGTTTCATGTCGCCGGAGTTCAGAGCTTTTAGATCCCAGCCGGCCGAGAATATCTTCGTTCCCTCCGCCGTGATGATGCCAACGCGCAATTCCGGGTCATCTCGCAACAAGGCGAACGCCGCTCCCAATTCTCGGCTCATCGCTTGGTCGATGGCGTTTACTTTTGGCTTATTGAGTTTAACCTCCAGAATGTGGCCATTCCGGGTAACTTCGACAAAGTTTGACATTTCCGGTGCGCTCACTTGAAAGCTGGGATCACTTCATTGCAGAACAGCTCCAGCGAACGCTTCTGCTCTTTCATGCCCAGACCCAAGCTGGCGTAATAGATGAACTCATCCACCCCAAGTGTTTCGTAAGGTTTAAGCTTGGTGATGACTTCGTCCGGCGTCCCGAACATGAGATTAGTCGACAGCATTTTGGGATCATATTCACTGCGGTTGGCAATCTCATCCAGATCGATTTCCTTCGGGAAACCGAGCTTCACATCGCCCAAATTCTTGAACAGGTTTTCAAATTGACCGAGCTGGCGCTGTGCAGCGCGCACCGGCACCATCCAGTCCTCCTTGCGGTCATAGAGCGCTGTGTGACGCATCATGGCGAAGATGGGTCGCGTCTTTCCGGGGTTATTGGCCAGTGCCTCGTCAAGGCGTGACTTGTAAAGCTCGGCCTCGCTCATTGGCCGGGTAAGCGGCCAGGACATGATGTTGAGCCCATGCTTCACCGCGAAGTCATAGGTGACGGGCGCGCGGGCAGCCACCCACAGCGGAGGGTGCGGTTGCTGCAGCGGCTTTGGTACCGAGGTTGAGGTGGGAAAATTCCAGTAGGTGCCTTTATGCTCATAGTCACCCTTCCACAGGGCAAGCACAGCAGGCAGCATCTCTTGCATATATTTCCAGCCGTCAGATTGCGGCAGACCCGGGTACATGCGGTCGAACTCGCGCTGGTAGGCACCAGAGCCGATGCCAAATTCGAGGCGCCCGCCGGATATAAGGTCGGCAAAGGCTGCTTCACCGGCCAGCTTGATCGGGTGCCAATAAGGCGCGACGGCGACAGCGGTGCCAAGTCGGATGGTTGAGGTGTGCGCGCCCCACCAGGCCAGGATCTGGAAGGGGTCCGGTGCAATCGTCATTTCCAGCGCATGGTGTTCCGCCGCCCATACGATGTTGAAACCACCAGCTTCCGCCATCTGCACCATTTCGAGCGTGTGGCGGGCAACCTCTTTCATATCAAGGCTGTCGTCCATACGTTCGAGGTTGATGGAGAGTTGGAATTTCATTGAAATCTTTTCCAATCTTGAGTTCATTGTGAGACTCGAATAGTCTGCCCGGTTATTGGGTAAGTTTGTAAGAAATCCGACATCAAATCCGGGATTTCGTCGCACAACTACTCGGTTTATTTCAACCTAAGTAGCGCCGTCTCGAGTACGGAGATGATTTCGGCAAAATAGCCATCGCGATCGCCGTATTCAGTTTCGAGCACGCTAAAGAATGCGGCCACCGCGTTTTTGGCTGGGTCAACCATTAGGAATTGACCAGCATATCCAGGGTGCCCAACCCAAGTGCCATTGCTTAGTAAGTGATTGCGATAGCGTAGATGCGGAGATCCTCCATAAATTGTTCCCGCGCCACTCATCGTATCAGCAAGAAAAGAGCCGTGGTGTCGAGCCAAAAAAAGCCCGTAACGCGCAAGGTCCCGCGCGGTCATGATACCACCCCCGCTCAGTACCGGCACTCCTTCGCAATCCGCCGATATTTGTAAAGCCGATTCAAGCCCCGCTTTTGTGACGATTGCCGCAACATGCGCGGCGAGACTATGCCCACTAGCCCGCTCAATAACCCACCCGAGCATATCAGTGTTCGGTGAGGTGTAGCGTGAGACACGGTCATCGCATTGTCCTGCAGTTACGAGGCCCGCCGCGAAACTTCGCACCCCGAACTCCTCTTCACCGACTGGTGGCAACCGCCAACCCATAGCAATCTCTTGCCTTGAATAACTAGTCGGAGCCCCCAGTTCAGCTGCTGGCGAATAAGGCGTTGAATAGTCCTCCTTGAAGTTGGTTGCGATATTCATGTCGAGTGCTTGCTGCACGCTCGCATTTGCATATGCATGGCCAGCTTCGGGAACATAATAGCCGATCGTTCGGCTTGCATCGACCTTGCCGGATTCGATTAGTGCCCCGAGAGCCAGATGCACGAAGGTCTTGGTTATAGATTGTATGCTGTGGAACTTATCGGTCGCAAAATCCGCAGCCTGATGCTCAAACACGATGCGCCGATCCTGGACGATAACAAGTGCACAAAAACTGGGCTCTTTCAACAACTGCGTCAGGCAGGGCAGTCTGGCGAAGGCGGAGTTTTGTTCGAGCACTAGATCTAGCGACGCAGGCGCGCGGAAAATTAGACCCCGCCGATGGATGTTGTGCAGGTTGTGAAAGCTAGCGCGTCTTCGCTCTGGCGTGTTCCACCCCGAAAGGCCACGTCTGTCGACGGTTAGGTCAGAGTTTGGCTGCATCTTCAGGCGACAGAAGGTTGCGCTGAATTAGGACTTTTCTGGCTACTCGGAAGCATTCAAGAGCCTGTGGTACGCCACAGTAAATACCGACCACATGGATGATGGCCCTAATCTCTACTGCCGAAACACCATTATTTATCGCGCCGTTGCAATGGATCTCCCACTCATGCATCTTGCCAAGAGCACCTAGCATAGCGAGATTAAGCATCGACCTAGTTTTTGGATTGATCGTATCGTCGCCCCACCCGAATCCCCAGCACCACGCCGTCATTGCTTCTTGAAATGGGCGCGTCAGAAAATCTGCACCGTTTAAGTTCTTTTCAACATATTCGTGGCCGAGCGTTTCCATCCTCTTTTCCAAGCCAATGTCAAAATGCGTTTTTTTCATACTCGATCCTTACATTGGTGATCCATACTTGTCGCAACTCAATAGTTATGTGCCTCGACCTAACAACTCTTCATGTGTGGTGGTTCAGTCTTGTCAGATCTCACGAATTCTTTAAACATAACGTATTTTCTCATAAAGGAATTAAAGTAAGTATTTTTAAACAATCGTAACTTGGTGTTTGTCCAGAGACCGCTCACTACAAACCTCCTATTTATACAAATCATCCTAGCTGATTGCTTTTATTTACACCAATTAGCCATTCAGGGCAACTTTGATCCATCCCAGCTGAAGTGGTCCTACTTGAAGTATGTCTTGTGGCATCAGGAAGAATCAGAAAATTCTAAGGAAGAAGCACACGCCTGTGGCCTGCCCCCATCGGGTGATCTGGCTGTTAGGTTAGTTCATGAAGGAGTTAGGAGGATATTTTGGAAGTAGAGAGGATCAATTTTTGCTGTTCGCTGCAATCATCGATCGGTTTGCCCTCATTTTTCTCTGGACTGCGCGACTATTCGGAGCTCTATTGGGCTCATCGGCGACGTGATTTCGCGCCGATAGCCCGCTTAGCGGGCTTGCGGCAGTGCGGGCTTTTGATTGATGCCCGGCACTGGAGCAGACGATGAACTTCCATTCAAAACTAGATGCCATGCG
>CAJBCQ010000075.1 GCA_903951595.1 uncultured Hyphomicrobiales bacterium | reverse complement strand
TACTTATCCATATTATAAAATTCAACGGCTCACAGTAGAAATGGTTCGCAACGCCTGCAAAGCGGGATTTCTACTTAGTGAGTCGAAAGGAATAATCAACGCTTCGGTTGATCTTGTAGGCGACATACCCAGTGACGATTTTGTGAACATTGCCATAGTAACAAAACATTTTTCTTCAAAGCCGGTGTTTGGTGTTCGTAGTGTTGTTGCCACCGCCAGTGCAGGAGAAGCGGGCTATGAATGGTGCGTTTACGATTCTGCGGTCACGGAGTATGGATTGGAAACATCGTGCCGCGGATTTGTGCTTGCGTATACGTCAGCCGAGGCGGAACAAGTTGCTCGCACGGTGGATGACAACGGAGGCACAACCAAAAGGCCATGCAAGTTACGATTTTCTGCCAGCATACTAAATCAAAATTGGTATCGCGATCAAGACGCTCTCTTTAATGTTCCCATTTCAACCAAAATAGAAGAATTTACATCTGCCATTGAAAAGCTGATGACCATTGGCCATGAGATTTCTGCCGACAGATAAAATTTAGTTACCGAATTTGATTATTTATGGAAAATCATTTGCGTACATACTCTACGTTTTATAATTGGAGAAGAATGGTTTTTTTGAGCCTTAAAAACTTTGTTGCCCCCTGTCTTAGCTCCCTAAAGTTGAGCCATTATGTTGGTGTCAGCGGGAGGGATTTGGGATGGCACGGAAGCGTTATTCGGATAAGGGTTGCCTGAAGATATTGCGGCAAGTGGAACTAGATCTTGCGGCGGGCGGAGATGTTGCCAAGGCTTGCCAGACGGCTGGGATTAACTAATTCGCTACCAACGGAAAACATCACTCTAACGGATTAGGATAACTTATCCTTGAGAGTGGTTTTTATTAAAAAAGCCCCAAATTCATCACCGAAAACGCTATTGCGGCTACTTGCGCGATCCCATGCCTTTTTTACAGACTCTTCGTCCATTTGAAATAGCTCGGCGCAATCCTCAATTCCTTGTTGGATGCTGCGACCAGAAAACTTGGCAATTTCGATTGTTAGCCAAATGGCGTCACTCTTAGCCTCAACCTTTCGCCCGGAGCCACGCGCTTTGCTAGAATGCCATATAGCTTCTTTCATACTTGCGGGCATGTCTGGAAACTTTGTCAAAATCAAAATGGCTGCATCCTTGTCTCCATCGAGCGCCATAAGATAAAGCTGACCGAATACCAGAACCAACTCGGAATTCTCAGATTGAGAAGCGGTAAGAGTGTTAACGTATTGCTCAAAGGTCAGGCGAGGATCAGTCATTTAACCTTTTTCTCCGAAAGGAAAATTGCCCACTTGTTCATCATTGACCTGCGTTCTTCCACGAGTTCATCTCGCTGATATGCTCTGCGCACTTGATTTGGCTCTTGGTGAGCCAGAGCCTTGTCTGTCAGATCGCGAGAATATCCTTTCTGGGTTGCCCAGCCCATGAAGGTAGAACGCCATCCATGTACGGTGATCCCAGACTTTACTCCCTTCAGGCATTCAAGGAGTGCGGCATCCGAAAGTGCCGTGCCGCTACGATTTGGGAATACAGCTTCGCGGTTCAACGCTTTTCCTTTTCCGTATAGCTTGACGGCTAATGGTGACAGGGGGACGAAGTGTATCTTTCCCGCTTTCATGTTCTCAGACGGAACAGTCCAAACAGCCTGTTCCAAATCAACTTGAGTGGCGCGCATTTTGCGTACTTCGCCGCTGCGAGCACCTGTCAGAATGCAGTAGGCTAATGCCCAAGCTGATGGGCTGTCCAATGCCAGAATGGTCTGAAAGACATTTGGAGCCTCCTCAATCTCAACAGCGGCCATGTGCCCCTTTTCCCGTTTGATCTTCGGTAGACTGGCGCGTGCGAGGTCAATTGGATCCTCAGGGCGGGAATATAGGCCTTTAGCTCTTGCATATCGGATAGTGGCATCAAGGCGGCTCATTACCCGGTTGGCGGTTTCCGTTTTGGGGTGCCAAATTGGCTCTACAACTTTAAGAATATCAATGCTTGTGATGCTCCCAATGTCTCTGCCCTTTAGGCGGCTACAGTGCTGTTGAAATGAGGAACGCCATTGAGCTTCGCTGCGGTGATTGGACCAGCCCTCACGCCGTTGGGCGACGACCTCCTCATAAATTGCCTCTAGGGATGTATTTGCAGCTGCTTTGGAACGCGCAATAGGTTCGCCTGCATTTCGTCTTCGCCTGATCTCCAGCGCCTTCTCTCTAGCTAAAGAAAGGGGAGTATCTTGCAGGTTTCCGAGGCCTCGTTCCGGTCTCTTTCCGTCGACTACAAGCCGCACCACCCAGCTTCTACGCCCATCAGGTTTGACGAACAAAAACAAACCTGGGACGCCTCCCTTACCGGAGTCGGGATGTTTCCCGGGTTTAAGTTTGGTCAATTCTCTTTGAAGTAATGGCATACTTGTTCCACCATGTGTTCCACCAGACAGAATGAACCTTATCAAAAGCATTGCAACGTGATAGTGAGTTAAATAGCGTAAAAACAACATTATTGAAACGTTTTTGGACAAAATGGACCGCGATAAAATAAGTTATTGGCGGTCTCCGTCTCCGCCAATTTTCTTACCTAAGCATATGAACTCATTGGTTTTTTAGGTTTGGGGTTTTCTCCGCCCCACTTTTCGCCCGCCTTTGCGTTGCGTCAAGCCTTGCGGCGTTGGACGGCCTCTCAGAACAAAACTGGCCCTGATGCCGAACCGTAGCATTGCCCCGCGCAAGCTGGGGAAACGCGACCTTTACTTGTGTAGACCAGTGGCGTAATTCGATTCCTATGATGCCCATGGAACAGACGTTTCTGAATCAAATTGCCGCGGCCATGAAACAGCCATCCGGGTCTTTGCCGATTTATCGGCAATTGGCGAATGTGATGGGCGAACTATTGGCGCAAGATGATGGTGGGGTCGGCAGTGTGTTGCCAAGCGAGCGGTCACTTTCGGCGGGTCTTGGCATCAGCCGCGTGACCGTGCGTAAGGCGTTGGATGCCTTAGAGCTGCAAGGCCGCCTGCAACGTCGGCAGGGCGCGCGCACCGTCAAGGGTGACCGCATGCAAAAGCGGATTTCCCAGTTGAGTGGTTTTTCGGAAGAGTTGCGGTGCCGCGGAATTGAGCCGGGGCATCGCTGGATTTCACGCCAGACCGTGCTGCCCACGCCCACGGAAGCTATGGCATTGGGCCTTTCTGGTACCGACTCGATTGTGCGTCTGATCCGGGTGCGGTTGGCAGATGGCATGCCGCTGGCCATTGAACGGGCGGCCATTCCCCAGTCGGTTCTGCCGTCGAGCGATTTGGTTGGCGACTCGCTTTACGCGCTTCTCACAGAACTGGGTGTGGCACCCATTCGGGGTGTGCAACGGATACGGGCTGGCATTATGGCCAAGAGTGAAGCGGAATTGCTGGAAAGTAGCCCCGGCGCACCGCTGCTGATCGTGGAGAGGCGGTGCTTTTTGGAGGATGGACGGCCCGTCGAATTCACCGAAACGCGCTATAATGGCGAGCGTTACGACTTCCTCACGGAACTTGGGCGCCAATAAATACAAGGCGAAGTGCGCGAATCTAGTCGGATTTGGTATATACCAGTTATGAATTAATTGTTACTGGTATGGCTACCATGACGATTCGGTTTAAGCGGAAAGCCAATGTCCAAGATTCTTGAACATCTGCGGGGAGGTCTGATTGTGTCTTGCCAGCCTGTGCCTGGCGGACCGATGGACAAGCCTGAGATCGTTGCTGCAATGGCATTGGCGGCGCTGGATGGCGGTGCTTCAGGTTTGCGGATTGAGGGGCTTGCCAATGTGCGGGCCGTGCGCGCCATGACCCGCGCGCCGATCATCGGCCTTATCAAGCGTGATCTGGATGACAGCCCGGTGCGGATCACCCCTTTTGTTCAGGATGCATTGGATTTGGCGGCAGCGGGGGTGGATATCATCGCTTTTGATGCAACCGACCGGCCTCGTCCTGCCCCGGTTGAAACACTTCTGGCTGCCATTCACGGGGCTTCGCTTCTGGCTATGGCTGATTGTGCCACGGCTGCCGAGGGCCGCTCGGCCTATGGGCTGGGTGCGGATATTTTGGGTTCTACCATGTCTGGCTATACCGGTGATGTTGTGCCGGAGGGGCCTGATCTTGAGCTTGTCTCGGCGCTGGCGGCCACGGGTGGATTTGTGGTGGCGGAAGGGCGTTATCATGGTCCTGCGCAAGCCGCGCAAGCCATGTCACATGGGGCGGATGCGGTTGCCGCTGGTTCTGCCATCACGCGAACAGAGCATGTGACCAGCTGGTTCGTGCAAGCAATAGCGCAGATCGTTCCGAAGGGTCTGCCGCGCGGGCAGGTCGAGGCAAAATCATGACGAGGCCGTTGACGCTGGCGATTGACCTTGGTGGCACAAAGCTGCTGGCGGCGCTGGTGGATGGCGCGAATGTGGTTGAGCGTATCGAAGCGCCAACAGATCGTGATGCCGGACCCAAAGCCTGGCTTGCACAGATCGCGGATCTTTCAAGTCGCTGGGTAGGCCGATTTGATCATGCGGGCATGACGGTAACAGGCTTGGTTCAGGGAGGCTTTTGGAGTTCGCTCAATCCTGAGACTTTGGCTATTCCGGGCCGCTTTGCGTGGCTGGAGGCAGTGGAAGGGGTTTTGCGGGTTCCTGTTACCCTTTTGAATGACGCGCAGGCGGCGGCTTGGGGGGAGTTCTGCTACGGGGCAGGCCGGGGCAAGGACATCGCGTTCTTGACCATTTCTACCGGCGTGGGTGGCGGCATTGTGTTTAACGGTCGCCTTGTGCAGGGGCGCGATGGTGTGGCAGGCCACTTTGGGCAAGCGTTGGCCATGCCGGATGGGCCAGCAGAGCGGTTCGAAGATGGTGCCGCTGGGCGTTGGATGGCAGCGCAAGGCCGGGCGTTAGGTGTTGGGCCGGACGCGCAGGCGGTATTTGCCGCAGCCGCAGCGGGCCATGCGGGCGCTGAGCAGATTTTACAAGTTTCGGCGCGTCGTGTTGCGCGATTGTGTCACAATCTTCAACTCATGTTCGCCCCCGAGGCCACTGTGATCGGTGGGGGTGTTGGGTTGGCACCAGGCTATTTAGATCGCCTGATTGGCAATGTAGAAAATCTTCAACCTTCCGTACGTCCGAACTTTGTTCGGGCGGAGCTTGGAAAAGACGCTGGCGTAATCGGCGTGGCTGACTTGTCGAGAAAAAACCCATCCAACAGAGAGGAAATAAAATGAATCTGAAGACTTATCTACGCGTCGGCAGCACGGCGCTTGCTCTTTTCGCCAGTGCAACTGCGCTCCAGGCACAAGTTACGGTGCTTGGTTGGCCAGGTGGCCCAGAGGAAGCTGCACTGCGCGCAGCGGCTGAGATCTACAATGCCAAGCCGGAAGTGACGGCGGAAAACAAGGTGGACTTGCTGTTCACTTCACGCGACGGGTTCTTTGACAAGCTGCAGGTCGATTTGGCCGCTGGCAGCACCGCTTTTGACGTGAACCTGATTGCCACCTATTCGATCGGCAAATATGCGCCCTATATGGAGCCCATTGATCTGTCGGCGGATGCCAGCAAGGTTTTCGGTGATACCGTTCTCAAGACCATGCAGTTCGATGGCAAGCAGTATGGCGTGCCGACCGATCTTTCCTTGCACTTCCTTTACTATCGCAAAGACCTGATCGCGGCCCTTATGGCGGATGATGCGGCCAAGGCGAAATATGGCGAAATCTCCAAGAAGTATCTCGGAGAGGCGTTGCAGCCCAAGGCACCGGAAGAGTGGACTTGGCAGGATTTTGCCGCCAATGCGCTGTATTTCAGCCAGTCGGTGAACCCGGATAGCCCCACCAAGTACGGCACGGTTCTGCAGATGAAGAACCTGCTGTTCAACATGATGGTGTTCCATTCCTGGCCGCGCAGCTATGGCGGCAACTGGATGGATGACGCGGGCAAGATTACCGTTGATAGCGATGCTTATCGCAAGGCGCTTGAGATGGCCAAGATGCTCTATGATGCAGGTGCGACACCGGCTGACTCCACCTCCTACGAATATGCCGAGGCAAATGCGGCCTATTCTTCAGGCCAGGTTGCTGCAATGGTTCAGTGGAATGCCGCAGCGGCTGATCTGACCAAGGCGCAGGCCGAAACGGGAAGCTTCTCTCCGCCTGCGGGTCCGGATGGTCGCTTTACCCATATCCACGGGCTGGGTTTGGGCATCAACAAGGCCACCGACAACAAGGAAGGTGCGGTTGCATTCCTGAACTGGCTTGCCTCGGAAGAAGCAGCGGTTGCCTATGCCAAGGCAGGTGGTGCGCCGGGGCTTACGCCTGAAACGGCAGCCAAGCTGGCGGCGGATCGTCCTGATCTGGTGCAGGTCAGCGATTATGCCTCGAAATATGGCTTCGTGATGAACGGTGGCACTTCGGCAAACGCTTTGACTGTTTACGAAGCGCAAGCCAAGGAATTCACCGGTTATTGGGCAGGCACGCAAGATCTTGATACGGCGATGAAGAACATCACCGCTTCGATGACCGAGCTGTTGAAGAAGTAAAATCGAGAACCCGAGCCGGCATCCTTGTGGTGCCGGTTCGGACTTGTTCGTGACTGGGAAAGTGATGAAGCCGAAAAGCTCCATAGAGAATGCGGTTCTGGCCAGCCCGTTGGTCATTTTCTTGCTGGCTATGCTCGGATTTCCCGTTGTTCTAAGTGTTATTTACGGCTTTTCTGAAGCTCGGTTTGAAACCATTGCTTCGCCGACCTTCAATGGTCTTGCGAATTTTAGGCAGGTGGTTGCCGATCCCGCCTTTTGGCAAGCTTCGTGGTTTTCTTTGCGATTTGGCGTTACCACGGCCCTGTTGCAATGTGCCTTGGGGCTGTTTTTGGCCGTCTACTTGGCACCATTGGTGCGGCGTCATGCTTGGATTGTGGCTATTCTGATCATTCCGATGGTGGTGGCCCCGGCCATGGTTGGCTTGATGTATCGGCTCGTTTTGCATGAGTTTGTTGGGCCATTGCCCTATTATCTGAACCTGATATTCGGTAGCTCGCCGTCCTTTTTGAACATTGCCAATGTTTTCAAAACTGTTGTTATCGTTGAGACATTGCAATGGACTCCCTTTGCCTTCTTGCTGTTCTTGACGGCCTATGAGGCCATTCCCAAGGAGATGCGTGAAGCGGCGGCTGTGGATGGAACCCGACCTTGGCGCATGTTCTGGCGGATTGAGTTTCCGCTGATGTTCCCCACCTTGTTCGCCGCTTTTTTCGTGCGCTTCATTGATGGGTTCCGTGTGTTCGACAATATCTATACTTTGGTGGGGCCGGGTCCGGGCGGCTCGACAACTTCGCTGTCGATCTACATTTATGAAACCTTTCTGCGCCGTGGTGAAATCGGCAAGGCCATGGCGGCGGCTATCTTGCTGTTCATTTCGGCCTTTTTGTTGTTGGCCCTCGCGCAACAGATGATGCGGAGGCGGGGATGAAGGTGCATAACTGGCTGAGGTGGCTGGTATTCATACTGATCGCCCTCATCATGAATTTCCCGATCATCGCGACGCTGATGACGGCTTTCAAAGACCCCAGCGAAGTGATGCGTAATCCATCGCTGTGGCCGGAAACGTGGAGCTTGGCGAATTTCGCTACTGTTTTCACGATCAGCGATCGGCTGAATATCTACGGCTATTTGTGGAATTCGGCGGTGGCGGCCTTTATTGGCGCGGTTCTGCCAATCCTTGTGGCGTTTCCGATGGCTTGGGCGATGTCGCGGCGCGGTTATGGGCGGGCGATTTTGTTTCCGCTGATTGTGAATATTCGCGCCTTGCCGCTGATCATTTTTGCGATCCCGCTTTACATGGTCTATTCGACAACGGGGCTGCTGGACACACGTTTGGGGCTGGGTTTGATCCTGGCGATCGTCAATTTGCCTTTGACCTTGTTGCTGCTTGTCAATGCCATCGCTGAGGTTCCGCTGGAGCTGGAAGAAGCCGCCAGAGTGGATGGTGCGCGGCTGGGGCGCATGATTTTCCGCATTGTTCTGCCGCTGTGTCGGCCGGCGTTTGTCACCACCTTTGTTTTCGGTTTCATCACGGGGTGGAATGAGTTCTTGTTCGGCTTGATGCTGACCACGCGCGATGCTGTGCCTGTGACAGTGGGTGCGTCTTTCTTCTTTGCAAGCTCAGGCGGCGGCGTTCAATGGGGTGTTGCTGCTTCGGTCATGGTTGTCGCGGCGCTTCCGCCACTATTGTTGGGTGTTATTATGTACCGCCGGATCACCGGTTCGATGGTGGCGGGTGCGGTAAAGGGCTGAGAATGGCAGAAATTCGTATTGAAAACCTGACGAAATCTTTTGGCGCGCATCGCATTATCAAGGGGGTGTCTTTGACGGTCCCGGATGGGGATTTTTGCGTGTTCGTTGGCCCATCGGGCTGCGGAAAATCAACGCTGTTGCGCCTCATTGCTGGATTGGAAACGGCGACCTCTGGTAAGATTTTCATTGATGGTCGAGATGTGACCGCTTTGGAGCCTTATGATCGGCAGTTGTCGATGGTGTTCCAAAGCTATGCGCTTTATCCGCATATGTCGGTGCGGGAGAATATCGCCTTTTCGCTGCGAACGGGCAAGATTCCGAAGGCTGAAATTGAAGCCAAGGTTGCCAAGGCCGCGCGCATTCTTCGGTTGGAAGACTATCTTGACCGCAAGCCAGTGGCCTTGTCGGGTGGTCAGCGTCAGCGGGTGGCGATCGGTCGTGCCATTGTGCGTGAGCCGAAGGCTTTTCTTTTTGATGAGCCTCTGTCCAATCTTGATGCGGCGCTGCGTACCGATACGCGGGTTGAGATTGCAACGCTTCATAGCTCGCTTGCGGCGACGATGATTTATGTGACGCATGATCAGGTTGAGGCGATGACCTTGGCGAGCCGGATTGTGGTTCTGTGTGAAGGCCAGATCATGCAGGTTGGTACACCGCGCGAATTGTATGAACGGCCTGCCAATGTGTTTGTCGCGCAGTTTCTGGGAAGCCCGAAGATGAATGTGCTGCCGGCGGCGATTGTCGAAGGCAAATTGGCCTTGCAGGGCAATGGTTTGCGGCTGAAGGCACCGCCGGGTTGGAATGGTTTGGCCTCAGTTGGATTGCGGGCTGAGGATTGCAGCATAACTTCGCCGGAGAAGGGTGCGTTGGTTGGGACTGTAGCACTTTGTGAATATCATGGCGCGGGCCAGCAATTATTCGTTGATTTGGGCGAGGTGGGCCGGATTGCAGCCTTTGCATCGGCGGATCAGAAGCTCAAGATCGGTGAGAAGATCGGCATTGGATTTGACGTGGAAAAACTACACCCGTTTGACTCGAATGGTGCCCGCTTGGGTGGATGAGTGGCCTTGGTAGAGCCAAGTTGGCAAGCAAAGCATGAGGAGCCTTTATCCGCTGGGTAGAAGGGAAGACTGTGAAAGTATTGATTTTCAACACCGCTGAAGCTGCCGTCGAGCGCAGTGTCGATTATCTGCTGGAGGCCGTGCGGCGCAAGCCATCCATCGTTCTGGGGCTGGCTACCGGCGGCACCATGCTGCCTGTTTATGATCGGGTCTGCGCGCGTTCGGCGCCGGAAAAAGTGAGCTTCGCGCAGGCGACGACCTTCAATCTCGATGAATATGTCGGCCTGTCACCCGATCACAGATGTGCCTATCGCCGATTTATGCAAGAGACGCTTTTCGATCATATCGACATTGACCCAAGCCGAACCCATTTGCCGCGCGGTGAC
>CAJBCQ010000074.1 GCA_903951595.1 uncultured Hyphomicrobiales bacterium | reverse complement strand
GGAATGACGGACATACCCACCAGCCGCCCAAAAATAGAACGCGCCCAGCGCTACCGTGTGCTGAACGGTGGCAAGCTGATTGTGAATGATGGACAGAGCGTGATTGATTGCGTGATCCGCGACATGAGCGAGGGTGGTGCAAAAGTGCGTATCACCATTCCAACCGTGCTGCCCAAGCAGCTGGAAATGCTGGTTGTGAAGAACAACATGCTTTATCCGGTGGAAGTGCGCTGGAACCGCAATTCTGAAGCTGGATTGCAATTCACCGGCCCCGGCAAAGTAACCGCACGCCGCTACTGACGGCGGGTCGGATTGTGCTATCGTTCAAGCTTCCTGAAGCTTTTCGAAAGGCACAAGCCCCATGTCAAACCCTGCCATTCCCGCCAAAGCCATTACGCATGTGGAAAATGAACGCGTGATCGTGACCGAATACCGCTTCGCGCCGGGTGCTTCCACCGGCTGGCATCGGCATGGTCATGATTATGTGGTGGTGCCGTTGATGGATGGACGGGTGAAGCTTGTTACCGCAAGCGGGGAAAGCTTTGCGGAAATGAAAATGGGTGTGCCCTATTACAGAAGCGAGGGCGTGGAGCATGATGTGGTGAACGCCAATGAGGGCGAATATGCGTTCATTGAGATTGAGTTGAAGTAGCCGCGTTTTCAAAATTTAAAATTGTCATTCCCGCGAAAGCGGGAACCCAGCTCGGTTCAAAGCAGGAAGCTGGGTTCCCGCGTGCGCGGGAATGACATGTGTTTTTTTGGCGCTGCGTTAGCCTATCAAACCCCGACCTGCTTCCTCATATCCGCAGCGCTCACACCGGCCACCGCCACGGGCTTCTTCATGGCGTCGCGGCGGAAGGGTTCGCCCAATTCCTGATTGATGAGGGCTTCGATGAGCGTGGATTTGCCGTGCTTCATCTGGTCGTCGATGGCCTTGGCTAACGCATCGCGCAGTTCGTCCATGGTTTTGACCACAACGCCTTGCAGGCCGCAGGCCTTGGCGATGCCGGCATAGGAGACGTTGGTGTCCAATTCCGTGCCGATGAAATTATCATCATACCACAGGGTCGAATTGCGCTTTTCAGCTCCCCACTGGTAATTGCGGAACACGACTTGCGTGATGGCGGGCCATTCAGGCCGGCCGATGGCGGTGAGTTCGGTGACGGCGATGCCGAAGGCACCATCGCCAGAGAAGCCAACAACCGGCACATCCGGGCAGGCGATCTTGGCACCCACAACTGACGGCAAGCCATAGCCGCAGGGGCCGAACAGGCCAGGGGCCAGATATTTGCGGCCTTGCTCAAATGTGGGATAGGCGTTGCCGATGGCGCAGTTGTTGCCGATATCGGACGAGATGATCGCTTCCTTCGGCAAGGCCGCCTGAATGGCACGCCAAGCCATGCGCGGGCTCATCCAATCCGGCTTGGCGGCGCGGGCGCGCTGGTTCCAGGTGGTGCCGACATCGTCTTCTTCATGGTCCATGCTGGAAAGCTGCTGGGCCCAGCGGGATTTGGTTTGCGAGATGGTGTTCTTGCGCTCCGCACGGCCTGCATCGCCAGCCTTGGCCGATAGCTTTTCGAGAATGCCTTCGGCCACCTGCTTGGCATCGCCCACAATGCCGACCGTGACCTTCTTGGTCAGGCCAATGCGGTTGGGGTTGATGTCCACCTGAATGATCTTGGCTGTCTTGGGCCAATAATCGAGGCCATAGCCAGGAAGGGTGGAGAACGGATTGAGGCGCGTGCCGAGTGCCAACACAACGTCAGCCTGCTGGATCAATTCCATGCCGGCCTTCGAGCCGTTATAGCCGAGGGGGCCAGCAAATAATGGGTGCGAGCCGGGGAAGGCGTCATTGTGCTGATAGCCCACGCAGACGGGCGCATCGAGGCGTTCGGCCAATTTCATGGAAGCCGGAATGGCACCGCCGATGACAACACCCGCACCGTTGAGGATGACCGGGAACTTGGCTTCCGAAAGAAGCTGGGCGGCTGCGGCGATGGCGTCGTCACCACCGGAGGGGCGTTCAAATTCCACAATGGCGGGAAGTTCAATGTCGATCACCTGCGTCCAGAAATCGCGCGGCATGTTGATCTGGGCGGGGGCCGACAGGCGCTTGGCGTTGAGGATGACGCGGTTCAGCACTTCAGCGACACGATTGGCATCGCGCACTTCTTCCTGATAGCCCACCATGTCCTTGAACAGGGCCATCTGTTCCACTTCCTGGAAACCGCCCTGCCCGATGGTGCGGTTGGCGGCTTGGGGCGTGATGAGCAGAAGGGGCGTGTGGTTCCAATAGGCGGTTTTGACGGCGGTGACGAAATTGGTGATGCCGGGGCCGTTCTGGGCGATCATCATGCTCATCTTGCCAGAGGCGCGGGTGTAGCCATCCGCCATCATGCCACCGGAGCCTTCATGGGCGCAGTCCCAGAAGGTGATGCCGGCCTTGGGGAACAGGTCGGAAATCGGCATGAAGGCCGAGCCAATGATGCCGAAAGCATGTTCGATGCCGTGCATCTGGAGAACCTTGATAAAGGCTTCTTCGGTAGTCATCTTCATGATGTGCAATCTCCTGATATCTGGCCCGGAATGGCTGATTGATACTTGTCTATCCGGGCTTGGGCAACAGCTTTAGGACCAGCGCATTTGGCTCGCTAAGTCCAGATGCGGCAGGGGTTGACGGTGCCGGATTGTTCAGCACTTATCGGTGGTTATGAAGCCCGTTCTTGTCATCAATGCCGGTTCGTCCTCGCTCAAATTCGCCCTGTTCGGTAATGGGCCTCAGGCGCTTGCGCGCGGGCAGGTGGCGGGAATTGGCGGAAATGCCGAATTCAGCGTGGAAATGGGTGGAGCGAAAACCCGCATACCGCTGCGCCACGGCCTTGCGCCCGTAGCGGCTGAGGGTGAGGTTTTCAGCTGGCTTGCCGCCAATGGTTTCGGGGCGGATACAATTTCAGGCGTCGGGCACCGGCTGGTGCATGGGGGCCTGCAATTTGCCCAAGCCACGGTGGTGGATGATGAGGTGATGGCAAGGCTTCAGCCTTTACGCAAGCTTGCCCCCCTGCACATGCCTTTCGGGCTGGATGCGCTGGCGACCGCGCGTGCGGCCATGCCGGGGCTTTTGCATCTGGCGTGTTTTGATACGTCTTTCCATGTTGGCAATCCTGACCTGATGACGCGCCTGCCACTGGCGGAGGCTTTTGCCGCGCAGGGCTATCGCCGCTATGGCTTTTACGGATTGAATTGCGAGCATGTGGTGGAAAGCTTTCCGCGGCAGACGGGGGTGCCCCTGCCGCAGCGGCTCATCATCGCGCATTTAGGCTCTGGCTCCGGGCTTTGCGCGCTGCGCGATGGGGTGAGCTTTGGCAATACGATGGGCTATTCGACACTCGATGGCCTCATCATGGGAACG
Source organism: uncultured Hyphomicrobiales bacterium (assembly GCA_903951595.1). Classification (GTDB taxonomy): domain Bacteria; phylum Pseudomonadota; class Alphaproteobacteria; order Rhizobiales; family Aestuariivirgaceae; genus CABJBCQ01. The sequence continues at coordinate 2,854 of CAJBCQ010000074.1, read as the reverse complement.
CGGCCGGGAAGCCTTGATCCAGGGGTTCTGATCGGATTGCTGCGCGATGGCATGGATCTGGATGCGCTGGAGACCATGCTTTACCACGAAGCGGGCCTGAAAGGCCTTTCGGGCATCAGCAATGACATGCGCCTGTTGCTGCAATCACCTGATCCGCGTGCCGCGATGGCGGTGGAGCATTATTGCCTTGCCGCTGCCCGCCATGCCGGGTCATTGGCGGTGGCGATGGGTGGGCTTGATGGCATTGTGTTCACCGGTGGGGTTGGTGAGAATGCCGGTGCGGTGCGTGACAGGATCCTGCAATATTTGGCGATTTTTCCCTCGCTGCGGCATTGGATTATCGCGGCGGATGAGGAAGTGACCATGGCGAACCATGTGATGAAAGTGATGGGGACATGAACCTTCTGGACGCGATCAGCGGCTATTCGGCCCCTGCCCTTGCCATCATGATGATCGGTCTCATTCTGGCTTCTCTGGCGCGGGGATATTCTGGTTTTGGTTTTTCCGCCCTGCTAATTTCCAGTTGGGCGCTGGTGACAGACCCAGCCAAGGCCGTGGTGCTGGCGCTGATGCTGGAAGTGACGGCCAGCGTGTTTCAAGCAGCTTCGGTGTGGAAAGATATTCCGTGGAAGCGCGTGGGGCTTTTGATGGCGGGTGCGGTGATCGGAACCCCTGTCGGGGTTTATATATTAGCGCAAACGCAGCCTGATATTTTGCGGATCGGCATTGCGGGCTTTGTGCTTATCAGCGCGCTGGCTCTGATGTCTGGTTTCAAGCTGAAAACCAAAAGCCATCCGGCCAGTACGGCCGCGGTGGGGGTGGCATCGGGTGCTTGCAATGGCGCGGTGGCGATGGGCGGCTTGCCGGTGGCGCTGTTTCTGACTGCCGATGGGGATAATCCGCAGGTGATCCGCGCGGCGATCATCGCCTATTTCTTCCTGCTGGATTTGACCGGACTTGCGTTCCTAGGTCATCAGGGGCTTGTGAGTTTCGATATTTTTCAAATGGCGATCCTGTCGCTGCCGGTGCTGCTCATTGGCATGTATCTGGGCCAGCGGCATTTTCTGGGGGCCAGCCCCGAAGGATTCCGGCGGGTGACGCTCATCCTGCTCATCACGCTTTCCGCCCTTGGTATCATCCGGGCTTTCATGGGGTAAGACATGCTTTCCACCAAACCATTTGAAGTGCCGCGTGATCTGCTGGCCCGTGCCAAGGGCAGGCCTGCCATCAATATGGCGATTGCCGGGGCCGGTTCTGTTGAAGTGATGCAATGTGTGAAATCCGGGATCGAGACGGGTGTGTTGCGCCCGGTACTGGTGGGTAATCGCGGCAAGATGGAAGGCCTTGCCGCGCAATGCGGCTTGGCGCTTGCCGGTATTCACATCATCGAGGCCGAGAATGAGGAAGCCATTGCCAAGGCAAGTGTGGCTGCGGTGCGTGCGGGTGATGCCAAGGCGATCATGAAGGGTGATATTCACACCAACACGCTTTTGCGTGCGGTGCTGGATAAGACGCTGGGGCTTCGTACGGGAAGCCGCTTGAGCCATGTATTCCACATGACCATTCCTGATTGCGACCGCGTGCTCTACATCGCCGATGGTGCGGTGAATGTGGCACCGGATTTGGCAACCCTCGGCGTCATCATCAACAATGCCATCAGCATGGCCATCAAGCTTGGCACCGCTTGCCCGCGCGTGGCGGTGCTTTCGGCCAGTGAAGTGCCTGATGAGTCCGTGCCCTCCTCCATTCTGGCGCGCGATGCCGCGCTGGCTGCACAAGCGCATTGGGGCGAGAAGGCGCGCATTCAAGGGCCTATGGCGCTCGACATTGCCATTTCCCCCAAAGCAGCCCTTGCCAAGCACATGGAAGGGCCAGTTGCGGGCAATGCTGATATTCTGATCGTGCCCAATATTGAAATGGGCAATGGCTTGTTCAAGATGATGGTGCATTTCATGGCGGCGGCGGCGGCAGGGGTGGTGATGGGGGCGGCTTGCCCCATTGCCGTCACATCTCGATCTGATCCGGCGCAAGCGCGATTGGCTGCCGCCATTATGTGCGCCTTGCTGGCGCAAGACTGAAAAAGTAAGCCGGCCGCGCGTTTGGGTGCGGCTGCTGCGGCTTGCAAGCAGATAGGCCGGATTGCGCGCGGGTTCGTCGATGAACCCTGCTTTGCCAAGTGCAAGCCGTCCGGCTATAGGAAGGCTCAGATAAGTTGTTGAGGAGCCTTTCCATGGCCGTTCGGCGCGTTGCGGATGTGATTGTTTCAGCCTTAGAGGCGCAAGGCATTACGCGGGTTTATTGCGTGCCGGGGGAAAGCTATCTGGCGCTTCTGGATGCGCTGCATGAATCATCCATCAAAATCATCGTCTGCCGCCATGAATCTGGGGCTGCTTTCATGGCGGTGGCGGAAGCGAAAATGACGGGCAAAGCCAGTTGCGCCATCGTGAGCCGTGGGCCGGGTGCCACCAATGCCGCCATCGCCTTTCATGTGGCCGAACAGGATGCTGTGCCGCTGGTATTGCTGATTGGGCAGGTATCGCGCGAGGAGCGCGGGCGTGGCGCGTTTCAAGAAGTTGATTACACCCAGTTCTTCGGCGGCATGGCCAAGGGTGTTTGGGAAGTGAACAAAGCTGCCAAAATGGGCGAAACGCTCGCCATGGCCTTCCACCGCGCGCAATCGGGCACGCCGGGGCCGGTGGCAGTTTCCCTGCCGGAGGATTTGCTGAAAGATGCCGCTGAAGGGGCTGAACCCAAGCCCTATCCGGCTTTGCGGATTTCAGCTTCTGCGGCGGATGCGGATGCGGTGTTGGCGATGTTGGAGAAAGCCGAACGGCCCTTGGTCATCGCCGGGGCT
>CAJBCQ010000073.1 GCA_903951595.1 uncultured Hyphomicrobiales bacterium | reverse complement strand
CTTCAAATGCGACGGTAAACGTAATTTCACAACCGTCTATAACGCCCCCGCTTGTCCTCTTTTGCATATCCTGACGTAAGACCCGAACTTTACCTCCGCCAGTAGCCAAGCCAGTTTCTTCAGCCGAAGCGAAACCGACGTCAATCGAGCATAAGAGGATTGAAAGGAAAAATGCGATTGTGCGGTTCATAATTGGCCACCCTAAACTGGATTCAAGATTACCGCATTCCTTTGCAAAAACAATTGCCTTCAAATGTTTAGCGATTTTCCTCTCGGGGGCTTAGTTGGACATCCTCCGAAACGATAGGGTTGCAGTTTATCTATTTTTGGACCCCGCCCGAGCGAAATAGCATGTGGTACCCGGCAGGAGTCCCAAATGGATTAAAGGGGGTGGGGCTGGGGTGGGGGTCGGGGCCTCTGTCACTCTCCTGTCACTCTGACCCCTCGTTTTTGTTGAAATTGACACTCTCGGCGCATATGCATGAGGGGTTCGAGTGACAGGTCAGGTTTGATGATCTGAAGGAAGTAAAGGCGGCCTAAAGCCTTGTTGGCAAATGATTTTCCAACGTGGTTGCCCGGCGCGGTGAGGTGGGTTATAGCATGCCCCATGAGTTGCACCCGTAGCTCAGCTGGATAGAGCGCTGCCCTCCGAAGGCAGACTTATCCAAACGGGTCAGCCGATTTCCTTCAGTAAAATCAAGCTCATGCGGCGGTATCAAAAGTGCCGCCGACAGCTCTGTCACTCTCCTGTCACTCTGGAGAGATGAATGGCTACGATCCGCAAGCGTGAAGGCAAATGGCAGGCGCTGGTTCGCCGCCATGGTTCCCGTCAGGTCGCCAAGACCTTTGTATCCCTAAAGTCTGCCGAACAATGGGCAAGGCAAATGGAAATCCGGCTGGAGAGCGGGGTTCCAGATCATATTGCCGATATCCCGTTTAATAGCTTCGCCGATGTCGTGCGGCGATATGAGAAGGAAGTCTCCCGCCAGAAGCGAGGTTATCCGGTTGAGCGTTATAGGCTCCAGACTATTTCCAAGTCCTGCCTAGGCAAATTAAGCTCCTCACAGGTCACCGGGTCTCAGATCGCCCGTTTCCGGGACGAACGGCTCAAGACGGCTGGCAATGCCACTGTGCGACGGGAGTTAGGTCTGCTCAGGCATCTTCTGGAGGTCGCTAGGCTTGAATGGGGCCTGCCCTATCCACAGAACCCCGTGGATCAGATCCAGAAGCCCCAGCCGCCTCAGGGTCGTTCCAGAAGGCTTGCTGAAGGCGAAGAGGAGCAGTTGATTGAGGCCTTGAATGGCTGCCTCAACCCCGAGATCCCGCTGATGGTGCGGTTTGCGATCGAGACCGGCATGCGTCGTGGTGAGATCGTGAAGCTGCAATGGCGAGATGTCGATTTCCAGTCACGAATCGCTTTGCTGCGAGAGACCAAGACCGGGCAAGACAGAACTGCCCCCTTATCACCCGCTGCCATCGCAATTCTTCAGGCACAGGCCGCTTCGGTGGGAATGGAAGGCCGGGTGTTCGCAACCACTGCTTCCGCCCTCCAACAGGCTTGGCAAAGGACATTGAGCCGGTCTGCGATTGCTGATCTCCATTTTCATGACCTTCGCCATGAAGCAATCAGCCGATTCTTCGAGCGGGGTTTGAGTGTCCCGGAAGTGGCGTTGATCTCGGGCCACAAAACCCCGGCCATGCTATTCCGGTACACGCATCTGAAGGCAGAAGCGGTCGCTGAAAAACTACGGCTGCAAGCCTGACTAGATAGCTGCTGAGTGCTATTTGGCGTTGGAATGGCGTCAACTTAGCTGCAGGTAAAGAAAACAGTAGCCCTGCGGCTGTGGCCATCTTGCAACAACAGGTAGCCAAGAAGGGAGCGGAGGGAAGCGTATTCTTGACCTCACACTCCAGCCTTCTGCAATCTTCGCCGTGCAGCGCTGCGATGATAGGACAGTTAGCCTCTAGAAGCTACGTAAACGCCCCGTCAGCCGCTCGTAGGCGTTTATCATTACAACAACCAGCCCCCAACCACAAATGGCCAAATTTGGCCGCTCTACGCACCGTTAAAACACACGAGGTTCAAAATGCAATTTATGGAAGTAGAAGCCCAAGCGCAAGGCGGCGTGATCTTTCGCAATTGCGAGAAGAACCGATGGGCCGGGGTTGTCGGGATTAATCCGTTGCCCCCAGCCTGCGTTCTTGTGTTAATTCCCCAACTCCAAAGTTAAAAATGCGCAGGTCTACAAAAAAAGACTGGGCATATAACCCAGTCTTTCCGAAAAATACTTCTGTTTCTAAAATCAAAAACGGTAGTTCAGGCTAATCATCACAGTGTCAGTCGAAATATCAGATTTGGATTCCCACAATTCGTCTGCAAACAAGGTAATCTGCTTGTAATCGGAATGTAGATACTCTGCGCTAATCGAATAATTGTCTGCAAGTTGCAGCTCAACGCCGGCACCCAAAACTAAGCCACTCAAATTAGCCTTGTCGCTGATCTCGGTGTAATCGGTATTTGCAGGACCTGTATAATCACGTGATGTGACGTCAATCTGCCCCCACGCCCAGCCGCCAGTTGCGTAAATGAGGGTCGATTGCGTCGCCCAACCCAACCGACCACGAAGCGTACCGCTTTGGCTACTTTCGGTCTCGACGTAATCTTCTGTGGAACCATCGCGGAAGTTTCCAAAGTCGTCGTCATTTTTGCCAGTCACGTTGCCAAAGGACATGTCCGCAACAACGCCAACAACTATATTTTCATCGAAGTTAGCATCGTAGCCGATACGAAGTCCACCCATGGCGCCTGAGCTTTTGTCATCCAAAGAACCATTCAAATCAGCAAGGCCCTCGGCGAATGTGAAGTCATAGTCGGGGGCAGGGCCTATATCCGTTTCGCTGGAATAAAAAGAATCGCCATCACTCCAAGAATAGTTTCCTTGCAGACCAATATAAGCACCATCCCATTCACCGGCATTAGCCGTGCCTGTGATCATGGCAAGCACAACGATTGTTGAAGACGTTAAATTTCTCATTAACCCATCCTCTTTTTTGATGTAACTTAAAATTGTTAATTGAACTTACATAAATAGCAAGTAGAAAACGCAACAACCAGAGGCCTGCCGTTCATCTTGGCTACTGATTAGTGCAAAGCATATGTATCAAAGCCAATAAAACCCTTCAGATTTGTCAATCTGTGCGCCTCTGGACAATTCGGAAAACTGCAGGGGTGCGCGATGGCGAAGCGGCCTAAGCCTATAAGCCAACAGCGCATTTCAACTGCCGTACTTCATCTTGTGTCTGCATCTGAAATTGCGGTCTGGATGAGTTGTTAGTCAGGCGTTGCATGAATTCAAGTGACTGTAGGCCTTGAGCCGATTGAGAAGCTCTGTCTCTAGCTCTTCTGCCGTGGGTGGTGCGGGGTCAATATTTGAAACCCCGCCCATCATTCACGCCATCTCGGCAGCCAAGGCCAAGGCTGGGACCTTTACGTGGCGCGGGATGAAAGCTCTGCCCAGAAGGCTCGGTAGGTGGCCGTAAATGCCATCAGCAGGTTCTGCGAGCGGGCTTTAACGTTCCGGAAGTGGCCCCTATCTCAGGTCATAAAAACCCGTCAATGCTGTCCCGCTACACACACCTCAGGCCCGAGGCCGTGGCTGAGAAGCTCCGGCTGGAATCTGATTAGATGGCCACTGAGTGCCGTTTGAGCTGGATTGCCTCAGAGCATACGGTTTGAGGGCTGAACACCAGCCCTCAATCGCTAGTCACAGGATCAGGGCGCATCGATATTGAGGCCGACCTTTCCACCCATCACCTTGGGCGGCTTGGCCTTCAGATGCTTTGCATTTGCCACCAACCATTCGCGGGCTGCCGCCGTGATTGCCTCGGATGCCTTCTCGGTCTTCGAGACGGTCACGGAGAAGCCGCCGTCCTCCGTCTTGACCAACGAGTAATCGATGAAGCCCTTCACAGAGTGCATGAGCTTCTTGACGTCCTTCTTGTTGGCGATGATGAGATCAATCGTCTCTGCGGCGCCTTTGCCGGAATAAGTCCTCACAACGGTATGCATCTTGCCCTCCCAAGTTAGCTGGACGCACTTTGGATGGTGAACGTCCTAGCATCTTGATTACACACCAGTCGGACAAATTCGGCAAGTGACCCCAATGTGAGTGAGGTCGCGAAGTTCCCTTCGCAGACCTGCAGGCTGAGGCCGGCTGCCGTGGTAGGTACGGTGTTTTGGGTTGCAATCCCGTTCATCATGCCGGCCGTCTGGGCAGCTAGGATCAAAGCCCGAACCTTCACACTGGGCGGGGTCGCAACTCAGACCATAAGGGGCAAGGCAAATGGAAATCCAGCTGGAGAGCGGGGTACGAATGTCCCGGAAGTGGAGCTGATCTCGGGTCATAAAACCCCGGCCATGTTGTTCCGGTATACGCACCTGAAGGCAGAAGCCGTGGCCGAAAAACTGCGTCTCCAGACGTGATAGGAACGGCACTAGGAGTTGTTTGATGGCTAAGCTAGGCAATTGGGCTGCGGAGCAAGAAGGCCGCCCTGTGGCCTTTGTTTTGTCTACCGTTCTGATTAGCTTTGGGCCATGAGCTTAATGGGTAATACTGCCGTGCTGATCATATCAAACGGGGCGTCAATAACGAATTGGGCGGGGTTCTGATCATAAACCCCGCCCATGATGCATGTGACTGCTGATGCAAGCAGAGTGCCATTTACTTTGCGCCGGGGAAAACTTAAGCGCAGGCTCTCAGCAAGATCGCGGGGGCTACAGAGCAAGGTAAGTCACCAAAAACAAAAAACCGGACTGAAACTAAGTTTGATACGAATAAGGGTCATGCGAGTGACAGTTACTCTCAGCCGACAAATTGTTGTTCAAGCACATAGGAGCAAGATAACCCATTGTGATTGAACGTCAGCGTCAGAGAGCCATAAGATGGGAATAAGGTATCCGCACCATCCCAATAAATGAAGTAGAATCCATCCAGATTATAAGTACCGCCCTCACTCCAAATCGTTGAAGTAGGGGCTACCCCACCAAGCGAAAATACTGTCGCCATATTGGTCTGGATGTCACCATAGTTCTGGGAGACGTATTCACTATCTCCGGACCTAAAGGCGACTGAAAGTCTACCGTTGGGATAGTCAAAACTATTGTAACTAACATAGTATGCGTCGGCCTCATCTGTGCCTGTCCCGGTCCAAGGACCATTTATAACATTTGGACAAACGCCACCGTTAGAGCCACCATCTACAATTGCCCTCGCCAACACCCTCTCTGGCAAATAAGCCGGTCGCTTCATCACATCGCCGAGCAAATTGCTCGCAGGCGACACCATCGCAACATCAGCAGCGGCGCTGATCGCGCCGCCATTGTCTGTGGTTTCTGGCGCAGCAACCTTCGATGATGGACCTACGCCGAGTTCATAGGTCCAGTTAAGCTCCACACGCTTGTCATCCGCAATGCCGAGCCGGCCATCGATATATATGAAGTTCACACCAAAAAGGTTGGTGCCATTGTCAGACAGATTCAGGTTTAGACCGCCGCCATAGGAACGCTCGGACGCACCAAGCTTTGCATGCCCCTGCAGCCCCAGCATGTCGGTGAGTTGCTGGTTGGCGTCAGACCGGAGTGTCCAGTGATTGTCCTTTTCCCCGCCATCCCACTCAAGCCACTCGTAACCGCCGCCTATTTTAACAAGGGTACTGTCGGGGCTGCCAAGTATGGCAAGCGCCTCGGTACCATAAAGCATGGCTGTCTCAATGCTGTCATTGTAAGCCTTCGAATTGGCAGCATAGCCGTTCCACTCAAAGCCTAGGTTCGATGCAACATCTGCTTGCAGGCTCAGGCCATATTCCATCTGGCTGGCCTTATCGTCGCCTTCGCCATCGATGAACTCTTTCGTTTCCGCCAGATTGCCAACCGTACCGATGAGGCTCAAGGTCTCGCTGAGTTGGAATCCAAGGTTGCCGAGATATTCCTGCTTGTCCTGCCCATATTCGACGATCGCACCCAAGGCCACCGCATCGCCCAGATGGCTGCCTGCAGCAGCCCGAACGCTCCAGCCAAGTTCATCTGACCAAATGGGAGCGATGCTCACCTGCGCCTGATCATTGCCAGCGCTATAGGCCATCATCGATGACGCCTGCTGGATGGTGACCTGCCCCTGATTGGAAGTGCCGTATTCATCAGCGAAAGCCTGACCAACCATCACGGTGGTCAAAGCGGTAGCCAAAAGCAACTCGCGACGAAACATGGAAACATCCCCAAGACCAGAACTACTTTTAGTTAATGATCTTCTTCTGGCCCCACAAGCTGATTGAGGATGCCTTTGGCTCATTGTGGGTGCGAGCCAAGTCGCTCCGCCAGTTCCGTTTCCAACCCCGAAGCAGACGGTGCGGGGTCTTGATCTGGAAACTCCTTCCATCAACCCCTACCAGTTCGATAGCTCACAATGGGCGGGTTGGAGCTTCCTATTTAGCAAGCCATACCGAACAGACATGGACTGCAGGGACAAAGCGTGAAGAGGGAGGTTCACAGTTTAGGACTTTAGCTGTAAGTATTTACCAAGAAATCGATCCAATATCAGGTTCTTGGTTCAGGAGGGAATTACCATGCGCTATGCAATGATGACTGCCATGTTGATGGCAACAGTTACACCTTGCTTCGCTCAGGGCGTTCCGCCGGAAACAAAAGACACCGATCCGACTGTGTTCTTGGGCATGACTGTTGCGCTTGGTTCTTCGGATGTTTCCAAGCAGGTGGGCTTTACGGTCAAAGCTCTGTCCAGCAACGCACAGGACGAGGCGGTGTTTGGCGGTGGCGTCGGTTACTACCCTTGGAGCGATGACAAGATCGGTCTTGATCTTGGTGTTGGCTACAACTTCACCAACTTCGGCATATTTGGCGGCTATGACATTTTGCGCCGCATGCCCACGGTTTCGGTGGGTTATGTGCCAACTGTGAGCGACGAACTGTCCTGTCCGCCAGATTTATTTTTGGTCGATAACGTCTGTGAAGGCATTTCCGACCATCGCCTTAAATCCGCGATCATGCATCTTGCCACCATGCCCAATGGCATTCGCATCTACTCCTTCCGGTATCTCTGGAGCGAGCAGGTCTATGTGGGCGTGATGGCTCAGGACCTCATCCACCATCCCGCATTCGGGGCTGCTATCAAGTTGGCAGCCGATGGCTTCTACAGGGTGAACTATTCTCTGCTGGGCCTTCGGATGGTTACCATTCAAGAATGGAAACGTAATGGCTTGGCGGCTGTAAGTCTGCAGCCTGTAGCGATGGCAGCCTAAGCCGAGAGGACAGAAACACCTACAACTGCCGGACTTGATCTCGATCTTCCTGCACAGATGGGTGGTTCGTTAGGCGTTGCATTACTCCACGTGGTGGTAAGCACTGAGCCGATTGGCAAGTTCTATCTCTAGCTCTCCTGCCGTGAGAGGTGCGGGGTCTTGATTTGAAATCCCGTTGAGCATCCCCGCCAACTCGGCAGCCAAAGTCAAAGCCCGAACCTTGACACCGGGCGGGGTCTCAACCCCGTCTATAAGCCCCCAGAGATGCTCCCACACGCGATCTTCTGATTTCTGCCGGGACACCCGCTGCTGATAGGTTTTCTCCGCCCAAAGGGCCTCCAGAGCCGCTGTGATACCGGGGTTCTTCAGGAGCCTAGAGGCCTCATCCCTTACCGTTTTCGGGAGCATCTTGGATGTGTTGAAGGCTGCACGGTAAGAATCTGCTGCAGATCGACCGTTCACAATCTCTTCAGCGAAGCGAAACATCTTTTCTGTAATACCAGACGGTAGTTTTGCAGATCTCTGACGGGTTATATCGCTCACACCTATCACAACTCTGTCTCCTCACCCCCTTTTTGGGGGTGCATGTTATTGACTATCTCAAGGCTGTGTCTTGCCAAGTATCTTAAAACATCAAGCTGAACGCTGGTGAAGTTCCAGAGGGAGGTCCGTTCTTTGCCACGCTCAAACCGTTGGATTTTAGGCAAAGCTTCGCCTTTTACGGCGAAGCTATCTGAACGCCGGAGTCAGTCCGTCGGTCAGTCCATCCAGATAAGCAAAACCTCGATTGAGGGAGGCCGGGGTTGGGCGATCGGCCTTTACTTGCTGCTTCATCCAACGCGGACCCAACCCCAAGCCTATCTGATCAACCGAGGGTCTGTCTGCGGGTCGCAATTTCCAGCGTTGCCCGCTCCTGCTCCGCTAAGAGCTTTTGCCGATGCCATTCGGCGGATGCGCTGGCCGTCCTTTTCCGGCTCCACGGACCCTATGGCGGGTCTGGCTATGTCTTTCGAGACAGCGGACTAAGCCGCCAACTCCATAGTACCACGGGAAGGCGGGTTCCAAAAATCGTCGCCATCCTCTGTCTCGCAAATTCTCTGGCGCAGGGTTGCGAGGCCTACCCCCCACTCTGAGTGATCATCGGCCCACCATTCACCACTGAGCAAATCGTAGATGAACTGCTTCGCCTCCGGCCAGCCTTCTTCAAAATGAGGAAAAATCCACTGATCGTTTCCGAACAGGTTACCTCCAAAACTCGCACAAAGTTCATCCTCGATCGACGCTCGTGCGAGCCAGTCCGGTTCAACCACTGCTGGGTAGAAGGACCCAATATTTGTTTCGCAAATCATGATGAAAATTTAGCAGAAACACCCACGAGTGTCAAATTGGTCACTAATTTTTCATTAGCGAAGTCAATGACTTAGCGAGATAATGCCGAAGTCAAAGCCAGCCTGAAAACCTATGAAGAACCATTCCATGATTATCCCTCCTTTTACTCAAAAAGGATTGCGCCTAGGGCGGTCGGTGGAAAGGAAGGCAGGGCATAGTGCCTTTCAAAAGGAACTGAATTTTCATTCCAAAATTGAAGATCGAAAAATTATTTCAGCTTTGTCTCGACGGAGACAATGAATTCGTCAGCGCATGCCCCAAAACTACTTGCGACATCTGCTTTGATTTCAAAAGGGACTTTAACATCTGCTCCGCCTTCGCGGCGTTGTAGTGATAACTCAAGTCGCGGCTCCGAAACTATTCCAAGAAGCGATACGGCATTGGAATAAAACTCATTTGCCGAGCAAAAACCACCATCGTCGCAAGCGAATATCCCCTCAGGCACTGGCTTTATCAAAGCAGAACCAACGATTACAGATGCATATGGCAGAGGAGTTAATTCAGTCTGGTTGCCGATCAAATCAAGGGTTGTTACCTTAAGCGAAATTAGTGGTTGTCCCTTGCTTGCCCCCAAAGAGCGATGCCGCCTTGGGCAAAAGAGATACCCCCCTTCTTATAGATGAAATCTTCAAATGCGACGGTAAACGTAATTTCACAACCGTCTATAACGCCCCCGCTTGTCCTCTTTTGCATATCCTGACGTAAGACCCGAACTTTACCTCCGCCAGTAGCCAAGCCAGTTTCTTCAGCCGAAGCGAAACCGACGT
>CAJBCQ010000072.1 GCA_903951595.1 uncultured Hyphomicrobiales bacterium | reverse complement strand
GTTTTGCCGGCTGAAGCCAACGACCCCGTGGTGACGCGCACGACGGGCGAAGGCTATGCCATTCTCTATCTTGGCTTTAATTCTGCGGTGATGAGTGCCTCGCAGATCAGCGATTATATCACCCGCGTGATCCAGCCGAAATTGCAGGCCATCAATGGTGTGGCGCAGGCGGAAATTCTGGGCGGGCAGACATTCGCCATGCGTGTATGGCTGGACCCTGACCGCATGGCCGCGCTGGGTGTTACGCCATTGGATGTGCGCGCGGCGTTGGCTTCCAATAACTTCACCACGGCCGCAGGCGAGGTGAAGGGTGACTTCACGCAAACGAATATCAATGTGCAAACGTCGCTAGCCAGTGCCGAAGGCTTCGCGCAGCTCGTGGTGGCGACGCGCGGGGATACGCTTATTCGGCTGGGCCAGATTGCTAATTTGGAATTGGGGCCAGAGAGCAGCAATTCATCTTCCGTGTTCGGCGGCAAGAAGGCGGTGTTTGTGGGCATTTACACGACACCTTCGGCCAATCCGCTGACCGTGATTGACGATGTGCGCGCGGCCATGCCCGACATTGTTTCGCAATTGCCGGCCGGGCTTGATGCCACGGTTGCCTATGATGGCACGGTGTTCATTCGTGAATCCATCAAGGAAGTGGCAAAGACTCTGGGCGAAGCGACGTTGATCGTTGTCATCGTGATTTTCCTGTTCTTGGGCTCTTTCCGCTCGACCATCATTCCCATTGTGACGATCCCCTTGTCGCTGATTGGCGTGATGATGTTGCTGATGGCTTTGGGCTATTCGATCAATCTGTTGACGCTGCTTGCCGCGGTGCTGGCGATTGGGCTTGTTGTCGATGACGCGATTGTGGTGGTTGAGAATATCCATCGGCATATCGAAGACGGCATGGCGCCAATGGATGCCGCACTGAAGGGGGCGCGGGAAATTGCGCTGCCTGTGGTGGGCATGACGATTACGCTGGTGGCTGTTTATGCGCCGATTGGTTTTACAACCGGATTGACGGGATCGCTGTTCCGCGAGTTCGCCTTTACGCTGGCGGGGGCGGTTGTGGTTTCGGGTGTGGTGGCTTTGACGCTATCGCCCATGATGGCGGCGAAATTGTTGAAGCCGCATTCGCAAGCAGGCCAAGGGCGGTTTGCTTCCTTCCTCGATCGCATGTTTGAAGGCTTGCGGCGGGCTTATGAGCGGCGTTTGCATAATTCCATGAATTATCGGCCGGTGACGGTGTTCATGCTGGTGATGGTAATGATTACCACCGGCCTCATGTATAAGACCGCGCAGAAGGAATTGGCGCCGGAAGAAGATCAGGGCATTCTGTTCACCATTGTGAACGCGCCGCAATATGCCAATCTTGATTATCTCGATGTCTATATGGACAGGGTGGGCGAGGCGTTCAAATCCATTCCGGAATATGAAAATTATTTCGGCATTCTGGGCTTCCAAGGCGTGCAGTCGGCCTTTGCTGGTTTCCTGATGAAGCCGTGGAGTGAGCGCGAGCGCGGGCATCAAGCTGTGTTGCAGGACTTGCAGCCGAAGCTGAATGGGGTGGCGGGTGTGCAGGCTTTTTCCTTCTCACCGCCGGCTTTGCCGGGTGGGGGCTTTGGGCCTCCGTTCCAGTTCGTGATCAAGAGTGCGGGTGATTTCCGTGAACTGGCGGATGTGGTGGACAGGCTTGACCAAGAAGCGGCCAAGAGCGGGCTGTTCATTTTCACGAACAGTGATTTGAAATTCGATACGCCGCAGATTGAAGTGATTATCGACCGCGACAAGGCCAATGTGCTGGGTGTGCGGATGGATGAGATTGGCGGCACTTTGGCAACGCTTCTGGGCGGCAATTATGTGAACCGCTTTAACATGCAAGGTCGCAGCTATCAGGTGATCCCGCAGGTGCCGCGTGATTTCAGGCTGACACCGGAGCGCATGCTTTCCTATCAGTTGCGCACGCAATCGGGCGAGTTGGTGCCGATCTCGTCCTTTGCAACGATTTCGCAATCGGTGCAGCCGACGGCACTGAATACCTTTCAGCAGTTGAACTCTGCCACCATTTCCGGCGTGCCATTTCCGGGCCGCAGCATGGGCGAGGTGACGGCGTTCATGGAGGAGAAGGCGGGCGAGATTCTGCCGCAGGGCATGACGTTCGATTATCAGGGCGACAGCCGCCAATTTGTGCAGGAAGGCAACACGCTGGCGGTGGCTTTCTTGTTCGCGCTTATCATCATTTATCTGGTGTTGGCGGCACAGTTTGAAAGCTTCCGCGATCCGTTCATCATTCTGGTGTCTCTGCCGACGGCCATGTTTGGGGCTTTGTTGCCGCTGACGATGGGGGCAGCTTCGATCAATATCTATACGCAGATCGGGCTTGTGACGCTGATCGGGCTGATTTCGAAGCACGGCATCTTGATGGTGGAATTTGCCAATAAGCTACAGGAGGAGGAGCATCTGGATCGCCGGGCGGCCATTGAGAAGGCGGCGGGGGTTCGCTTGCGACCGATTTTGATGACGACGGCGGCGATGGTGGTGGGCATGCTTCCGTTGCTGATTGCCCAAGGGGCTGGTGCCAAGAGCCGCTTCGACATCGGGCTTGTGATTGCGATGGGCATGATGGTGGGCACGCTTTTCACGCTGTTTGTGACGCCGGCGGTTTATTCGCTACTGGCGCGCGATCGCCGCTTGATGGCGGTTAGCACCGCGCATGCGGTGGTGAAATTGGAAACCAAGCCAAAACGGCGTAGGGCTGAGTGAGGGCGAGTGGAGTGGGGTTCCCGCTTGCGCGGGAGTGACGATTAAATCAAATCAATCAGGGCGCGGGCCAAACGGTCCGTGCCCTTTATTATATCCGCTTGGCTCGATGCAAAGGATAGGCGCAGGCAGTTGGGGTCGCCGAAGGCGGAGCCGGGGACGCAGGCGAGGCCGTGGGTGTCTAAGAGCCAGTCGCAGAGTTCATCGACCGTGCCGAGCGTATGATTGCCCGCGCGCTTGCCCAGAAACGCGCTTACATCTGGGAAGGCGTAGAAGGTGCCGGGTGGGTTTTCAATTCTCACGCCGGGAATGGCTTTGAGTGCGCCGATGATAAGATCGCGCCGCTTGCGGTAGCTTTCGCGCATGGCGGTGGCGTCTGCTTGACCCTCTTTGAGGGCGGCGATGGCGGCACGTTGCACGAAGGCATTGGCACCGGCTGTGAAGGTGGATTGCACTTTCGCCATGGCTTTGGCCACGGGCAAGGGTGCTGCGGCATAGCCCAGCCGCCAGCCGGTCATCGCATAGGCTTTGGAAAAGCCATTGATGGTGATGGTGCGTTCGCGCATTCCCGGCAACGAGCCGAAGCTCGTCATCTCGCCTTCGAACAGGATATATTCGTAAATCTCATCCGACAGCAGCATCAGGCGCGGGTGCTGGGCCACGACGGCGGCGATGGCCTCTAGTTCGGCTTTGGTGAACACCGCGCCCGTGGGGTTGTTGGGCGAGTTCAGCATGATGAGTTTGGTTTTGGGTGTGATGGCCGCAGCGATGCGGGAGGCGGGCACTTTGAAGCCCTCATCGGCGCCTGCATGCAGTTGCACCGGCACGCCACCGGCCATGCGAACGATGCCTTCATAGGCGACCCAGAAGGGGCTGAGCAGGATGACTTCATCGCCTTCATCAATGAGCGCGTAGACTGCATTGGTGATGGCTTGCTTGGCACCGTTGCTGATGGCGATTTCTTCGGCGCTGTAATGGAGGCCATTTTCGCGGGCGAGCTTTTCAGAAAGGGCGGCGCGCAATTCCGGCACGCCTTGCACGGGCGCATAATGGGTGAAGCCTTGGGCCATGGCCTGCGTGGCGGCGGCTTGGATGAAGGCGGGGGTGTCGAAATCTGGCTCACCCAAGGTGAGGCTTACGACATCATGACCCTTGGTCTTCAGATCGCGGGCCTTTTGGGCCATGCGGATGATGGCGGCTTCTTCCACGGCGGAAGTGCGGGCGGAGAGCAGTTTGGTTGCATCAAAGGCGGTCATCGGCCATACCCCAAAGGACGTTAGATTCGGGCATAGCGCGGGGATGTGATGCGGAGCAAATGGATTCTCGGTGCGAGCCTGTGCATTTTGGTTGGTGCTTGCGCGCAAAGTCCGGCACCTTCCGTGAATATTGTCTCGGCACCCTTTGCGGATGGCAAGGAGCACCGGGAGCCGGTTTTCTATAATGACCACATGTATGCCGTGAGCTATCGGTTTGATGCCGGGGCAGCGGCCTATGTGGTGCGGGTGACGCGCGAGGGGCGGGTCATGAAGGCGGGGGCTGAGGGCCGCAAGAGTGCCGAAGCGATTGCCACCTCATCCTTAAGCCATTTTGCCTGCCCGACGAAAATGCGCGCGGAGATTCTGGCCGGTAGCCTGCGCCATGATGGGGCGGGTTATGTGATGAATTTGCGTTGTGGTGGTTGAGGCTTTTGGTTTGGCCCTAACCTTAGGGCTTTTTTCAGCGCGCGAAGGTGCGGTCTAGCCAATCCCTTGTGCGTAGATAGCGGCCAAGGAAGGGCACAAACCAGGGCTTTCCATTATAGAGCGGCATGCCGGGGAAATCGGTGTCGAAGGCGACGCGGTGGTTGGCTTTGCCGGCGATTTTGCGGGCGGTTTGGGTGCCGAGATAGGTCATCATGGCAACACCGGAGCCGTTGCAGCCCAGCGCATAATGCATGCCGTCCATCTGGCCCATATGCGGAATTTCATCGAAGGTGAAGGCGACATTGCCGGTCCAGGCGTGGGTGATTTTCACGTCTTTCAACTGCGGGAAACGATCGGTCATTTGGCGGTGGAGGACGGGGGCGATTTCGGTCGCATCAAACATGCCAAAGCGCGCGCGGCCACCGAAGATGAAGCGGCGGCGGTCGCCGGACATGCGGTAATAGGTGAGAACGCGGCGGGTGTCGTAAGCTGAGCGGTCGGTTGGCAGGATGGAGTGGGCCAGATCCTCGGGCATTTCCTCGGTGGCGATGATGAAGGAGCCGAGGGGGACGAGGCGGGCTTTCAGTTTTGGGGTGAGGTCGCCCGTATAGCCGTTGGTGGCGATGATGACGTCGCCTGCATCCAAGGTGCCACGCGCGGTTTCCACGCGCCATGAATTGCCAGTGCGGGTGAGCTTGGTAACAGGGGCTTTGCCGCAGATGGTGATAGAGGGGTGGCGGGCGCAAGCGGCCATGAGGCCTGCGAAATATTTGGCCGGATGCAGATGGGCCGAGCGGTCTACCAGCATGCCGCCATAGTAATAATCCGAGCCGATATGTTCGCGCTGGTTTTCGGGCATGAACAGGCGCGCGCCGGAATGGGCGTGTTCATTCAGGCCTGCGAGTTTCTTTTCCATCGCGCGGCGGTGGGAAGGGGTCCACGCCATAACGAGGCGGCCAGTTTTGCGCCATTCGCAGTCGATGTTTTCGTCTTGGATGAGGCGTTCGATGGTGGAGAAACTGTCGGCGGCATCCGAGAGCAGAAGCTTCATTTCATCTTGCGAATTGGTGCCGGAATAGCGTTTGCCGATGGTGACACCGCCCGACACCATGCCGCCATTGCGGGTGGAACCACCAAAGCCCGGCATCTGCGCATCCAGCACGACGCTGTCATGGCCGTGGCGGGCCAGTTCAAGGGCAGCAGCAAGCCCGGCATAGCCGGCACCGATGATGCACACGCGGGCGGATTTGGGCACATTGGCTTGGGCCGCATCGCCCATGTTGGGGTCGTAAGTATCCCACCAGAAGGGGCGTTGTTGGTAGGTTTCATGGAAGATGTTCTTGCTCATGATCAGCGACCTTTCCAAACTGGATCGCGCTTTTCGGCAAAGGCTTTGGCGCCTTCGAGTTGGTCTTCGCTGGAATAGAGCTTGTCTACCGTGGGCAGCTTGCGTTTGGTGACCATGTTGAAGGCTTGCTGCACGGGAAGGTGCGAGGTTTCGCGCAGGGTTTCTTTGATGGCGGCGAAAACGAGGGGCGGGCCACCGGCCAGCATGTCGGCCAGTTCGCGCGCGCGGGGCATGAGTTGGTCGGCGGCGAGGATTTCGTTCACGATGCCCCATTTGTGGGCTTCAGCTGCATCCATGCGGCGGCCTGTGAAGATCAGGTCCATCGCCACGTGATAGGGAATGCGGCGGGGCAGCTTGATGGTGGCGGCATCGGCCAGCGTGCCAGAGCGGATTTCGGGCAGTGCAAAACTGGCATGTTCCGCCGCCAGAATGAGATCACAGGAGATGGCGATTTCGAAGCCGCCGCCATAGGCCAAGCCATTGACTGCGCAGATGACGGGTTTGTTGAGGCCGGGCAATTCCTGCAAGCCGCCAAAGCCGCCGACACCATAATCAGAATCCGGCGCTTCACCAGCCGCAGCGGCTTTCAGGTCCCAGCCGGGGCAGAAGAACTTTTCGCCGGTGGCGGTGAGGATGGCGCAGCGCAATTCCGGGTCATCGCGGAAATTGGCGAAGATGTCGCCCATGATGCGCGAGGTGGCGGCATCGATGGCGTTGGCTTTGGGCCGATCAATCGTGACTTCCAGCACGCGGCCGCGGCGTTGCGTTTTGATGGCGTCTGTCATTTGCTTTTACCTTTCCGCATGCGGATGAGCGCGTCCACGGCGATTGCACCTTCACCGGGTGGTAGCACCATGAGGGGGTTTACGTCGAGTTCTTCCAATGTCGTGAGATTGGCTTGCGCGAAAGCGGCGACGGCAGAGATGGCGCGGATGACGGCTTGCCGATCGCCGGAACGATTGCGGAAACCATCAATCAGCTTGGCGATTTTGAGCGTGCTGAGGGCTTGGTCAATCTGCGTGTCGGTGACGGGCAGAATGAGCGTGACGCTATCACGCAACAGTTCGGTGAAGATGCCGCCTGCGCCGATGACGAGGGCTTGGCCGAATTGTTCATCGCTGGTGATGCCGATGATGAGTTCGGTGACGGTGCCTTTGACCATGCGTTCAACCAGCACTTCATCGGCCAGCTTCGCCATGCGGCGGGAGGCTTGGCGGACGGCGGCGGCATCCCGCAGGTTCAGTGCCACGCCGCCCGCTTCGGTTTTATGGGCGATGCTGACGCTGGAGGCTTTGACGGTGACGGGGAAGCCCAGTTTTTCGGCTTGGGTTGCTGCCTGTTCGGGCGCGCAGACGAGGCCTTGCGGGGTTTCAAGCCCGTAGGCTTGCAGCATCACCTTGGCTTCGCGCTCGGTGATGTCGGCTAGGGGTGCATGGATGAGTTTTGCGGGGCTCAGCGGTAGCGGATCGGCACCGGCCCAATTGGCACCGATCTTGGCGGCGTGGGCGAAGGCCGACAGGGCATCATCGAGGCCCGCCATGGGGGCGACACCTGCGGCGGACATTTCGGCGGCGATATGTTCGGGCAGACATTCGGGAAGGGTTGCCACCATGGCCGCGCGGGCGCCCGTTTGCGTGGCAGCTTTCGCCAGCGCGCGGGCGGTGACTTCCCAGCTTGCGCCGCTGGTGCCGGGAGCGGTGGGGATGTCGAGGATCACGAGGCCAACATCGAAACCGCCGGACAGCACGGCCGAAAAGGTGGCTTCGAGCTTCTCCGGTTGGTTCCAGATGAAGGTGTGATAATCGAGCGGGTTGTCGATGGCGACATATTCATTGAGGGTGGCGGCGACTTTGGGCTTGGTTGCCTCATTGAAGGGGGGGAAGGTAACACCCTTCGGCTCGGCCATATCGGCGACCAAAGCAGCTTCACCACCCGAACAGGACATGGACACAAGGCGCGTGCCTTTTGTGGGGCCGCCATGGTGGAGGAATTTCAAGGTCTCGATAAATTCGGTGACGGAGTGGACGCGGGCCACGCCGAAGCGATCGAACAGGGCGGTGTAAAGGCTGTCTGATCCGGCCAGTGAGCTGGTGTGGCTCATGGCGACTTTGGCTCCTTGTTCGGAGCTTCCGGTTTTCAGCGCCACGATGGGCTTGCCCGCTTTACGGGCACGGGCTGCGGCTTCAGCGAAACGCGCCACATCGGGCAGGCCTTCGATATGCAGGCCGATGGCCGAGATGCGATCATCTTCGGCGAAGGCTTCAATCATGGTGGCGATGTCAACATCGGCCTGATTGCCAAGCGTGAAAACGCCCGCGAGTGGCAGGCCGCGGCGTGTCATGGTGAAGTTGACGCCGATATTGCCGGATTGGGTGAGGACGGCGACACCGCGGGCAAGGGGCTTGCCGGCATGTTCATCCGGCCAGAGAGCGGCTTTGGCGAGGTAGTTCACATAGCCATAGCAATTGGGGCCCATGAGGGGCATGCCATTGGCGGCTTCGAGCAGGGCCTTTTGCAAATGGGCATCACCGGTTTCGGCAAAGCCTGCGGCATAGATGACCGCGCCGCCGCAGCCCATTTGGCTGAGTTCCCGCACGATTTCGATAGTGGGTTCGCGCTTGACCGCCACGAAGGCGGCATCGGGAATGCCGGGCAGATCCGCCAGTGTGGCAACGGTGGCGATGCCGCCGAGTTCGGGGCGTTTGGGGTTGACGGGCCAGAGCGGGCCTTCAAAGCCCAAGGCTTTTGATTTGGCAACGGCCACGTTGCATTCGCCACCGCCGATAAAGGCGATGGATTTGGGGAATAGCAGGCGGGAGAGATTGCGGGTCATCATCAACCGCCGAGTGGGCGCAGCAGGGCGCGGGAGATGATGTGGCGTTGGATTTCGGAGGTGCCTTCCCAGATGCGCTCTACGCGCGCATCGCGCCAGATGCGTTCGAGGGGAAGCTCGCTCATGAGGCCCATGCCGCCATGAATCTGGATGGCTTCATCGGCCACCATGGCAAGTGTTTCCGTGGCTTTGAGCTTGGCCATGGCCATATCCATGTCTTCCACCGTTTTCTGGTCGAATTTCCAGGCGGCTTCGAGTGTGAGCAGCAGCGAGGCTTTGATTTCTGTAGCCATATCGGCGAGCTTGAAGGATACGCCTTGGAATTTGCCGATTTGCTGGCCGAATTGGCTGCGGTCTACGCTCCATTGTTTGGCGTGTTCGAAAGCCCGTTC
>CAJBCQ010000071.1 GCA_903951595.1 uncultured Hyphomicrobiales bacterium | reverse complement strand
GGGTACGGCGCAGAATATCGACCTTAATATCAAGATGAAGTTCGCCCATGCCCTTGATGATGGTCTGGCCGGACTCGACATCCGTCATGACACGGAATGAGGGATCTTCAGCAGCGAGCTTCTGGAGGGCGACGCCCATCTTTTCCTGGTCAGCCTTCGTCTTGGGCTCAATAGCCATTTCGATGACGGGCTCAGGGAATTCCATCTTTTCGAGGATCACCGGCTTGGCAGGATCGCACAGCGTGTCGCCGGTGCGGCTGTCCTTGAGGCCAACGAGCGCAACGATGTCGCCCGCATGCGCTTCAGCGATTTCTTCGCGCGAATTGGCGTGCATGAGCACCATGCGGCCCACACGCTCAGACTTGTCGCGGGTGGAATTGAGAAGCGTGGTGCCCTTTTCCAGCTTGCCGGAATAGATGCGGCAGAAAGTGAGAATGCCGTACTGGTCATCCATGAGCTTGAAAGCCAGCATGGAAAGCGGTTCGCTGTCGGAAGAAACGCGGGTGGTTTCGCCACCGGTCTTCACGTCGATGCCCTTAATGGCCGGACGGTCGAGGGGGGAAGGAAGATAATCAACAACCGCGTCGAGAAGCGGCTGGACGCCCTTGTTCTAGAAAGCCGAGCCGCAGAGAACCGGGAAGAATGAGGCGTTCAGAACCGCCTTACGGAGGAGCCTCTTAATGGTCTCGTTGCTCATCTCCTTGCCGTTCAGATAGTCGTCCATCGCCTGATCATCAAGCTCAGCGCAAGCTTCGATCATCTCAGCGCGGGCCTGAACGCAGGTTTCAAGCAGGTCGGCGGGAATTTCTTCGTCGTGGAAATTGGCACCGAGCGCTTCGTTTTCCCACACAACGGCCTTCATGCGGACGAGGTCCACGAGACCCTTGAAATCGCTTTCAGCGCCAATCGGCCACTGGATCGGAACCGGACGCGCACCGAGGCGCTCGCGGATGTCTTTCAGGCACTGTTCGAAAGAAGCGCCGGTCTTGTCCATCTTGTTGCAGAACACGATGCGCGGCACGTTATATTTGTCGCCCTGACGCCACACGGTTTCCGTCTGCGGCTCAACGCCCTGGTTGGAGTCCAGCACGCAAACTGCACCGTCGAGAACGCGAAGCGAACGCTCAACCTCAATGGTGAAGTCGACATGGCCGGGCGTGTCGATGATGTTCAGGCGATGGTTGTTCCAGATGCAGGTGGTGGCAGCCGAGGTGATGGTGATGCCGCGTTCCTGTTCCTGCTCCATGAAGTCCATGGTGGCAGCACCGTCATGCACTTCACCGATCTTGTGGCTCTTGCCGGTGTAGTAAAGCACGCGCTCTGTCGTCGTCGTCTTGCCAGCATCAATGTGAGCCATGATGCCGAAGTTACGGTAGTCTTTGAGTTCGTGAGCGCGAGCCATGATCCAGTTTCCTTAAAGCGCTTAATATTACCAGCGGTAGTGCGAGAAGGCGCGGTTCGCCTCTGCCATACGATGGGTATCTTCACGCTTCTTGACAGCCGAGCCGCGATTGCTTGCGGCGTCCATGAGTTCACCCGAAAGGCGATCCACCATGGTGTTTTCGTTACGAGCGCGGGCTGCGGTAATCAGCCAGCGAATTGCGAGAGCTTGACGGCGTTCGGTACGCACTTCGACCGGCACCTGATAGGTGGCACCACCGACGCGGCGTGAACGCACTTCAATGGCCGGAGCCACGTTGTCGAGCGCCTGATGGAACACCTGAAGGGGTTCCTGCTTCGACTTGGCGACGATGCGATCAAACGCACCGTAGACAATCGTTTCGGCGACGGACTTTTTACCGTCAACCATCAGGTTGTTCATGAACTTGGAAACGACCAGATCCCCAAACTTCGGATCCGGATTGATTTCCCGCTTATCGGCGCTATGGCGACGCGACATGTGATCAGCTCCAGATTACTTGGGACGCTTCGCGCCGTACTTCGAACGACGCTGGCGGCGCTTGACGACGCCCTGCGTATCGAGAACGCCACGAATGATGTGATAACGAACACCGGGAAGATCCTTGACGCGACCGCCACGGATCATGACCACGGAGTGTTCCTGAAGGTTGTGACCTTCGCCGGGAATGTAGCTTGTGACTTCGAAGCCATTTGTCAGGCGGACACGCGCAACTTTGCGAAGCGCCGAGTTCGGCTTCTTCGGGGTTGTGGTGTAAACGCGCGTGCAAACGCCACGCTTCTGCGGGCAAGCCTGCATAGCCGGCACTTTGTTCCGGTAAGACGGAACCGTGCGGGGCTTGCGAATGAGCTGGTTAATCGTCGGCATGTGGCCTTGCTCTAACCTTCGGTGAAAACAACAGTGAAATGCGCCCCGGAATAGAACGCACAAAATCGAGAGCACCGCAGCACGATGGATTTCTCCGGTGCCCAGTGCCATCAAAACCAGAGGATCGCAGGATTTTCACCCCGAGATCATGACCTGATCCTGTTCTGCTTGCTTTCCCACAGCGTTTAGTGCCGTAACAGCCCTACTGCCTGTGCTTGAAAGACGGGCGGAACATACCCATCACACCCCTGCTCGTCAACCCCGTTTGACTAATAAAATTTCACGGCGAAAACGGGCCTAAATCACTGTTTTTTTGAGGTTAAACCGGATTTTCAGATGAATTTGCTTCAATTTCAGGCTGTTTACCGGTTGCATTACACATCCCAGCCAATTCCGAATCCCTTTCATTGGCTGCCGCAAAAGCCAAAAGCGCACGACATTGAACGGCTGATCTGAGATTCGCGGGGAGATTGCATGGCGATTCTTACGTGCACCCAGCGATGAGTCGTTGCCTAGCGCCCAGCGGGCCAAAACTCGGCTCGAATATGAAAAAGGCCCGGCGATCGCTCACCGGGCCTTCCTTTCGTTAGATTAGGCGCTGATCACTCGGCCGCGCTGAGCTTGTCGTTGTCCTTGGCCTGCTCTTCCAGAATCAGGCCGTCACGCTTGTCGGCGATCTGCTTGAAGCGGGCGAGCATGCCGCCGGTGCCGGCAGGGATCAGACGGCCGACGATGACATTCTCCTTCAGGCCTTCAAGCGTATCGATCTTGCCATTGACGGCGGCGTCGGTGAGGACGCGCGTCGTTTCCTGGAAGGAGGCCGCCGAGATGAAGCTGCGGGTCTGCAAGCTGGCCTTGGTGATGCCCAGAAGAACGGGGGTGCCCACGGCCGGAGTCTTGCCTTCCGCAATGAGCTTTTCCGTGTTCTCACGGAACTCGATGCGGTCAACCTGCTCGCCCGGCAGATAGGGGCTGTCGTTGACAACCGAGACTTCCACCTTCTGCAACATCTGGCGGACAATCACTTCGATGTGCTTGTCGTTGATGTTCACGCCCTGCAAACGGTAGACTTCCTGAATTTCATTGACGAGATAGGAAGCCAGTTCCTCCACGCCTTTGATGGCCAGAATGTCATGCGGCGCGGGATGGCCGTCGAGGATATACTCACCCTTTTCGATGAAGTCGCCTTCCTGAACGGGAAGATGCTTGCCCTTGGGAATGAGATATTCCACCGGTTCGA
Source organism: uncultured Hyphomicrobiales bacterium (assembly GCA_903951595.1). Classification (GTDB taxonomy): domain Bacteria; phylum Pseudomonadota; class Alphaproteobacteria; order Rhizobiales; family Aestuariivirgaceae; genus CABJBCQ01. Next base: position 1,363 of record CAJBCQ010000071.1, on the reverse strand, counting down.
TCGTCTCGTCAGCGGGCACGATGCGGATGCGGCGCTTGTTCTTGTAGTCGCGCCCGAATTCCACGCGACCCGAGAGTTCCGCGATGATCGCGTGATCTTTGGGGCGGCGGGCTTCGAACAGTTCGGCCACGCGCGGCAGACCACCCGTAATGTCACGGGTCTTGGCGCTTTCGAGCGGGATACGCGCCAGAACATCACCTGCCTTCACGGCTGTGCCCGGATCGAGCGACAGAACGGCATCGACTGACAGGAGGTAACGGGCTTCACCACCACGGGTGAGCTTCTGCACCGAGCCATCCTTGCCCTTCACGACAAGAGCAGGTTTGAGGTCAGAGCCACGCGGGCTTGAACGCCAATCGATGATGACGCGATTGGTGATGCCGGTGGCTTCGTCAGCCGCCTCCACAACGGACACGCCTTCCACGACGTCTTCATATTCGACCGTGCCGTCGGCTTCCGTCATGATCGGACGGGTGTAGGGGTCCCACTCGGCAATCTTGGTGCCGCGCTTAACCTGATCGCCCTCGTCCACGAACAAGCGCGTGCCATAGACCATCTTGTGGGTAGCGCGCACATTGCCCTTGGGGTCAACAACTTCGACGGCGACGTTGCGGCCCATGACGATGAGCTTGCCGGAGGAGTCTTTCACCACGTTCTTGTTGGCGATACGCACGACACCTTCCTGCGCGGATTCCACGAAGGACTGGTCAAGCACCTGGGCGGTGCCGCCAAGGGGGAAGGTACGCATGGTGAGCTGGGTTCCCGGTTCACCAATGGACTGCGCGGCGATGACGCCGACAGCTTCACCCATGTTAACCGGGGTGCCACGCGCAAGATCACGGCCATAGCACTTGCCGCAGACACCAAACTTGGTGGCGCAGGTTAGCACCGAGCGGATGCGAAGCTCGCTAAAGCCAGCCTTCTCGATCTTCTCGACATGCTCTTCGAGCATTTCATTGCCGGCCTTGATAATCAGCTCGCCCGTCAACGGATCAACGACATCCTCAGCCGCGGTGCGGCCCAGAACTCGTGTGCCGAGAGAAGCGATGATTTCGCCCGCATCCACGATGGGACGCGCGGTGATGAAGGCATCGGTGCCGCAATCGGTTTCCGAGATGATGGCGTCCTGCGCCACGTCGACGAGACGGCGGGTGAGGTAGCCCGAGTTTGCCGTCTTGAGCGCGGTGTCGGCCAGACCCTTACGGGCGCCGTGGGTGGAGTTGAAGTACTCCAACACGGTGAGACCTTCCTTGAAGTTCGAGATGATCGGCGTTTCGATGATCTCACCCGATGGCTTGGCCATGAGGCCGCGCATGCCAGCAAGCTGCTTCATCTGGGCCGGTGAACCACGCGCGCCCGAATG
>CAJBCQ010000070.1 GCA_903951595.1 uncultured Hyphomicrobiales bacterium | reverse complement strand
ATCGTGGCATGGGCGAGCTTCTTACGCAGCTTGCAGATGAACACGTCGATGATTTTCAGTTCCGGTTCGTCCATGCCGCCATAAAGGTGGTTCAGGAACATTTCCTTGGTCAGCGTGGTGCCCTTACGGAGCGAGAGCAGTTCTAGCATCTGATATTCTTTGCCGGTCAGATGCACGCGCTGGCCAGCGACTTCGACCGTTTTCGTATCGAGATTGACGACAAGATCGCCAGTGGTGATGACGGATTGGGCATGGCCCTTTGAGCGGCGCACAACGGCATGGATGCGGGCGACCAGCTCATCCTTGTGGAAAGGCTTTGTCATATAATCGTCGGCACCGAAGCCCAGACCCTTCACCTTGTCTTCAATGCCGGCAAGGCCGGAGAGAATGAGGATGGGGGTGTTGATCTTGGCGACACGCAGAGTTTTGAGAACCTCATAGCCGGACATGTCGGGCAGGTTCAGATCGAGCAGGATGATGTCGTAATCATAAAGCTTGCCCAGATCGACACCTTCCTCGCCCAGGTCGGTGCCATATACGTTGAAGCCTTCGGACTTCAGCATGAGCTCAATGCTCTGGGCCGTTGCCACATCATCTTCGATCAGAAGCACACGCATGCTTTATCCCCTTAGCGTTACAGGCACACCGAATTGGAGCTGCCCGCAAATCTCAACTTCATTAACCTTGATGGCCAAGATAGGCCGACAAAGGTTAACAAAACCTGATCTTGCAATTCACTCCGGTTGCTTTTCACCTGAATTTCGCTTTTTTGGCGGTAAGGCTTTGGCAGTCCGGTGGTTGCAGATGGCCGTTAGGGCCAACCTTCAATTTGCAGATCCGGTTCTTTCACAGAGTTTGCAGGGTTTACCAGCCTTTAAGCCGGATGGTCCATGATGCCTCTGCGAAGGGCCGAATCTTCTGTGTAATTGATTCGGATGGCTTCGAATAGAATCCCCGGCGTCGTGAAGGGCGCTTTTTGTCGGTTGAGTGAAAGAGGCAATGCCCATGCGATCGCGTGATACCCTGCTGCGGCTGGCCCGCTTCAAACTTCAAGAACGGCAGCGTCAGGCCATGGGCCTTGAATCCATGATCGCGGAATTCCTGCGTAAACAAGACGATCTGGATGCGCTGATCAGCGCGGAAGAAGCCAGAAGCGGCGTTACCGACCCTGAGCATTTCAATTATCCCACCACCGCCAAGGCGGCCCGCGCGCGGCGCGATAATCTTTTGGCCTCTGTGGCTGATCTGAATGACCAGCTGGCCGAAGTGCGTTTGGCTTATTCGGATGAGGAAGCTGAACTGGGCCGTTTGGAACTGGCTGCTGAAAAGACCGACACGCGCAGTGTGCCTTCGGCTTCCGCGGCCACCGTTTCGCTTATGCGCTGAGCGCGTTCGCTTTCAGTTTTTCATAAAGCGGGCGGGCTTGATCTTCCACCCGCCGTAACGCATCAGGCAATTTTGCCGATGGGTTCTCACTGGGCGCTTCAAAGCCAGTTGAAGCCCAGACCGCATTGTACCAATGGGACGCCCAGACACCGTCAAATTCACGCGGCCCGGCGTTCCATTGCAGCATTTCCTCAGCGAAGGGAATGTTCAGGCTTTCACAGAGCTTTGATAGAACCGCGCGCGGATTGCGCAGGATGTCGTCTGAATCCACCACCGGTGGCGCGTGGCCCAGATCATCGGCGACAGAATCGAAAATCTGCATCTGCTCGGCAAAGCCAATATCCGTGAGCGTGATTTCGGAGCCGGACCATTTCTTGGCGTAGCTGGCAAGCACGCGCGCGGGATCGCGGATCAGAAATGCGTTGGTGAGCTTTTTGGCAAAGCTTCTGTCAAAGCCTGGCAGCATGTGATGCGTCATGTGCTTTTGATAGAACACTGTCTTGCCACCCGGCGGGTTGCCAAGACATGCAGCCACGAGCTTGCCCCAGTCGCTTTCATGGGCGGCGATGATTTCATCACGCATGGGATGATCATTGCCGCGCTGTTTGAGCGAGAAGGCATAGAAGGGCTCATCCCAAGCATGGCAATCCGGCCTGTTGCCGAAGGAATACATCATCGCGGTTGAGATGTTGCGCGGGCCTGACCACATGGCGATATGGGTGACGGGGCCACTCATGCGCGTTCAGACTCGCGATCGCAGAGTTCCTTGTAGAGTTTGGAAATGCGTTGAACCATGGGGCCGGGGCCTTGCCATTCGGTTGATTCAGAAAGCGGATGGCACACGGGGCGGCCATCGACCACGCGCACAGGCGTGCAGCCAGCAAAAGTGCCGGTGACGAAAGCTTCATCGGCACCGTAGACATCATAAAGCGAAAAGGATTTTTCGCGCACCGTGATGCCGGCTTCACGGCACACGCGGATGATGTTGCCGCGGGTGATGCCGGGGATGCAATATTCACCCGTGGAAGTCCAAACCTCACCACGGCGCACGATGAAGAAGTGAGTGGAGTTGCAGGTGGCAACAAAGCCGTGCGGATCGAGCATCAAGGCTTCATCATAACCAGCATTGGCCGCTTGGATGCAAGCCGTGATGCAGTTGAGTTTGGAATGTGAGTTGAGCTTCTGGTCCTGCACATCTGGATAGCCTCGCCGCACGTGCACCGTGAATAGGCGCAGGCCCTTTTGGAAGCTTTCCGGCTTGGGGTTTTTGTATTCCGGAATGATGACGATGGTGGCAGGCGAGATGGTGACGCGCGGGTCTTGATAGGGTGTTGCCTTGACACCGCGTGTGACCATGAGGCGGATATGCACCCCGTCGGTCATGTTGTTGGCGGCCAAGCAATCGAACAGGCGCTTTTTCAGTTCCGCCGGGCGGATGCCGATATCCATGTAGATGGCCTTGGCACCTTCATAGAGCCGCTCTATGTGCTGGCCCAGAAAGGCGACGCCGCCTTTATGCATGCGTAGACCTTCCCAGACGCCATCGCCGAGGATGAAGCCTGAGTCGAATACCGAAACGGTGGCCTCGGCACGCGGCACCAGATTGCCATTGATGGAAATCAGGATATTCGCGTTGCGCGGGTCGATGGCGTGTTCTTGCGGTGAATTGTTCATGGAGCGGGTTGTTAGCAGTTTTGTTGCCGGGGCTCTAGTCCCTGAGCCGCTAGACGGCAAAAACCCGGCGAACCCTTTTCAGGGCGCCGGGCGATTACCTAGACATGCTCGATTGCAGTCTGAAGCCTGATTAGTCACGATAATGCTGGATGCGCGTGGTGCGCAGGCCAGCAAGGCCGTGGCGGTCGATCGAAATCTGCCAGCCCAGGAATTCTTCCACGGTGAGGGTGTAGCGTCCGCAGGCTTCTTCGAGGCTCAAAAGGCCGCCGCGCACGGCGGCCACCACTTCTGCCTTGCGCCGGATGACCCAGCGGCGGGTTTGCGGCGGGGGCAGATCGGCGATTGTGAGGGGACTGCCATCGGGCCCGATGACATAGCTTACTCTGGAACGCAACTGACCGCTCATACGCTGAACCTGACACAAAATTACGCGGAACTAACTTGCATGAAAGCTACCCTTTGCGGTTTAAAGAACACCTAAGCAAAAGCGAATAATTCACGAACAGGGGGGCCAAGGTTGCGTCAAATCATGACACTGGCCCCGTTTTGGGGTTTACCGAAGGGCATGGCGCACCCCATATAGGCGATGATGAGAATGAAGCTGCAACTGGACGATGAAACGATTGCTGCGGTTCGCGCGGCCATGGACCTGCCGGGTGATCCCGCGCAGCATCGGGTTGTTGCGGCCATGTCTGGCGGGGTGGATTCTTCGGTTGTGGCGGGGCTGTTAAAGGCTGCCGGATATAATGTTCTGGGCATTACCCTGCAACTTTATGACCACGGGGAAGCCATCCGGCGCAAGGGTGCCTGCTGTGCCGGCCAAGATATCCACGATGCGCGCCGCGTGGCGGCGGCATTGGACATTCCCCATTATGTGCTCGATTTCGAAAGCCGCTTCAAACAGGCGGTGATGGATGATTTCGCGGATAGTTATTTGCGCGGCGAAACGCCGATCCCGTGCGTTCGCTGTAATCAGACGGTGAAATTCTCCGATCTTTTGGAGCGCACGGCGGATCTGGGTGCTTCGGCGCTGGCCACGGGCCATTATGTAACCAGTGCCGCGCGCAAGGATGGCCATCGCGCCTTGCTGACGCCTGCCGACATGGCGCGTGACCAGAGCTATTTTCTGTTTGCCACCACGCAAGCCCAGCTTGATCTGTTGCGCTTTCCCTTGGGCGGTTTGGTGAAATCTGAAACCCGAAAGCTCGCTGCCGCGATGGGCTTGGAGATTGCCGATAAGCCCGACAGCCAGGACATCTGCTTTGTGCCAGAAGGCAAATATGCTGATGTGATTACGCGATTGCGCCCGGAAGCGGCTGAACCGGGTGACGTTGTGGATGAGCAGGGGCGCGTTCTGGGCCAGCATCAGGGCATCATTCATTTCACCGTGGGCCAGCGGCGCGGGCTTGGGCTTTCAGGCTCTGGTGAGCCTTTATATGTGCTGCGGATTGATGCGCCCAAGCGGCGGGTGGTGGCTGGGCCGAAGGCTTCGCTGGCGCAGCGACAGGTGCCGCTGAAGGATGTGAACTGGTTGGGGGAGGCTGCCCTGACGGATGGTTTGCGGCGCGATGTGTTTGTCAAAATCCGCTCGGCCCGACCTGCCGTTGCCGCTGAGCTTCGGGTGGATGCTGGCCAAGCGAGCATTTGGTTGGGCGCGGCAGAGGCAGCTATTTCACCGGGGCAGGCTTGCGTGTTTTATGCCGGTGAAGGTGCGGGTGCCGCCGTGCTGGGCGGTGGGTTCATCACGCGATCGTGAAAATGTAAAGTTGTATTCATTTATAGTTAATCCTCAGGTTGCATAAAGGCATATCAATCT
>CAJBCQ010000069.1 GCA_903951595.1 uncultured Hyphomicrobiales bacterium | reverse complement strand
GTCCTCAACAGCGATTCCTTCTGGACTGAAGGTGCTGAACCGGCCTTATCCCGCTTGGCCCAGCGGTTCACCGATGAGATGGATTGCCTGCTCTTGCTCAGCACGCTTCCCGCAAGTGTGGGCTATGAAGGCCGTGGTGATTTCACGATGGATACGCAAGGAAGGCTTTCGCGCCGCCAAGGCCCGCATGTGGCACCCTTTGTTTTTGCCGGTGCCTATCTTGTCAGGCCGTCTCTTTTCAAAGATGCACCAGAAGGCGCATTTTCAATGAACCGATTGTGGGACAAGGCACTCGCAAACGGTCGCCTCTTTGGCCTTCGCCATGATGGGCGCTGGCTGCATGTGGGAACCCCGCAAGCCATCGCACCGGCTGAAGCCGTGCTGAAGGAAATCTGATGTCTGGCCCCGTGCCCCGCCTTTTCACCATACCGCCAGACGTACCCTTCTTGCGCGCTCTCGCCCGCGCCATTCTGGCGGGCGGATTTCCATTGCCCGATACCCCCGCCCCCGGCCCCCTCGATTTGCCGCGCTGGACGATCTATCTGCCGACAAGACGCGCCGCGCGCGCCCTTGCGCAAGCCTTCCTCGATGAAGGTGCCAACAGCTCGCGCCTTTTGCCGCGCATTTGTCCGTTGGGTGATGTGGATGAAGAAGAACTCGCCTTTGCCGAACCCTTGCCCGGTGCGGGTGGTGAGGACATGGCACCGGCCATCTCTGCTTTCGAACGCCAGTTCTTACTGGCGCGCCTCATTGCCGATTGGGCCAAGGCCAATCCCTTGGAAGACCTCGCCCAAACGCTGGAATCCTCTCCCGGCATGTGCCTGCTCATGGCCAAAAGCCTCGCCAAGCTTCTGGATAATTTCGAGATGGAGGAAATCTCCCTCGACAAATTGAAGGATTTGGCTGGCCCCGAATATCCCATGCACCGCGAGGCACTGATCGGCTTTCTCGCCATTTTGCGCGTTGAGCTGCCGCGTGCGCTGGAACGCTTGGGGCTGATGGGGGCTGGCAAACGTCGCTCTCTGGCCATCCGCGCGCAAGCTGAAAGATTGTCGCTGGCCCCGCCTTCCGGCCCCGTCATTGCCGCAGGCTCAACAGGCTCCATTCCCGCCACCGCCGAATTGCTCAAAGTGATCGCCCGCCTGCCACAAGGTGCTGTCGTACTTCCTGGTCTTGACCTGCATCTGGATGAGGCTTCTTGGCAAACACTCGGAGCCAAGGACAATGATAAAGACCAGCAGCAGCATCCCCAATGGGGCCTTTATCACTTGCTCAAACATATGGGAGCGGTGCGTGGTGAAGTCGCACTTCTGCCTGGTCTTGCGCGCAGGCCCGGTGGTCCAGCGCGTGAATTCCTGCTCAGCGAATTGATGCGGCCTTCGGATAAGACCGATCATTGGCGTCACGCGCTGAAGGACCAAGAAAAGCAGCTGGCGCAAGCCATGCAGGGCATTCACCTCTTGCCAGTGCCAGACACGCGTGAAGAAGCCGCCGCCATTGCCTTTCTCATGCGCGCCACGCTGGAAACAAAAGGCCGCACCGCTGCCCTGGTGACCCCAGACCGCAATCTCGCCCGTCGTGTAAAAGCCGAGCTTTCCCGCTGGCGCATTGAGCTTGATGATACCGCAGGCGAGCCCTTGGCGCGCGCAGCCCAAGCAAGCCTCTTGCGCCTGTTGCTGGAAGCCGCCGCAACACCGCTCGACGCGCAAGCCTTGGTGGCGCTGACCCGGCATCCACTGGCAAGCTTCGGCATGGCTGAAAAGGCTCGCCAAACCGCAGCCGCCGTCATCGATCTTTGCTTGCGTGGCGTGCGCGCACCTGAAAATTTTCTTGCGCTGGAAACCTTCCTCACCACCAGTGCCGCCAAGGCGAAAGCCGACAAGCGCGCACACCCCGCCTTGAAACGCCTGAGCGATTCGGATTGGGGCCATGCCACCGATTTGGCTCGCAAAATTGCGGCAAGCCTACAAAACCTTGCCAAAACAATGGCAGGCGAAAGCACACTTGCAACACTTCTCACCGATCATTTGCGCGCCGCTGAGGAAGCTGCCAGTGCAGATGCGCTCTGGCATGGCGATGCGGGCGAGGCCTTGTCGCTTCTGTTTCAGAACCTCACCAATGCCGCCGTCTCTGCCCCGCTTTTGCGCGGGGTCGATTACCTTGCCCTCATCACGGGCGAGCTTGCCGCCACCCCATTGCGCTCACGCCGTGTCAGCCATCCGCGCCTTGCCGTTTACGGCCTTCTCGAAGCGCGTCTGGTGACAGCCGATGTGATGATTCTGGGTGGCCTCAACGAAACCGTCTGGCCGCAGGAAGCGGAAACCGATCCGTGGCTGTCGCGGCCCATGAAGAAGCTCATGGGGCTGATGCTGCCGGAACGGCGCATTGGCCTGACAGCTCATGATTTCGTGCAAGGCTTTTCGGGCGAAGAAATCTGGCTTTCATCGGCTCGCAAGCGCGATGGCACGCCAGCGGTGCCCTCACGCTGGCTCTTGCGGCTGAAGGCGCTCTTGAAGGCAGCCGATCTGGAAGCCCTCGCCAAGCCCGATGAAACCATTTTGCGACAGGCGCTGGGCCTCGATATGCCTGCCCTTCCCACCTTGGCCCCACCCCAGCCTAAGCCTGCCAAGCGCCCGACCAAATTCTCGGTCACGCAGGTGCAAAAGCTCATCAGTGATCCTTATGCCTTCTATGCCCGTGAAATCCTCAAGCTCGAACCCTTGAAGCCCGTGGGGGCGGCGAATAATGCCGCCGATCGCGGCACCCTCATTCATGATGCGATCGATCTGTTCACCAAACGCCATCCGGGGCCATTGGGTGACAATGCGCTGGAAAACCTGCTGGCCTGTGGTGAAGAAAAATTTCGCCAAGCGGCAGCTGATAAGCAATTGCATGGTTTCTGGTGGCCGCAATTCAAGCGCATCGCGCAATGGTTCATCAAGGAAGAAAGAAAGCTGCGCGCGGATGTGGAAACCCAAATCGCAGAAACACGCGGTGAGGCGAGCTTCACCCTGGCGGATAAAACCTATTCGCTTTCTGCCCGAGCCGATCGCATTGATATTCTCAAAGATGGCACCACCCGGCTTCTGGACTATAAAACCGGACAGGTGCCCAGTGGCGCTGCCATCACCGAAGGCAGGGCGCCGCAATTGCCGCTGGAAGCTTGGCTCTTGCAACATGGCGGCTTTAAGGATGCAGGCACCCGCATCGCGATAGCCTTCATCTATATGAAGCTTTCCGGCACCGAGACAGCCGGTGAGATCAAGGAACCGGTGAAGCAATTGGCAGGTCTTGCTGATGAAAGCTTTGCCGGCCTGCGCCAGCTTCTGGAAGATTATGCCCGGCCCGACCAACCCTATCTGCCGCTGCCAGATGAAACGCGCTATGCCGATTATGACCATCTGGCGCGCTATGCCGAATGGATTGCCCAATTGGATGCCGACGCATGACGCAGCTTCAGGAACGCAACCGCCGCGCATCCGACCCCCAAGCCTCGGTCTGGGTTACCGCCAATGCAGGTTCAGGAAAAACCTATCTCTTGGTGGATCGTGTCATCCGGCTTCTACTCTCCGGCACCAAGCCCGCGCGCATTCTCTGCCTCACCTTTACCAAGGCTGCGGCCAGTGAAATGTCGCGCCGCCTGTTTGACCGGCTTTCCGGCTGGATCGCGATGGGCGATGATGAACTGACCCAAGCGGTTCATGAAATGACCGGTGAGACGCGCTTCGACAATGCCGCCGCGCGCCGTCTTTTCGCCCAGGCACTGGAAACACCCGGTGGCCTCAAAATCCAAACCATCCATGCCTTCTGTGAACGCCTGCTGCAACGGTTTCCGCTGGAAGCGGGTGTGGTGCCGGGTTTCGCGGTGCTGGATGAACAAGGATCCAACGAGCTTTTGGCTGAGGCCCGTTCCGCCGTGCTGGATGAAGCTGCATCCGGAACAGATAAGGCACTGGCTGAAAGCCTCGAAATCATTGTCTCGCGCGCTGGCGCGGATGCCTTTGATGAATTGCTGAACGATCTTCTGGCCAAGAAAAAAGAAATCGCCCAGATGACGCCCGGTGATGCCTTGTTCGGGCGTCTGTCAGACGCGCTGGAACTGGCTTTGGATGAAGATGAGGCAAGCATCCGCAGGGCTTGGCACGAAGGAAGGGATGCCGCGCGCTGGCGTGATATCGCTGTCGCCATGCTCGCCTCTGGCGTCACGGATCAAAGGCAAGCCGTTCACGCTGAATTGATTGCCCGCACAAGTGATGCCGATGCGGCCTTTGCCGCGGCAACCGATTTCTTCCTCAAGGGTGATGACGAACCGCGCCAGAAATTGATGGCGAAGAAACTGGCCGACGGCCCGCTTGGTGCTTTCGCCGAAGAAGAACGCCACCGCTTTGATCAAGTAGAACCGCGCGTCCATGCCGCGGTCACCCGCACCAACACGCTCGCGTTACTGCATCTGGCCAAGTCGATTCTGGATCGCTTTGCCCAAGAAAAGCGCAGGCTTGGTCTATATGGCTATGACGACCTCATCGAACGCGCACGCCATTTGCTCTCCACCGCCAATGGCGAATGGGTGCTTTATAAGCTGGATGGCGGGCTTGACCATGTGCTGATTGACGAAGCGCAAGACACAAGCCCCGACCAGTGGAGCGTGATCGACAATCTCACCAAGGAATTTTTCTCCGGTGCAGGTGCCAGGCCCGATGTGACACGCACCATCTTTGTCGTCGGGGATGAAAAGCAATCGATCTACAGCTTCCAGGGCGCTGACCCCGAAAGATTTGCTGAGATGAAAGCCCATTTTGCGCAAAGCGTCATGGAAGCGCAAAAACAATTCCGCCCGGTGGAGCTTGCCCTTTCCTTCCGCTCCACCGCACCGGTGCTGCAAGCGGTGGATTTTGTGTGGAACCGCTCAGGGCCCCCTTCACCGGTGGCCCATCAGGCCCACCGCGAAGGCCAGCAAGGCCTTGTGGAATTATGGCAACCGCTATTCAAGCAAGGCAAGGAACACCGCCCGGCTTGGCAAGCCCCCACCCAGATCAAGCTTGCCGATCATCCGCGTCTTTTGTTGGCCCGTCGCATCGCCCAAACGGTGAAGCATTGGATCGCAAGTGGCGAGATATTGCCCTCGCGCGGCCGGCCCATCGCTCCCAGCGATATTCTCATCCTTTTGCGACAGCGCGGGCAGGGCCGTGCAAGCTTCATGGATGCCATCGTCGATGCGCTGAAACAGGCAGGCCTTCCCGTCGCTGGTGCGGATCGCTTGAAACTCACAAGCCATATCGGTGTTTTGGACTTGATCGCCCTTGCGCGCTTTGTCTTGAATCCGGCTGATGATCTGTCGCTTGCGGCATTGCTCAAATCACCGCTTCTTGAAAAGCGGCTCACCGACGAAGACCTCTTAGCCATCGCACCCGATCGCGGCAGTGCAAGCCTGTGGCAACAAGTCAAAAGCTATGATCCGCATGCAGCCGAGCAGCTTTCTGCTTGGGCATCCATCGCCAGCCTCAGCCCATTTGAATTTTTCACCAAGGTGCTGATTGGCGATAAGGCCTATGGACGATTGCTGCATCATCTGGGTGGGGAAGCTGCTGAACCGCTGGATGCTTTCCTTGCCAAATGCCTCGACTACGAGACCGACCACGCGCCATCTCTGGGCGGCTTTATCGCATGGCTGGAGCAGGGGGCTTCGGAAATCAAGCGTGACATGGACCATGGCGGTGGTGAAATCCGCGTGATGACGGTGCATGGTGCCAAAGGGTTGGAAGCCAATATCGTCATCCTGCCGGACACTTGCGAAAAGCCCGACGCCAAAAAGATGCCGAAAATCTATTTCCATGAGGACACGCACGGAAAACTTCCCCTCTGGCGCACCCGTTCAGCCAAGCGCGCAAAGCTTGTCATTGAGCTTTATGAGCGCCAAGCCCAAGCCATGGAGGAGGAATATGCTCGCCTTCTTTATGTCGCCATGACACGCGCTTCCGACAGGCTCTATATTGCCGGTGCCGCTGCCACCAAGAACTTGAAAGATGGAAGTTGGTACAGCCATATCGAAACAAGCCTGAAGCCGCATATGCAGGAAGTGACAGATTGGCAGGATCAAACCGTCTGGCGGCTACAGAACAAGCAAGACAAGCCCGCCAAGGATAAGCTGGAAGAAACCGAAATCATCATGGGCCGCTTGCCCCCACCGGCTTGGGCCACAATTCATCCGCCGGCGGAAAAATCAACCATCTGGGTGCCGCCTTCACGCATTGGCCTTGATCCGGCAGAAATCGGCAATTCCCCGGCAAGCCCCGGCGCGGTGGATCGCTTCAAGCGCGGCACCATCATCCACACGCTTTTGCAATATCTGCCCGAACTTGGCCCCGAAATCCGCGCCGAGGCTTGCCACCGCTATCTCGCCCGTAAAGGCCTGAAGCTTGCCGAAACCGAAGCGCAAGACATTGCGCGCGAAGTCTTGCGGCTCTTGGCAAGCCCCGGCTTTGAAGCTGTCTTTGCCCCCGGCAGCATGGCCGAAGTGCCGCTTGCTGCTTTGATCGGTGAAGGCCAAGCCTTGTCGGGCCGCATTGACAGGCTTGCGGTCACGCAAACCGAAGTTTTGATTGCTGACTACAAAACCAACCGACCGCCACCTTTCAGGCTTGAAGATGTATCCCAACAATATTTGGCCCAGCTTGCCGCCTATCGCGCCGCCCTCACCCCGCTCTTTCCGGGAAAAACCATCCGCACCGCCCTCATCTGGACCGACGGCCCCCGTTTCATGGAAGTGCCCTGAAGCCCTTGCCTTGACCCCAAGGGGGAGGCCACCTACCTTCCCCACAAGCGAATCCCCTCATTTGACCGGAGACTTCCCCCATGTCCGCCACGCACAAGGTTTCTGATGGCTCATTTCAGGCCGATGTTCTGAATTCCGCCGAGCCCGTGATCGTCGATTTCTGGGCCGAATGGTGCGGCCCCTGCAAGCAGATCGCGCCCGCACTGGAAGAAATTGCCGCGGAAATGGCCGGCAAGGTGAAGATCGTGAAGATCAACATCGATGAAAACCCCGGCACCCCTTCCAAATATGGCGTGCGCGGCATCCCCACCCTCATGCTGTTCAAGGGCGGCGAAGTGGCGGCAACGCAAGTGGGTGCCGCACCCAAGACCAAGCTGGTGGAATGGATCAACAAGTCGATCTGATCGACCACAAAGCAGATACAAAAAAAGGCCGGAGCAAAGACTCCGGCCTTTTTTATTTCTTCGTCAAAAAATCAATTCTCATCCATCTTCAACGCCGCAATAAACGCTTCCTGCGGAATCTCCACCTTGCCGAATTGGCGCATCTTCTTTTTGCCTTCCTTCTGCTTATCCAGAAGCTTGCGCTTGCGGCTGATATCGCCACCATAGCACTTGGCCGTCACGTCCTTGCGCAGGGCTGAAAGCGTTTCACGCGCCACGATTTTGCCACCGATGGAGGCTTGGATTGGGATTTGGAACATATGACGCGGGATGAGGTCTTTGAGCTTTTCGCACATCACCCGCCCACGCTGTTCCGCGCGCGCCCGATGCACCACCATCGACAAAGCATCCACAGGCTCTGCATTCACCAGAATGCCCATCCGCACAAGATCACCCTGCTCATAGCCGGTGATATGATAGTCAAAGCTCGCATAGCCGCGTGTCACTGATTTCAGCCGATCATAGAAATCAAACACCACTTCATTCAGCGGCAGATTATAAACCACCATGGCGCGTGATCCCGCATAGGTCAGCTGCTTCTGGCGTCCGCGCCTGTCCTCGCAAAGCTTCAAAACGGTGCCGAGATATTCATCCGGCACCAGAATGGTCGCCTCAATCCACGGCTCTTCAATATTGTCGATCTGCATCACATCCGGCATATCGGCCGGATTATGCATCTCCATCTGTGTGCCATCGCGCATATTGATGTGATAGATCACCGAAGGCGCGGTCGTGATGATGTCCACATTGAACTCACGCTCAATGCGCTCGCGGATGATTTCCAGATGCAGCAATCCTAAAAACCCGCAACGGAAGCCAAAGCCCAAGGCGGCGGAAGTTTCCATCTCATAGGAAAAGCTTGCATCATTCAAACGCAGCTTGCCCATCGCTTCGCGCAAATCTTCGAATTTGGAGGCATCGACAGGAAAGAACCCGGCAAACACCACAGGCTGTGCGGGCTTGAAGCCAGGCAGAGCTTCCACGCATTCGCGCTTTTCATCCGTCACCGTGTCGCCCACGCGCGTATCAGCCACCTGCTTGATGGAGCCGGTGAAAAAGCCAATTTCGCCCGGCCCCAATGAGGCGCGCATTTCCTGCTTGGGCCGGAACACGCCCACGCGCTCCACCAGATAATGCGCATCCGTGCTCATCAGCTTGATGCGCTGGCCCTTTTTCAGTTCCCCATCGATAATGCGAACGAGAACCACAACGCCCAGATAGCTGTCATACCAGCTATCAACGAGCAACGCCTTCAAGGGTGCGGTCGCATCCCCCTTGGGCGGCGGCAGCAGATTGACGATGGCTTCCAGAACATCCGGAACCCCGATGCCCGTCTTGGCGGAAATGGGAACGGCCCCGGAAGCATCAATGCCGATCACATCCTCAATCTGCTGGCGCACGCGCTCGGGCTCGGCGGCGGGCAAATCCACCTTGTTGAGAACGGGCACGATCTCATGATGGTTGTTGATCGCCTGATAGACATTGGCGAGGGTTTGGGCTTCCACCCCCTGGGAAGCATCCACCACCAGAAGCGAGCCTTCGCAGGCGGCCAGTGACCGGTTCACCTCATAGGCAAAGTCCACATGCCCCGGCGTGTCGATCAGATTCAGCACATATTGCTTGCCGTCCTTGGCCTTATATTCGAGCCGCACGGTATTGGCCTTGATGGTAATGCCGCGCTCGCGCTCAATATCCATCGAGTCGAGGATCTGGTCCTTCATCTCGCGGTCAGAGACATTACCGCATAATTGGATGATCCGGTCGGCAAGCGTAGACTTGCCGTGGTCAATATGCGCGATGATGGAAAAATTACGGATATGGCTGAGATCGGTCATGGCGGCGTGTTTGGCATTGGCAGGCCAAGGGGTCAAGGCGGCAAGCGATCCAAATCCGGGGGCTGGACCGTAGATTGGAATAATTCTAAGCTGAAAATCACCCCAAAGCCACACCGAGGATGCCCCACATGGTGAAAGCCTTTTCCGAACTGACCGAACAGGAAATCCTGGCGCTGGCCATTTCCAGCGAAGATGACGATGCGCGCACCTACATGACCTTTGCCCGCGCCCTGCAAGACCGCTTTGCGGCTTCCGCCAAGGTCTTTATCGATATGGCTGAGGAAGAACATGAGCATCGCCGCAAGCTGACCAGCCTTTATGTCAAGAAATTCGGTGATTTCATTCCCCTCATCCGGCGCGAGGATGTGACAGGCTTTGTCCGCCACCAGCCCGCTTGGCTCATGAAGCATCTCGACCTTGAAACCGTGCGCAAGCGCGCCGAAGTGATGGAGCTGGAAACCTGGCGGTTTTATGCAACGGCTGCCGAAAACGCCCGCGATCCGCAGATCAAGAAGCTGCTCGAAACGCTGGCGGCCGCCGAAAAGGGCCATGAATCCTTGGCCGCCAAGCTCGGCGAAACTCATTTGACCGCCGATGCCCGCGTGGATGAGGCCGAAGCCGCCCGCCGCCTGTTCTTGCTTCAGGTCATCCAGCCGGGGCTTGTGGGCCTCATGGATGGTTCTGTCTCCACCCTGGCCCCCCTTTTTGCCGCCGCCTTCGCCACCGGCAACACATGGGAAACCTTCCTTGTCGGCTGTGCCGCTTCTGTGGGTGCTGGCATTTCGATGGGCTTGGCCGAAGGGCTTTCAGATGACGGCAAATTGACAGGCCGTGGCCATCCCTTCATCCGGGGAACGGCGGCTGGCATTATGACGGCAGTCGGCGGCTTGGGCCACACCTTGCCTTATCTCATCCCCGATTTCCAAACCGCCACCTGGGTCGCCATTGCGGTGGTGTTTTTCGAACTCTGGGCCATCAGCTATATCCGCTACAAATATATGGACACCCCCTTCGTGCGCGCCGCGCTGCAAATCGCGGCGGGCGGGTTCTTGGTGTTCTTAACCGGCATATTGATCGGCAGTGCGTGACGCGGGGTCGGCTTACACCAACCCCGCCAACCCCTCGCGGAAACTCGGATACACAAACCGATAGCCCAACTCACGTTTCACCCGCGCATTGGAAACCCGTTTGCTCTCGCCATAAAAACTCTTGGCCATGGGCGAAAGCTCGGCCGTCTCGAAATCCTCCAAAGGCGGAGGCTCCACGCCGATAAGCCGAGCCGCATAGCTAATCACATCCTGCGGCGGGCAGGGCTCATCATCACACACATTGTAGGCGCGCCCCGGTGACGGATGCGCCATCGAGGCCTCCAGCACGCCGGCAATGTCTTCCACATGAATGCGGCTGAAAACCTGACCCTGCTTGACCACGCGCCGGGCTGATCCTTCCCGCAAAGAAACAATCGCATTGCGCCCCGGCCCATAAATACCAGCCAGCCGGAATAGATGAACGGCAAGTCCCGGTATCGCCAACCACGCGGCTTCCGCATCCACGCGCCTTTGCCCGCGAATACCGGCAGGCTGCAAGGGCGCCGCCTCATCCACCCATCCGCCTTGGTGGTCGCCATAAACACCCGTTGTCGAAAGATAGGCCGCCCATGTGAACTGCGCGGCACGCGCCGCGATTTCATCGCCCATCACCCTCAGCACGGGATCGCCTGCATCAGATGGTGGTGCCGAAATCACCAGATGCGTCACGCCATCCAAAGCACCCAGCGGCAAGGATTTGGAACCATCGAACACATGCGTGCCAAAGCCCTTGGCGCGAATGGCCCCCGCCCCCGCTTCAGAACGGCTTGTGCCCGTGATTTTCCAACCTTTGGGTGCCAGACGCGCAGCCAGGGTGGAGGCCGAAAATCCGAAGCCGAAACAGAACAGATGGTTCATGCCCTCTCCCATTCAGCCCGCACATGCGGATCGGCTTCGCAAGCATAATGCATGGACTTCCATTCCCCAATCGGCCCCAATTGCGCCAAAGCCCAAACCGCCATCGCGCGCACCAGAGGTGAAACGTCCATCAGCAGCGGCCGGATTGCATCCACAAGCCGCACATCCCCGCTATTGCCCGCCGCAATCAGCACATTGCGGATGAAGCGGTCCCGCCCCGTGCGTTTGACGGGTGAAGCCGAAAACCGCTTGCGGAAGGCGGCATCATCCAGCCCCAGCAATTCAGCCAATAAGGGTGCTTGCAAATCTTCCCGGTGCTTCAGCTTCTGCTCGGCGGCCTCTTGCGCGAATTTGTTCCACGGGCAGGCGGCCAAACAATCATCGCAGCCATAAATCCGGTTGCCCATCGCACGGCGGAATTCGCGCGCAATATGGCCTTCATGCTCAATCGTCAGATAGGAAATGCAACGCCGCGCATCGAGCTGATAGGGGGCTGGAAAAGCATTTGTCGGGCAGGCATCCAAACAGGCCCGGCAGGAACCGCAATGATCTATCTCGCTATCATCGCTCACAAATTCGGCTTGCGTCAAAATGCAGCCAATGAAAAACCACGAACCATGTGTGCGCGAAACCAGATTGGTATGCTTGCCCTGCCAGCCCAGCCCCGCTTTTTGCGCCAAAGGCTTTTCCATGACCGGGGCTGTATCCACAAATACTTTGACTTCACACCGGGTGCGCGCCT
>CAJBCQ010000068.1 GCA_903951595.1 uncultured Hyphomicrobiales bacterium | reverse complement strand
GCAGGGCAATGAGACGATCAAGAACGCAACGTCCATCCTCGACTATGTGTTCCGCGAATTGGCGGTGAGCTATCTGTCGCGCAATGATCTGGCGCATGTGGAAGCCTCCGACATCGGCTTTGACCGCATGGGCAAGGGCGATTCCGAAGGTCGGGCTCCGGCCAAGAATGTGCCTGCCAACCGCGTGATGTCGTCCGGCTTCGTGCGCCAGCAGAACCTCACCAATGTGGTGGTAATGCCGCAGGGCGTTACGGCTTCGGGTGCGGGGACTGTGGCCCAGATGCAGTCGCGCGCGGCGGAAACCATGGGCTCGCTGGCACTGGCCGCGTCACCCGCCCTGGCACCGGTTGTTGAAGCCGTCATCGCCTCAGCCGCCGCTGTCACCGCCGATCGTCGGGCCGAAGCCCGCATGCGCGGCTATGAAGGCGAAAACTGCGGCGAATGCGGCAACTTCACCATGGTGCGGAATGGCACCTGCCTGAAGTGTGACACTTGCGGTTCGACGAGCGGGTGTTCGTAAGCCTCACGAAGTCTTGATATTCAAACGGCCGGGGGAAACTCCGGCCGTTTTTGTTTGGGGAAGAAAGCGAAATGCGAAAAGGATCTTCGGGTCACGCCCGACGGGCCTTTTCAATTTCGCTATTCTTGCCTTCGGCTTTGCCTCAAACTACGCCGCATCCCGAATCCTCCGGCAAAGGCGCTCCCACCCATGTTCTCGCTCAACAAATACCATCCCTTCTACCGCCCCCTCTGGCGGCGGATTTTGCTTACCGGCTTTACCGGGGGCTGGGCTGTGATGGAATTGACCTATGCGCAGAGTCCGTTTTGGGCCACGCTTTTTGGGGCCATTGCCATCTGGTTCGCCTGGGAATTGCTCATCACCTATAAGGAGCCTGCCGAATGAAACGGCCTATTGCCGCCCTTGCCATGCTTGCCCTCATCACCACGGGTGCCGCAGCCCAAGAGGGGTGCGATAAGGGGGCCAAATTCAGGCCGTGGCTTGCCGCATTCAAAAAAGAAGCGGTGGCCGAAGGCATTCCGGCTAATGTTGTCGAAAGTGCCCTTCGCGGCGTCGAATATAACCCCAAGATTGTGGGGCTCGACCGGGCGCAGGGCGTTTTTTCGCAAAGTTTCCTGCAATTCGTCAAACGCATGGTGGCTGATTATCGGCTGACCCAAGGCAAGGCCAAGATCGCCAAGTTCCGCGACAGGTTTGAGCGTATCGAGGCCGAATATGGCGTTCCTGCCGCTGTCCTCACGGGCTTTTGGGGGCTGGAGACGGATTTCGGCGCTGTGATGGGAGATCTGGAAAGCATCCCGTCGGTTGCCACACTCGCCTATGATTGCCGCCGCCCGGAAATGTTCCGCGATGAGCTGAAAGACCTGTTACGCATCATCGCGCGCGGCGATCTTAAGCTCGAACAAATGCGCGGGCCGTGGGCGGGGGAATTGGGGCAATTCCAGTTCCTGCCCACCTTCTACCTCTCCAAGGGCGTTGATTATGATGACGATGGGCGCGTTGATCTCATCAACTCCACGCCGGACGCGCTCGCTTCCGCCGCCAATCTCATGAGCAGCTTTGGCTGGCGGGCGGGCGAGCCTTGGCTGGAAGAAGTGACCGTTCCAGCCAAGCTGGATTGGCAACAAGCCGACATCGCCATCCAGCATCCCGTCAGCTATTGGCTGGAAGCTGGTGTGAGACCCGCGCATGGGGAATTGAAAGGCCGCAATCTCAACGCCTCCCTGCATCTGCCCATGGGCCGCAATGGCCCGGCCTTCCTCGCCTATCCGAATTTCCAAGCCTATCTGCAATGGAACCAGTCGCTGGTTTACGCGACCACCGCCGGATATTACGCCACCCGCTTGGCCGGTGCCCCACCCGTGGGGCCGGGGCGCGGCACTGTGGAGCCGCTTGCCTATAAGGACATTCTGGATCTGCAAAAGCGGCTTGTGGCGCGCGGGCATGATGTGGGCAAGGTGGATGGTAAGCTGGGGGCTGCCACACGCGCGGCGGTGAAGGCCGTGCAGCTTGAACTCGGCCTTCCAGCCGACAGCTATCCAGATCAGGATTTTCTCTCACGCCTTCGGGCCCAATAAGGAAGCAAGAACATGAAACCTGTGCGTTGGGGCGTTCTTTCCACGGCGGATATCGGCCTGAAAAAGGTGATCCCCGGCATGATGAAAAGCGACAAGCTGGAAGTGGCCGCCATTTCTTCACGAAATGAAGACCGCGCGAAGGCAGCGGCGGCTGAATTGGGCATTGCCACCGCTTATGGCAGCTATGAGGCGCTTCTGGCAGATGCCTCCATTGAGGCCATCTACAATCCCCTGCCCAATCATCTGCATGTGCCGATGACATTGGCTGCGGTGAAGGCGGGCAAGCATGTGCTGTGCGAAAAACCCTTTGCGCTCACCGCTTCTGAGCTGGAACAGCTCCGGCCCTATGTCTCACAGGTGCATATCCGCGAAGCCTTCATGGTCAAGCACCACCCCCAATGGATCGCGGCGCGCGAGCATGTGAGAAAAGGCGATATTGGCACGGTGCGCTTTATCCAAGTGGCCTTCAGCTATCACAATACAGACCCCGCCAATGTGCGAAACATGGCTGATATTGGCGGCGGTGGGCTGTTTGATATTGGTTGCTATGCCATCACGGCGGGCCGCTGGTTCTTTGAAGGCGAGCCGACGCGCGTCATCGGCAGTTTTGACCGTGATCCCACCTTCAAGACCGACCGCACGGCTTCTGGCCTTATGGATTTTGCGGGCGGCAAGCAGCTTGCCTTCACCGTGTCCACGCAGTCGGCCCTATATCAGCGCATTCAGATCCTGGGCGACAAGGGCCGCATTGAGATCGAGATCCCCTTCAACGCCCCGCCTGCGCGCAGCTGCCGCTATTTCATCGATGATGGTTCAGGCTTGGTGGGCGAAGGCTTGCGGACACTCTCGGTGCCCGCGGTGGATCAGTATCAGCTACAGGCGGAAGCCTTCAGTGCTGCGGTGCGCCATGAGAAACCGGATGCGAAATGGCTCGATGATGCGGTGTGCAACATGCGTATTCTGGATGCCTTCTTCCGCTCCGAGACGAGCGCGCGATTCGAGAATCTGTGAGTTTCGAGCCGAAGTGGACGCTGATTCAGCTCACTTGCGCTCACATCGGGCGAAATAATTTCGGTCCGAAAATGCCTTCTTCGATGGTTTGCGCGCCCGGTTTCGTGGCGCGCAAATCTTTTTCAGTATAATCAAAGCACATTCGTCCGCATGCGGAGAAGTAGCAGAAATACTGCATTTTTTTGCAGTTCATCGTTTCTCATGGAATACATCCGTATACGGACAGTCTATTGGTGACTAGACCGTTTACCTCTTACTAACTGTTTGACACGATATTTCGACTGTTCGTTCGGCATATTGCCGAATCGCATGACGTGGTACAAAGAAACTGTCGATGCGGTGCGTATTGCTCGGAAGTACCTGAAGCTTTTTCGCCCGTTGCTCGGTGAGTTGTTTTTTGAACCTGCGTTTGTGGGGCTCTAGAGGGAGATTATACAATGGCTGCTGCCAAGAAAGTTGCTAAGAAGGCTGCTAAGAAGACCGTGAAGAAGGCCGCTAAGAAGGCCGTCAAGAAGGTCGCCAAGAAGGCCGCCGTGAAGAAGACCGTCAAGAAGGTTGCCAAGAAGGCTGCCAAGAAGACCGCCAAGAAGGCTGCAAAGAAGTAATCTTCTTTCGCTGATATTGCGAGACGGCCCCGGTTGGCGAATGCCTCCGGGGCCGCTTCGTTTCTAGGGTCAGGTTTCGGGCAGGTTCAGCCGGATATGCAGCTCGCGGAGCTGCTTTGGGGTGACTTCCGAGGGGGCCGACATCAGCAAATCCTGCGCCTGCTGGTTCATCGGGAACAGGGTCACTTCCCGCAGGTTCGTTTCATCGCACAGCAGCATGACGATGCGATCCACACCCGGCGCAATGCCGCCATGGGGGGGTGCGCCATACTGGAAGGCCCGGTACATGCCGCCAAACTTCTCCAACAGAACGCTTTCATCGTAACCGGCCAAGCCAAAGGCCTTTTTCATGATTTCCGGCTTGTGGTTGCGGATGGCACCGGAGGAAAGCTCAATGCCGTTGCAGACGATGTCATACTGATAGGCATTGATCTTGAGGATCTCCTCCCCGTCCGCCTTGTCGAGCTTGAGGAAGGCCTCGTGGTCATATTGCGGCATGGAGAAGGGGTTGTGCGAGAAGTCGATCTTCTTGTCTTCCTCGTTGTATTCAAACATCGGGAAATCGACGACCCAGCAGAAGGCGAACTGGTCCTTGTCGCACAGGTTCAATTCATCGCCCACGCGGTTGCGGGCTTCGCCAGCGAATTTGTAGAACCTGTCCGGCCGGCCAGCGGCAAAGAACACGGCATCGCCGATTTCAAGGCCCAACTGCGTGCGGATGGCTTCGGTGCGTTCCGGGCCGATATTCTTGGCGATGGGGCCAGCGGCCCCCTCCTCGCCTTCACGCCAGAACATATAGCCAAGCCCCGGCTGGCCCTGGGATTGCGCCCAGGCGTTCATGCGGTCGCAGAAAGCGCGGCTGGCGCCCTTGGGTGCGGGAATGGCCCAAACTTCCACCTTGGGATCGGCAGCGATCATGCCGGCGAATACCTTGAAGCCGCTGTCGCGGAAATGGTCGGTCACCGCTTGCATGATGAGCGGGTTGCGCAAGTCGGGCTTGTCGGAACCGTATTTGCGAACAGCGTCCGCATAGGCGATGCGCGGGAAGCTCTGCGTCACACGGCGGCCATTGCCGAATTCCTCGAACAGGCCGCGCAGCACGGGTTCAACCGACTGGAATACGTCTTCCTGCGTCACAAAGCTCATTTCGATATCGAGCTGATAGAATTCACCCGGCGAACGGTCCGCACGCGCGTCTTCGTCGCGGAAGCACGGGGCGATTTGGAAATAGCGATCAAAGCCCGACATCATGATGAGCTGCTTGAACTGCTGGGGTGCCTGCGGCAGGGCGTAGAACTTGCCGGGATGCATGCGCGAAGGCACGAGGAAGTCGCGCGCACCTTCGGGGCTGGAAGCGGTGAGGATGGGTGTTTGGAACTCGAAGAAGCCGCCAGCGCGCATGCGGCGGCGGATCGAGTCGATGATATCGCCGCGCTTCATGATGTTGCGGTGAATGCGCTCGCGGCGCAAATCGAGGAAGCGATAGGTCAGGCGAATGTCTTCAGGGTATTCCTGATCGCCAAACACAGGCAGCGGCAGTTCCTTGGATTCGGCCAGAATTTCGATTGTCTCGGCATAGACTTCCACAAGGCCCGTGGGCAGATCGTGGTTTTCGGTGCCAGCCGGGCGTGGGCGCACCTTGCCGTCGATCCGCAGCACCCATTCAGAGCGCGCCTTGTTGGCCAGCGCGAAAGCGGGGCTATCGGGATCAGCTACCACTTGGGTCACGCCATAATGGTCGCGCAAATCAATGAACAGAACCCCGCCATGGTCGCGCACGCGGTGAACCCAGCCGGAAAGGCGGATGGATTGACCGGCATTTTCAGCGCGGAGCTGGCCGCAATTATGGGTGCGATAGGCGTGCATCGACTGGATTCCCGCAATACGTGAAATGATGCGGGAAAAGCGCATGGGGGGGGTGTTTTGTCAAGGCGGGGACAGATTTCTAACCGGAAAGCGCATGCTGCGTTGACGGCCCATGCAGACTCGGTTGAGATGACCGCTCAGGAGCAGGCATGGACATCATTACAGCCACAAGTGACTTGGCCACCCTTTGCGGTGACCTTTCCACCGACAAATTCGTCGCCGTGGACACCGAATTCATGCGGGAATCGACCTTTTGGCCCGAATTGTGCCTCATCCAGATTGCGGGCACGAAGCGCGAGGCGATTATTGATCCCTTGGCCCCAGGCCTTGATTTGTCTGCGTTTTTTGCGCTGATGGCGAACCAAAAAGTCGTCAAGGTGTTCCACGCGGCGCGGCAGGATGTGGAAATCATCTGGATCTTGGGCAAAGTCATCCCCACGCCCATGTTTGATACGCAAGTGGCCGCGATGGTTTGCGGGTTTGGCGACCAGATTGGCTATGAAAACCTCGTCCGGCGGCTGGCGAAGGCGGAAATCGACAAATCTTCGCGCTTTACCGATTGGAGCCGCCGTCCGCTCTCGGCCAAGCAGCTGGCCTATGCCATGTCGGATGTGACGCATCTGCGGGTCATCTATGAAAAGCTGAAAAAGGAACTCGACGAGTCTGGCCGCGAGCCGTGGCTTGAGGAGGAAATGGCGATCCTGACCGCGCCGGAGACTTATACCGCGCGACCGGAGGATGCTTGGAAGCGCATCAAATTCCGCGCCCGGAACAAGAAGCAAGTGGCTGTTTTGATGAGTGTTTCGGCTTGGCGTGAGCGCGAGGCGCAGGAGCGCAATGTGCCGCGTTCGCGCGTTTTGAAGGATGACGCGCTGACCGAGGTAGCCTCGCAAATTCCCGTCACCACCGAGACTTTGCGCGAATTGCGCGCCCTGCCGAAAGGCTATGCCGGATCGCGCATCGGGGATGCCATTCTGGCCGCCGTGAAGGCTGGGCTTGATGTTGACAGTGTCAACATCCCGGCCCCCGCGGATGATCGCAACCAGCTAACCGACGCAGCTTCGGCGGCTGCTGAAGTGCTTCGATTGGTGCTCAAAATCGTGTGCGAAACGGAGGGAATTGCCGGCAAATTGATCGCTGGAACCTCAGATTTGGAAGCCATCGCGATGGATGACGCGGCGGATGTGCCCGCCATGCGCGGCTGGCGGCGGCAGGTGTTTGGCGAGGTGGCCTTGAAGGTAAAGGCGGGTGAGCTTGGCATTGTGCTGAAAAAAGGCAAGGCGCGGCTGGTTCCCATGCTTAAGGACGCGCGCGATCTGGCAGCGGCGGAATAATCCGCATGGGCGGTAAAGGCGACACGCATCAGGTAGCGGCACTACCCGTTCGCACCGGGGCCAATGCGCGGCCTGAAATTCTGCTCATCACCTCGCGCGAACGCCATCGCTGGATCATTCCCAAGGGTTGGCCGATAAAGAACCGCAGTGATGCGGAAGCTGCCGAGACTGAAGCTTTCGAGGAAGCGGGCCTCATCGGCAAGATGGAGAAAGCACCCATCGGCAGCTATGAATATGTGAAAATCGACGATGCCGGAAACGGCAAACCCTGCCGGGTGGATGTGTATGTGATGAATGTCACCGATCGCCACAAAACATGGCCCGAACAGAGCGAGCGCATGGATTTGTGGGTAGATATTGACGAGGCGCTGATCATTCTCGACGAGCCGAATTTAGCAGCCCTTTTGGAGCGTGTGCGCGGCAAGTTGGGTTAGATTTCCACACTCGGCGTGCAGCCCAAAATCGTGGCCAAATCGCCCAGACGCTTTTCCACGCGCTCGCCCATCAAATCGGCGAATTTCTTGGGCATTTTCAGCACCAGATTACCGCCGGGTTGAACACTCATGCGGATTTTTGGCAACACACCCGGCATGGCGGCGGTGAGAACATAAGCCAGCCGCATGGCAGCGGCCAAAATCTCCGCGCGCTTTTTCATGTCCTTGCCAACCAGGCGGCGGAATTCGGCAGGGGCGCGATCATCGCCGGGGCCTTCATAGCGATAAAAAACGGTGAGCGCCAAAAATAGGCGGCCGGGGTGATCCACGCCCACGAAAGAGGCCTGAGAAATCATGGTCATGGAGCGTTCGCCGCGATAATCGGGATGCGCGCGCCAGCCGATATCCGCCAGCAGACAGGCCGCGTGGCGCAAGCGGCGCTGGGTCATGTCCTCTGGCAATTGTTCAGTGCCGAAAAACTGGTCCGTCCAGTCGCATAATTCGCGCTCATGCTCAGGCGAGCGAGCATAGCGGCGGGCGAAATCCCAAGCGGCGGAGATCAGCGGATCGGAATCTTGCCGGCGGCGTTTCAGGCGTTTGTAGAGAAGCCCTTCGCGCACACCAAACACCGAAAACACCACATTGCGCGGCTCTGAATGGGCCAACAAACGATCCAGCACCAAGGCACCGAAGGGCAGCGTATCGGCACGGCTGCGGGAAACCGCCGTCACATCTTTCAGGGAAGCGACCGACAGGCCGGATACAAGGCCCGCAACTGAACGGGCGGCATCAAATGGGATGGCATAATTATGCAGAACATGCAGCGGATAATTCACCTGCGCCATATGCAGGCGGGCAAGGTTTCGCCATGTGCCGCCGACCGCGTAGAAGTCGCGGCCTTTCAAGTCTGCAAGGATGCTGGCGCGTGACAGGGTTTCGTCAATGATCTCACGCGCCTTGGCCAGCGAGCCTTCGGACAAATCGATCAGCCGCAAGGCACCGAGTGGCAGGGTGATGCCCTTGCCCGCCTGATCGGCCTTGATGTCCACCAGCTCCAAACTGCCGCCACCCAAATCGCCGGCAATGCCGTCTGCATCTGGAATGCCGGAAATGACGCCGAGGGCTGCGTATTCTGCCTCCTCCTTGCCGGTCAGCACTTCAATGGAGGCACCCAGGGCCTTTTCGGCTTTGGTGATGAAATCCGGCCCGTTTTTGGCTTCGCGTGCGGCGGCGGTGGCGACCGCATAGATTTCCTTTACGCCAATGAGTTTGCAGATGGCCTTGAAGCGGCGCAGCTCATTGAGCGCGCGCAAGATTCCCGTTTCAGCCAGAAGCCCCGTAATCGCCACACCTTTGCCAAGTCCGCACAGCACTTTTTCGTTGAATACGGGCGACGGCGAGCGGCGCAGGCCGTCATAGACGACAAGGCGCACGGAGTTTGATCCGATATCCACCACGGCCACGGGTTTTTCAGGTGCGGCTGCTGTTTCCAGTTTGGTGATCGGCATCAAATGGAACTTCCGGTTTTGGCGCGGGTGGTTGTTTTGCGGGATGTTTTGCCCGCTGCAAGGGTTGGCGGCAAGCTGTCTTTGAGTGAACTGCCCCGACCGGAAAGCGAGGGGTTATTCATGAAATACTGATGCGCGTTGAAATGTTCCTCACCGCGGCCCGCCACGATCCGCCGCCAGCTTCCGTCAGCGGTCAATTCCCAGCTTTGCTCATTGTCTTTCAGATTGGCGACCATGATCTGATCCAGCACTTGATCATGCGCGGTGGCAACCTCGATGGGAACCAGCGTTTCTACCCGACGATGCAGATTACGCGGCATCCAATCGGCTGATGAAATGAATACGCGCGCCTTGGGGTGCGGCAAGGCGTGGCCGTTGCCGAATACCATGATGCGACTATGCTCAAGGAAGCGGCCAATCACGCTTTTTACGCGGATATTTTCAGACAGGCCGGGAACACCGGGGCGCAAGCAACACACACCGCGAATGATAAGATCAATCTGCACGCCCGCTTGGCTGGCGCGATACAGCGCGTCAATCATGCCGGGGTCTACGAGTGAATTAAGCTTCACCCAGATTTGCCCTGGCCTGCCCGCCTTGGCATGGGCGATTTCTTCATCAATATGGGCAAGCAAGGTGGATTTAAGATTGAGCGGTGAAATGGCAATGCGTTCGAGTTCTTCGGGCTGGGCATAGCCAGAGACGAAGTTGAACAAGCGGGCAGCATCGCGCGCATAGGCAGGGTTGCAGGTGAAGAAGGAGAGGTCGGTGTACACTTTGGCTGTTACCGGGTGATAATTGCCGGTGCCAAAATGCACATAGGTCCGCATGTCCTTGCCTTCGCGCCGAACCACCATGGAAACCTTGGCGTGAGTTTTCAGTTCCAGGAAGCCGAAAACAACTTGCGCGCCTGCCCGCTCCAAATCGCGCGCCCATTGGATATTGGCTTCCTCGTCAAAGCGGGCCTTGAGTTCGACAAGTGCCATGACGGATTTGCCCGCCTCTGCGGCCTTGGCAAGGGCTGCCACAATGGGTGAATCGCGCGAGGTACGGTAGAGCGTTTGCTTGATGGCGACGACATCCGGGTCGGCTGCCGCCTGACGGATGAACTGCACCACCACATCGAAACTTTCATAGGGGTGATGCACCACCAGATCCTTCTGGCGAATGGCGGCAAAGCAATCGCCGCCATGATCGCGGATGCGTTCAGGAAAACGGGCGTTGTAGGGTTTGAATTTCAGTTCCGGGTGTTCGTCGAGAATAAGCTGCTTGGTATCGGCATAGCCCACAAGACCACCGCAGATGACGGTCACATCATCGCTCACTTCCAGCTCATCGGCGATAAAGCGGCGCAAACCTTCAGGGCAGTCGGCGTCTACTTCCATGCGTATCACGGTGCCCCGGCGGCGGCGCTTGAGGGCGCTTTCGAACAGGCGCACGAGGTCTTCGGCTTCTTCTTCGATTTCGATATCGCTGTCGCGGATGATCCGCACAATGCCCTTACCCAGAAGCTCATAGCCGGGGAACAGGCGCGGCACGAAATGCAGCAGCATCTGCTCCAACAGCATGAAACGCGCATCCAAGGCTTTGCTACCATCGGGCAGGCGCACGAAACGATCAAGCTGCTGCGGGATGGGCAACAGCGCCTTCATGTTCGTGCCATCCGATTTGCGGCGCAATTGCACGACGATGATGAAGCCCCGGTTGGGAACAAAGGGGAAGGGATGCGCGGGGTCGATGGCGATGGGCGTGACGACGGGCAGCACATGATCGAGGAAGCGTTGGTTCAGCCATTCGATTTCATGGGCGCGCAGTTCATGGGGCTTGACGATGGTGATGCCGTGCTTGACCAGTTCCGGGCCTAATGCCAGCCATTGGCGGTCCTGCTCGGTCATCAGTTCGCTGGCCGCAATCTGCACCTGGGCCAATTGTTCGGCGGGGGTCATGCCGTCTTGGCTCACTTCGGTAATGCCTTCGCGCACCTGCCCCACAAGGCCTGCGACACGCACCATGTAGAATTCATCGAGATTATTGCCGGAGATGGACAGGAAACGCAGGCGTTCCAGCAGCGGATGGGCCGGATTGCGGGCTTCTTCCAGCACGCGCATGTTGAAGGTGAGCCAAGACAGCTCGCGGTTAATGAAACGCTTGGGGGCGTTCATGTCCAGCGTCAGGATCTGCGCTTCTTCAATCATTGTGTGTCACCCTGCCCCTGAAAAGCTTGGCGATACTGCACATTTGTGACGGATGAACGAAGGTGCATGTCATTCGTCCACATCAGGGAAAAGCGCCGGCTCGTTGATGTCGGCCAACACGCGAGCGACGAAGGGGCGGGTGACATCGGCTTTTTCTTCCAGCGCGCGCAGGTCCACCTTGGCGACCAGCAGGCGGGCGGCGGCGAGGGATCGTTCCATGCGGGCGATCATGTAGCTGATGGAGGCCTCATCCACCGCGATCTGACGATCGGCGAACAGCTTGACGAGAACCCCGCGCAACAGCGCGTCATCCGGCGCACCCAATATGGCCAAGCCGGCGGCTTTGAGGCGCGAGGCGAGGTCGGGCAGCGTGACGTTCCAGTGCAGCGGATGGGTGGCGCTGGTGATGAGGACGGAGGCCTTTGTTTCACGGGCCAAATTGAACAGATGGAAGAAGGCCTTGTCATCGGCGTCACCGGGTGCGTTTTCGATGACAGCCGCACCGCTGGCGAGAAGGCCGGGAATGGCCTCTACGGTAAGGGTGGAGGCTTGCGAGATGCTGGCACCAGAAACGGCTGCCCAGCTCTGCGCCAGATGGGTTTTGCCGCTGCCTGCCGGTCCGGTGAGGATCAAAACAGGATGCGGCCAGTCCGGCCAGCGGTCCACGGCACTGGCGGCGGCCTCATTGGCCTCCGTCACAAGGAAGTCCTCGCGGCGAAGCTGGGGGGCGTGCGGCAGATCGAAGATGAGTTGGCGGGCGTTCATTTTTTGGGCGCTCCGCGCCGTGGGCCTAAATAAAGCGGGCTTGCGAGATATTGCTTCAGCGCAAAACGGGTGAGAACGCCCACGGCGGCGGCCATGGGCACGGCCAGCAGCAGGCCCACAAAGCCGAATAGATAGCCAAAGGCAAACAGCGCGAACATGAGCCAGACCGGATGCAGGCCGACACTGTTGCCGACAAGCTTGGGGCTTAAGAAATTGCCTTCGATGAATTGCCCGGCAAAGAATATCGCCGCGACAATGGCCACATGCGGCCAATCTGGCCAGAATTGCACCAGTGCCACGCCAATGGCAGCCAAGCCACCGATGAGCGAGCCGGCAAAGGGAATGAAGCTCAAAAGCCCTGCCGTAAAGCCGATGAGCAGGCCGAAGCTCAGGCCCGCGAGCGACAGGGCCACAGCGTAGAAAAGGCCGAGCAAGATGCACACCGTGCCCTGCCCACGGATGAAGCCTGCCATGGCATCATCAATCTGGCGGGCAATGTCGCGCAGCACTTGGACATGCGGGCGCGGCATCCAGCTATCGATGCGGTAAACGATGCGATCCCAGTCATTGAGCAGATAAAAGGCGATGATGGGGGTGACGACGATGAGCGAGAGCATGTTCACCACGGCCAGACCACCGGACCAGAAAGTGCCCGCAAAGCCCGCGATCCAGCCTGCCGCCTTGGCGGTAAGCTCGCTTGTACGGCTGGCGGTGGTGCCACCAGCACCCAGCACGGCATCGCGCAGCCAATCCGGCACGGCGTCGTTCAGAAGGCGAACTAGGGTGTGCGTGATGGTGGGCAGGTTCTGGGTAAACAGCGAAACCTGATCGCCCAGCACCGGCAGCAGCAGCAACAAGACCAGCGTGAAGAACAGGATGGCGGATATGAGGATGGCAAGGCTTGCCACCACGCGCGGCAAGCCCAGCCGTTCCAGCGCATCGGCCACGGGGTCGAGGAAATAGGCCAGCACAAGGCCTGCGATGAAAGGCAGCAGGATGGCGTTCAACAGCCAGACGAGAGCCACCAAAGCAGCCAAAGCCAAAAGCCAGAAGCCGAACTGGCGTTGCAGGGTCATGTCCGATTGTATCCTTCAGTGGCTGGCGTTAGCCATATGCTCGATCCAGCTTTTCAGATAAGCACCGCCTGACGCGATGGTCAAAGCGCCGATCACGAAATAGCCGATTTGCAGCAATTCATGGTCAGCAAATCCCAAACCGAGGGCACCCAGCACAAGACCTGCAAGGATGATCTGGCCGGTCGTGTTCACCTTGGAAATCATCAAGGGCTGAACCTCAACGGGCCGATCGAGCACGCGGGCGAGAAGGACGGCTCCTACGATTAGCACATCGCGCGTGGCTACCAGAATGACGAGCCAAGCGGGGATGTAGTGCAGCAGGCCCAGGGATAGATAGATGCTGACGAGCAGTGCCTTGTCGGCAATGGGGTCAAGATAGGCGCCAAGCTCGGTGGTGAGCTTGAATTGTTTGGCGATATAGCCATCCACCCCATCGCTGATGCCCGCCGCGATGAAGAACACGAAGGCGAGCCAGAACTGGCCCGAGATGATGAGCCAGATGATCAGCGGCACCACGAGGATGCGCGTTAGGGTTATGAGGTTGGGAAGGTTCATTCCGGTCCTGTCAGTAGGGCCGGATTGTCCAGCCAGAACTAAGCTCTACCAGTTCCAGCCCCCGGCTTCCCAGAGCCAAATGAAGCTCTTGCATTGTGCCGGTGTGATTTATCCGCACAATGGCACCGCCAACCATGATCTGAACCAGATCCATGCCCTGAACGCCCGCAGCGGTGAGGAGGTTCTGGCGGATTTGGGCCAATTGTTCCGGGCTGGTGAACATCAACGTGGCTTCCAACGCCTGAGGAGCGCCCGCCAAGGCGGCTAGCGGGCCCGCAGGCGGCGTTTCCGGGGTTGCACCCCCTGCACCCTGCCAGTTCTGCGAGAGGGCATTGGCGGCCTCCGCAGCGGCCTCTGTGAGGCTTATGTCGGATAGTGGGTAGGTTTTCTCGAAACTGAGTGTCGGCTGAGCGGACAGTGCCACGAGCCGGACGCGGATGCCTGTTTGGTCCTGCTCGGCCAGCATCAGCACGGCTTTGGTGGCCTTGTAGCGGGAAAGCAGCGGGCCGATGGTTTCGGGGGTGGCTTGGTCGGGGGTGGAAAAGGCCGACCAATCCTGCGTATCGCCCAAGGGCAGTCGGAATGGCACGCTGCCTGCGGGAAGATTGAGTCCAACCACCGCGCGCCGCCACGGATTGTCGTCCCAGATCACCGGCTCCGCGCCGCCATCCACCCAGACGGGGATGAGCAGAATGCCATCATTACCTGCGGCCAGATCGATGCCCTTGGCCAGAAAGGCCTCGCGCACCTTGGCGGGCAGGAAGGAAATGGTGAGTTTGCCGATATAGCGGCCGGGGGCGGAGCGTTCGTCTTCCACCGACAGGGAGGCCATCATGCGGCCGACATCAGCCGGGGGCAGCGTTGCCATGATGGCCCCGCCGCTTTCGCCTGCCAGCCTTTTGGCAAGCTCGGCGAAGGCTTTGATCTGCGCTTGCTCAATGGCTTTGAGGCGGGCTTGGGCGGCATCGGCAGCGGTTTCGTCTACTTCCACGCCGGTGACGGTGAATTGCTGCTTTTCCTCCGCAGTGGTTGCCCCAGCGGAAGGTGTGAACAGGCCCAGCATCAGCGTCAGCGCCATGATGCGCCCCAGAGTTTCCCACATGTGCCGCCACTCCTCCGAATTCCCGTCGATTTTGCTTGCGCCTCGACCTCGCGCACTGGAAAACGGGCGCAGCAGGGGCAAGTTCAGCAAGGGTGAGCGTAACGGTATGGCGCAATCAGGACAAGGTCAGCCCGGTGGCATTTCCTATGCCGATGCCGGGGTTGATATTGCAGCGGGAAATGCGCTGGTCGATCAGATCAAGCCCTTGGCCGCTGCCACCGCGCGGGTTGGCTCCAATCCGTCCTTGGGCGGGTTTGGCGGCTTGTTTGACCTGAAAGCCTGCGGGTTCAAAGACCCCGTTCTGGTGGCCGCCAATGACGGGGTGGGCACCAAGCTCGCCATCGCCATTGAAACGGGCCTGCATGAAGGGGTGGGCATTGATCTTGTGGCCATGTCGGTGAACGACTTGGTCGTTCAGGGTGCGGAGCCTTTGTTTTTCTTGGATTATTACGCCTCCGGCAAGCTCGATGTCGCCGCCGCGCGCGATGTGATCGCTGGCATCGCCAAGGGCTGCACGGATGCGGGCTGCGCGCTGATTGGTGGTGAGACGGCGGAAATGCCGGGCATGTATCACGGCAAGGATTTTGACCTCGCCGGTTTTGCCGTGGGTGCCGTGGAACGCGACCGGATTTTGCCGCGCGCCGATATTCAGGCGGGGGATGTGATTTTGGGGCTCGCCTCCTCCGGCCCCCATTCCAACGGCTATTCGCTGATCCGCCGTTTGGTGCGCGAAAGTGGCCTGAATTATGCCGCGCGGGCACCTTTTGACGGACGGTTGACGCTGGGTGAGGCGTTGCTGACGCCGACGCTGATTTATGTGAAGCCGTTGTTGGCGGCGCTGAAGGCTTCGAATGGAATCAAGGCCTTGGCGCATATCACCGGGGGCGGGTTCATCGAAAACATTCCGCGCGTGCTGAAGGACGGCATTGCGGCGGCGATCAATTTGGATGCGGTGCCGGTGCCGCCGGTGTTTGGTTGGTTGGCTGGCGTTGGCCGCGTGGCCGAGCGTGAAATGCTGCGTACCTTCAACTGCGGCATTGGCATGATCGTTGTGGTGCAGGCGGATGAGGCCGATCACGTGACGAAGGTGCTGGCGGATGCGGGCCAGCGGGTTGCGCGGCTCGGTGAAATCGTGGCGCGGCCGGAAGGTTCTGAAGCCGTGATCTTCAGCGGGCGGCTGAACCTCTCGTGAGGCGGGCGCGCGTCGGCATTCTGATTTCCGGGCGCGGCTCTAACATGTCCGCGCTAATCGCGGCGGCGAAGGCTTCGGATTACCCTGCGGAAATTGTGTGTGTGATTGCCAACAGGCCCGATGCGGCGGGGGTTGGTATTGCCGCGGCGGAAGGCATTTCTGCTCAGGTGATTGACCACAAGGCCTTTGGTTCAAAAGCGGATTTTGAGGCGGCCTTGGCTGCGGCGTTGGACGCTTATGGCGTGGAGATCATCGCGCTTGCCGGATTTATGCGCGTGCTGAGTGCCGATTTCATTGCGCGCTATCCGGGGCGGATTCTCAACATCCACCCTTCCCTGCTGCCCGCGTTCAAGGGGCTGGATACGCATGAGCGCGCGCTTGCGGCGGGCGTGAAGGAACATGGATGCAGCGTTCACATTGTGAATGCGGCGTTGGATGATGGGCCGGTGCTGATGCAGGCTTGCGTTCCGGTGCTCGCGGCTGATACGCCAGAAACATTAGCGGCGCGAGTTCTGGAAGCGGAACATCGAATCTATCCAGCGGCGCTGGCTGAATTCGCCGCGCGCCTTCTCGCCTCTTAGAGGCTTCCCGCCATCACGCCAATCGGTGCCATGCATGCGACTGCAAGCAGCAGGGCGATGAGGGTGAACCAGGCGCGGGAACGTTTTTCTCTCTGTGACATGACCCAAACCGTGGGCCGATTCTGGGTGGGAGAAAATGATTCTTTTCAAGGGGTTGGGTGGCGGAAAGAGATGGTTAACGGAAGGTTTACGAGAGAGGCTGGTTTCCCGCTTTCGCGGGAATGACG
>CAJBCQ010000067.1 GCA_903951595.1 uncultured Hyphomicrobiales bacterium | reverse complement strand
GAATGAACATGAGCAATTCGTGCTGTTTGCGCGTGAGCATGAAGAAAACCGCCTTTGATGTGTTTCTGGGGGCATAACCCGCACAGAATCGGAACAAACCCAAAACCTCTATAACCCGTTCCCGGTATGTTCGGCAAGTAAAATCGGTTTAGGGGTCGAGTTCGAGCACATCCACGGTTGCCCCTGCGGCTGATGCGGGGGTGAAAGGGGGGCGGATGATGAGGCCATTGGCCTGTGCGAGCAGATGCTGCATGGAGCTATCTTGGGTGGAAAAAGGCTCGGCGGTGAGGCCGCCATCGGCGGCGCGGGTGAGACGCGCACGAATATAGTCTTGGCGGTCACCATTGGTCTTCAAAGCTGCCGTTAGACGGGCTTTGGAGGGGGTTTCAGCTGGATTTAGGCCCAACAGGCTATCCAAGAGCGGCTTGAGGAACAAACGGGCGCAGACGAAGGCGGAAACGGGGTTTCCGGGCAGGCCCAGGATGCGCTGGCGGGCTTGGCGAGCAAACATCAGGGGCTTGCCGGGGCGCATGGCGATTTTCCAAAAGGAAAGCTGGATGCCTTCGGCGTCTAAAGCCGACTGCACCAGATCATGCTCGCCCACGGATGCACCTCCCGTGGTGAGCAACACATCGCAATCGGCCGCCTTGCGGATGGCGCGGCGGATTTTGGTTAGATTGTCCGGCACGATCCCCAGCTCTACCGCTTCGCCGCCGCAATGGCGGATGAGGGCGGCAAGGCCGGTGGAATTGGAGGAGACGATTTGATCTGGGCCGGGCTTTTCGCCGGGGGCAACCAGTTCGTCGCCTGTCGAGAGTAGGCCTACACGCGGGCGCGAGCGAACGGCGAGTTCGGCGCAATTGGCGGCGGCAGCGAGCATCAAATGGCGCGGGCCAAGTTTGGTTCCTGCTTCCAGCAAAACGTCACCCTTGGCGAAATCGAGGCCTTGGCGGCGGATGTTTTGCTTGGGCGCGACCGGTTCCAGCACCGTGATTATGTCACCTTCGCGGCGGGTGTTTTCCTGAATGAGAACCGCGTCAGCGCCCTTGGGCACGGGGGCGCCAGTAAAGATGCGGATGGCGGTGCCGGGTTTCAGTGTGCCTTTGTATCGGGCACCGGCTTGCGAAGTGGCGGTAACTTTCAAGACCGGGCCATCACCTGCCCGCACCGCATAGCCATCCATAGCCGAGGATTCGAACGGGGGCTGGTCACGCTTGGCGAGGACGGGTTTGGCGAGGATACGGCCCTGGGCTTGGGCAAGCGGCACCATTTGCGTGGCAGTTGGCTTCACGCCGTCCAGAATGCGCGCAAGGGCTTGCGCCACGGGCAAGAGCGGCATGTCAGTCTCCGCGCCAATCGCCGGATTTGCCGCCGGATTTTTCGCGCAGGCGGATGTCGGTGATACGCATGCCGCGATCGACCGCTTTGCACATGTCATAGATGGTGAGGCAGGCGACCGAGACGGCGGTGAGGGCTTCCATCTCAACGCCCGTCTTGCCGTCCACCTTCACGCGCGCCGTGACGGTGATGCGGCTTTGGGCTTCATCAGGTGCAAATTGCACTTCGGCTTTGGTGATCATCAGCGGATGGCAGAGTGGGATCAGCTCATGGGTTTTCTTGGCGGCCATGATGCCTGCCAGCCGAGCTGCGGCCAGCACATCGCCCTTCTTGGCCTCACCTTTCAGGATAAGCGCCAAGGTGGCGGGTTCCATGCGAACGGTGCCTTCGGCCATAGCCTCGCGGGTGGTGATGTTTTTGTCCGAAACATCCACCATGCGGGCGGCACCGGACTCATCCAGATGGGTGAACTTGCCGCTCATGCGGCGGCCTTATCGAGAATGGCGCGGGTGGCGGCGGTTACATCGGCTTGCCGCATCAGGCTTTCACCAATGAGGAAGGTGTTGACGCCCACGCGCGAAAGGCGGGCGAGGTCAGCGGGTGTGAACAGGCCGCTTTCACCCACAACATGATAGCCCGCAGGCAGCAGGGGGGTGAGGCGTTCGGTGACGGTGAGGGAGACTTCGAAGCTTTTCAGATCGCGGTTGTTGATGCCGAGCAGCTTTGACTTCAGCTTGAGCGCGCGTTCCAGTTCTTCCTCGTTATGCACTTCCACAAGCACATCCATCCCGTAATGGATGGCGGCCTGTTCCAGATCGGCGGCAAGCTGGTCGTCGATCATCGCCATGATGATGAGGATGCAATCAGCACCCCAAGCGCGCGCTTGCGTGACTTGGTAGGTGTCGAGCAGGAAATCCTTACGCAAGGCGGGCAGGGCGCAAGCTGCCCGCGCCTTGGTGAGGAATTCAGGGGCACCCTGGAATGAGGGTGTATCGGTGAGAACGGACAGGCAGGCGGCACCGCCTTGTTCATAGGCTTTGGCCAGTTCCGGTGGGTTGAAATCCGCGCGGATCAGGCCTTTGCTTGGCGAGGCTTTCTTGATTTCGGCAATCAGGGCCCATTCGCCCTTGGCGTGTTTGGCTTCTAAGGCCTTGGCAAAACCGCGCACCGGCGAGGTGATTTGTGCTTCCAGTTGTGTGGCACTCACGCGCTGTTTGGCGACGGCCACTTCGTCGCGCTTGTAGGCGGCGATTTTGTCAAGAACGTTGGTCATGAATTGGATACGGAAACGAGGGTTGCCAGGGCCTGAGCGGCCTTGCCGTTGTCGATGGCGGCTTGAGCGAGTTTGACGCCTTCGCGCAGATCGCCTGCTTCCCCGGCCACCAGCAAGGCTGCACCTGCCGTGATGACGGCGGCATCGCGATAAGCGTTCTGGGTTCCGGCTAACACAGCTTTCAGCGCGGCGGCATTGTGGGCGGCGTCTGCGCCTTTCAGGTCATCGGGGTTGGAGCGGGAAAGGCCGACACTTTCAGGGGTGATTTCGAAGCTTGTCACCTTGCCGTCATTCAGCTCACTCACCCAAGTGATGCCACAGGGGGTGATTTCATCCAGCCCGCCTTCGCCATGCGTTACCCACACGCGCTCGGAGCCGAGATTGGCAAGCACCTTGGCTAGCGGTTCCAGCCAGCTCTTGGCGAATACGCCCGTGATTTGGCGCTTCACGGAGGCGGGGTTGGAAAGAGGGCCGAGCAAATTGAAAATGGTACGGGTGCCGAGTTCGGCACGCGAAGGGCCGACATGCTTCATAGCGGCATGATGTTGGGGAGCGAACATGAAGCCCACACCGGCTTGGGTGATGCAGCGGCTGATGGTTTCAGGTGTAATGTCGAGCTTGACGCCTAATTCTGCGAGCGTATCGGCGGCACCGGAGCGAGACGACAAAGCGCGGTTGCCGTGTTTGGCGATTTTCAACCCTGCGCCTGCGGCCACAATGGCGGCACAAGTGGAGATATTGTAGCTGCCGGAACCATCGCCACCCGTGCCCACAATGTCGAGCGCATGGGTGGGGGCTTCCACGCGCAGCATTTTGCTTCGCATGGTTTCCACGGCCCCCGTGATTTCATCCACCGTTTCGCCACGCACGCGCAGTGCCATGAGGAAACCGCCGATTTGCGCGGGGGTGGCTTCGCCTGACATCAGAATGCCGAAAGCCTCGCGGGCTTCTTGGCGTGTCAGGCTTTCACCCGTGGCGGCCTTTGCGATGAAGGATTTGAGTTCAGCCATGTCAAATCACCTTGGATAGGGTGAGGAAGTTCTTCAGCAGCTTGTGGCCATGCTCGGATGCAATGCTTTCCGGGTGGAATTGTACGCCATGCACGGGGCGCGTTTTGTGTTGTAGGCCCATGATGAGGCCATCGGCCTGTGCCGTGACTTCGAGACAATCCGGTAGGCTTTTTTGCTCCACGATGAGCGAGTGATAGCGGGTGGCTTCGAAATCTTCAGGGATCGCTTCAAAAAGCCCCTTGTCGGTATGGTGGATACGGCTGGTTTTGCCGTGCATCAAGTTTGGCGCGCGAATGACATTGCCGCCGAAAGCCTGTCCAATCGCCTGATGGCCGAGGCAAACCCCGAGGATCGGCATGTCTTCGGGTGCCTGTTTTATCAGATCAAGGCAGATGCCGGCTTCATTTGGGGTGCAGGGACCGGGCGAGAGCACAACAGCTTGCGGGCGGGCGGAGAAAACTTGGCCCACGCTGATCTGATCGTTGCGATGTACTTGGATTTCCGCACCCAGTTCACCCAGATAATGGACGAGGTTCCAAGTGAAGCTATCGTAATTGTCGATGAGGATGATCATGTCACTGGCCCCGTCCGGCTTGGCCTGCAAAGCGCGCGGCTTCCTCTGCCGCGCGGAATAGGGCTTTGGCCTTGTTGACGCATTCCTGATGCTCGTTTTCGGGCACGCTGTCGGCCACAACGCCAGCCCCGGCCTGCACGAACATTTTGCCGTCTTTCACGATGGCGGTGCGCAGGACGATGCAGGTGTCCATGTCGCCATTGGCGGAGAAATAGCCAACGCATCCGGCATAGACGCCGCGCTTGTGCTTTTCGAGCTCGTCGATGATTTCCATGGCGCGCACTTTGGGGGCACCGGACACGGTGCCAGCCGGGAAGCCCGCCACCAGCGCGTCGATGGCGTCGTGCTTGGCGGACAGCTTGCCTTCCACGTTGGAGACGATGTGCATGACTTGGCTGTAGAATTCCAGCGTGAAGCTTTCGGTCACTTTCACCGAGCCGATTTCAGCAACACGGCCGGCATCATTGCGGCCAAGGTCGAGCAACATGAGGTGTTCGGCGCGTTCCTTGGGATCGGCCAGCAATTCTTCGGCTAGTGCCTTATCCTCGGCGGGTGTGGCGCCGCGGCGGCGGGTTCCGGCGATGGGGCGGATGGAAATTTTGCCATCGCGTACACGCACCAGAATTTCGGGGCTGGAGCCGATGACGGCGCTATCGCCGAAATTGAGATAATACAGGAAGGGCGAGGGGTTCACACGGCGCAAAGCTCGGTAGAGCGAGAAGGGCGGCAAGGCGAAGTCTGCTTCGAAACGCTGCGAGAGCACGACTTGGAAGATATCGCCTGCCGCGATGTATTCTTTGGCGGCGGTAACCATCGCCTTGTATTCATCCGGCGTGGTGTTGGAGCGTGGTTCGCCTGTGGTGAATGAAGGCAGGGCCGGTTCACGGTGATCGAGCGGGCGGTCGAGCGCATCGATGACTGCGCCGAGGCGTTCGCTGGCACGGGCATAGGCGGCTTTGGCGGAAAGGCCCGCTTCGGGATAGACGGGGGTGACGAGCGTTACTTCATCCTTCACGCTATCAAAAATCGCCATGATGGTGGGGCGGATCAGCACGCTGTCGGGCATGCCCAGCATGTCTGGGTTTGGTTCCGGCAGTTTTTCCATGTGCCGGACCATGTCATAGCCGATATAGCCGAATACGCCTGCGGCCATGGGTGGCAGCGTTTCGGGCAATTCGATGCGGCTTTCGGCGAGCAAGGCGCGAAGCGAAGTCAGCGGATCGGTGTCGATGCGCGTGAAGGGGCCGTCTTGGGCTGCTAAAGCCTTGCGGTTGATTTCAGGGTGGCCGTCTTTGGTGCGCCAGATGATGTCGGGTTTCATGCCGATGATGGAGTAACGCCCACGCACGGCACCACCTTCCACGGATTCCAGAAGGAAGCTCATGGGTTCATGGCGGGCGAGTTTCAGCATGGCGGAGACGGGGGTTTCGAGGTCGGCCACCAAGCGTGCAGACACGACCTGCGGCTTGCCCTGTTCGAAGGCCCGTGTGAATTCGGCAATATCAGGCGCGTGCTGCATCATCAGCCGCCATTGCCCGACATTTGCGCCCATAGGGCTGCATTCACATTCACGCCGAGCTTGAGTTGCAAGTTTGCCATATACATGGCGAACAGGTCATTGGCCTGCGCGCGTGCCAGTTCGGCGCGGATCGCCTTGGCCTGCTCGGATGTGCCGTCAAAGGCGGGGCTTTGCAGGGTTCCGGCTTCGAAGATAATGGCCGATGCGCCGTCACTGCGCGGGGCAAAACCGGCGGCCTTGTCGGCGGTGCCGAACAAGGCACTGAGCGCAGGCCCGTCGAAGGTTTCATCCTTGGCGCTGCGTTTCAGGCCGCTTACGGTTTTGATTTCGGCGGTGGATTCCGTGGCTAATGCGTCAAAGCTTTCGCCCTTGGCGGCACGTTCGGAAAGCGCGCGGGCATTGTCGAGTGCCAGTTTGCGAAGTTCGCGCTTCTTCCATGCTGCCACCGCATCGGCGCGCACTTCATCCAGCGGGCGCACGGCGGAGGGGATGACTTCACGCACCTCAAACCATGCGAAGCCCTCCGTGGGAGTTGCCACGGCATCGTTCTCTACGCCCTCATCGCTTTCAAAGGCGGCTTGCAGCACGGGGGCGGCGATGGCGGGGGTGAGGGGCTTGCCGTCTTTGCCCAGACCCTTGGCATCCACGGCAGGAATGGTGGTGAGGGTGAGCTTCAGATCATTGGCGATTTCATCGAAGCTCGCACCACCGGCGCGGGCGTCTTCTACCTTGTCGTGAAGAACGAGGATTTCATCCTTGGCCTTGTCGAGCTTGAGCTTCTGTTCGACATCGGCGCGCACTTCATCCAAGGTTTGCTGGGTGCCGGGCACGATCTTGGTGACGCGCACAAGGGCAATAGCCAAGCGGCCCTGAACGGGTTCGCTGACCGCCCCTTCGGCAAGCGCGAAGGCGGCTTCGGCAAGGGCAGGGTCGGGCAGGGTGTTGCGGGTCACTTCGCCCAAGGTGGC
Source organism: uncultured Hyphomicrobiales bacterium (assembly GCA_903951595.1). GTDB lineage: Bacteria > Pseudomonadota > Alphaproteobacteria > Rhizobiales > Aestuariivirgaceae > CABJBCQ01. The sequence continues at coordinate 4,135 of CAJBCQ010000067.1, read as the reverse complement.
GTCTTGTTCGGTAACACCGCGTTCCTTGGCGATGGCGAGGAAATCTTCACCAGCGCGGATGCGGGCCAGCGCCTTGGTGGCTTCATCGGCTGACGGGAAGGTGAGTTGTTGCAACAGGCGGCGTTCGGGCGTGCCGTATTCTTCTTTGCGGCGCTCATAGGCGGCATTGAGCTCGTCCGGGGTGACGGTCATGCCGGGGGCCAAATCAGCCGGTTCAGCCGTCATCAGCGCAACGCTGCGATAGGCGGGCGCGGTGAAGGTGGGCTGGTTTTCGTCATAGAACTTCTGCACATCCGCATCCTGAGGCTCAGCCACCTTGGCGGGATCGGTGTTCAGCACGAAATAGCGAGCGTCGCGGGTTTCGTTGAGATTGCGAAGTGCTGCTTCCACGAGCGCATCTGGCACCTTCACATTGGCGGAAACGGCATCCGCCAGCACCTGGCGCAGGCGGTTTGCGGCTTCATTGGCGAGGAATTGCGGCTCGCTGATACCGTTGGCTTGCAGGATTTCACGCAGGGCACCGGGGTCGAATTCCCCCTTGGCGTTCTGGAAGGCCGGGTTGGCGGCGATTTCCTGCACGATGAGGTCATTCGGGATCACCAGCTTCAGATCGGTTGATTTCTGGCGAAGGGCCGCATCGCGCACCATTTCGCTCAGGATCTGGCGGTCGAGCCCGAATTGGCGGGCCTGATCGGGGGTGATGGTTTGGCCGGTCTGGCGGGAAAGCTGGCGCAGTTGGTTTTCGAATTGCTGCTGGAATGCGGCCGATGTGACCTTCTGTTCGCCAACGGTGGCAACCGCATCGTCATTTGTGCCGCGGAACACATCGTTGATGCCCCAGACGGCAAAGCTGAGCACGAGAAGGCCAATCAGGATTTTGGCCACCCAGCCTGAAGCATGCCGACGCATCGAATCCATCATTTGCGGAATTCCTTGTCAAAAACGAACGGGGCCGGTCGAATGTGGAATCCAGCCCCGCAAACCATTTCACATCATAGGAATGCGAATAGCCTGCCGCAAGCGTCTGCGGCAAGGGAATTGCCGATTGCATCCGGGGTGTTGGCTGCTAAAACTTATCGCTTGCAACGGAGTTTTACCACATGGCCAAGCCGCCCCGCCCGCTGATTGCTGGAAACTGGAAGATGAATGGCCTGTCGGCTTCGCTCAATGAGGCGCGGTTGCTGGCGGGCATGTTGAAGGGGGTGAAACTGGTGTGCGAGGTCATGATCTGCCCGCCTGCCACCCTGATCGGGCCGGTGCGGAAACTCGTGAAATCAGCCAAAATCAAGGTCGGCGGGCAGGATTGCCACCAAAAGGAGAGTGGCGCCCATACCGGCGACATTTCGGCTGAAATGCTCAAGGATGCTGGTGCCTCAGCCGTGATTGTGGGCCATTCGGAGCGTCGGGCAGACCATGGGGAGACGGATGCAGTGGTGCGCGCCAAGGCGCGAGCCGCCATGCGGGCCGGAATTGTGGCGATTATCTGCGTGGGCGAAACGCTGGAACAGCGTAAGGCAGGGCAAACATTGGCCGTGGTCAGCGCCCAGCTTCAGGGTTCGGTTCCGGAAGGGGCCACGGCGGCGGGGGTGGTTGTTGCCTATGAACCCGTTTGGGCCATCGGTACGGGATTGACACCCACGGCAGCGGAAGTGGGGGATGTGCATGCTCATATCCGCCGGGAATTGGGCAAGCTCATGGGCAAGCCCGAGGCGCGCAAGACACGGATTCTGTATGGCGGCTCGGTGAAACCGGGCAATGCAGCTGAACTCATGGCCGTGCCGGACGTGAACGGCGCGCTGGTGGGGGGCGCGAGTTTGAAGGCGGCGGATTTCATTGGGATTATAAAGGCTTATAGTTAGACGCTTCAGCAGAATTGCAATCCTCAGCCTTTCGCGCTAAACCCCCTGCTAAATTGCCCCTTTTGGAGCCCTTCCGCCCATGACCACCATTGTTCTCGTCATCCATCTTCTGATTGCCCTTGCCCTTGTCGGCGTGGTGCTGTTGCAGCGTTCGGAAGGTGGGGCGCTGGGGATTGGCGGGGGTGGCGGCGGGTCGCTGTTTTCATCGCGCGGGGCAGCCAATATGCTCACGCGCACCACGGCCATGTTGGCGGTTGCCTTCTTCATAACCTCCATCACGCTGACCCTTTTGGCCCGCAATCAGCATGGCCCTTCGGCCTTTGAAGGTGTGGCACCTGCAACCGGATCGGGCGAAACGGGTGGAAGTGCGGTGCCGAAATTGCCGGAGAGACCGGCTTTGCCGCAAGTGCCTAGCTCTAACTAATTGAAAAGACAGGATTATCCGCAGTCTGTGGATAATCGGGAGCTTTCTTGTGCGTGGTGCTATTTAGCCCTGCGAATCGTATTGGCTTTTGGTTAGTTTGCAGGCCCATGACGCGGTACATTTTCATAACCGGCGGCGTGGTTTCCTCGCTCGGCAAAGGCTTGGCATCGGCAGCTTTGGGCGCCGTGCTTCAGGCGCGTGGCTATAAGGTTCGCTTACGCAAGCTCGATCCCTATCTCAATGTCGATCCGGGCACGATGAGCCCCTATCAGCATGGCGAGGTTTTCGTGACCGATGATGGTGCGGAAACCGACCTGGATCTGGGCCATTATGAGCGTTTCACGGGCCGTTCTGCCAATAAGCAGGACAATATCACCACGGGGCGCATCTATCAGGAAATCCTCACCAAGGAACGCCGGGGGGATTATCTGGGCGGTACGGTGCAGGTGATCCCGCATGTGACGGATTCGATTAAGGAATTCATCAAGTCGGATGATGACGGTTCGGATTTCGTGCTGGTGGAAATTGGTGGCACGGTGGGCGATATTGAAGGCCTGCCGTTCTTTGAGGCCATTCGGCAATTCGGGCAGGAAAATCCGCGCGGAACCTGCCTGTTCATCCATTTGACGCTGTTGCCTTTCATTCCCAGTGCGGGGGAGCTGAAAACCAAGCCGACGCAGCATTCGGTCAAGGAACTGCGTTCCATCGGCATCCAGCCCGATATTCTGCTCTGCCGCGCTGACCGTGAAGTGCCGGAGAATGAGCGCCGCAAGATTGCGCTGTTCTGCAATGTGCGGCCCTCGGCGGTCATTCAGGCGCTGGATGTGAAAAGCATTTATGATGTGCCGGCGGCTTACCATGCGGAAGGTTTGGACAAGGAAGTGCTGGAAGCCTTTGGGCTGGATGCTTCCGCCGAGCCTGATCTGTCGCGCTGGAGCACCATTTCCGACCGCATCCGCAATCCGGAAGGCGAAGTGAACATTGCCGTTGTGGGCAAATATACGGGGTTGCTCGACGCCTATAAGTCGCTCAATGAGGCGTTGGTGCATGGTGGCATTGCCAACAAGGTGAAGGTCAATCTGCAATGGATTGAGGCGGAGGTTTTCGAGAAGGAAGACCCAGCACCTTATCTGGATGGCGTGCATGGCATTCTGGTGCCCGGTGGCTTTGGCGAGCGTGGAGCGGAAGGCAAAATCGCGGCGGCCACTTTCGCGCGGGTGCGTAAAGTTCCGTATTTCGGCATCTGCTTCGGCATGCAAATGGCGGTGATTGAAGCCGCGCGCAATCTGGCGGGCATTGCCGGTGCCAGCTCCACCGAATTTGGTGCCGTGAAAGAACCGCTGGTTGGTTTGATGACGGAGTGGATGCAGGGCAATGAATTGGCCGAACGCCGCCAAGGCGGCGATTTGGGCGGCACCATGCGTCTGGGCAGCTTTGCCGCGGCATTGAAGGCGGGCAGCAAGGTGGCTGAGATTTATGGTGCGACCACCATCCAAGAACGCCACCGCCATCGCTATGAAGTGAACATGCGCTATCGCGATCGGCTGGAGGCGGCAGGCCTGCGGTTCACGGGCCTTTCACCGGATGGGCTGTTGCCGGAAATCGTGGAATATGAGGACCATCCGTGGTTCATCGGGGTGCAGTATCACCCGGAATTGAAATCCCGGCCATTCGAACCGCATCCGTTGTTTGCCTCGTTCATTAAAGCGGCGACGGTGCAGAGCCGGTTGGTTTGAGGTTGTTGCCCGTTCGCAACTGAGGGGTTTCATGGGTGCGCTCCCGTAAAAAGGTGACGGCGAGCTATCGCTTGCGCTAAATGTTTGCGTAAGGGGGCACTGGCTCATGAATCGCT
>CAJBCQ010000066.1 GCA_903951595.1 uncultured Hyphomicrobiales bacterium | reverse complement strand
TTTCGGCGGCGGATGTGAAGGGGGCGGTGCCGGAACTGCAGGCGCTTGCGCGCATGGCCGATGGGCATGGCTTGAAACTTGGCTATGAAGCTCTGTCGTGGTCCACCAAAATATGCACGCTCGCGCAGGCGTGGCAGGTGGTGGAGCTTGCCGGGATGGACAATCTTGGCATTGTGATTGATGCCTTCCACATCGGCATGCGCGGCGAGCCGGTTTCGCTCGTGGCCGATATTCCGCTGCATAAAATTCTCATGGTGCAGCTATCAGATACACAATTGCCCGCGGGCTTGCCGCTCATGGAGGTGAGCCGCCATCATCGCTGCATGCCGGGTGATGGGCGTCTGCCGGTGGCTGCGCTCATGGGTATTCTGAAAGCGCGCGGCTATGCCGGGCCTCTTACGCTGGAGCTTTTCAGCGATCATTACAACCAGATGCCGCCGGATGCAGTTGCAGCGCGCGGCATTCAATCCTTGCGGGAGTTTAGCTGATGATGCGGTGGATCAAGATTTTGCATGGCTGGATGGGTGTTCTGGTTCTGCCGTGGGTGATCATTTTTGGGCTGACAGGCTTTTTCCTGAATCACCAGAATCTGTTTGGCGAATGGCCAGATGCTGATCTGTTGCAGCAGGCTTTGCCGCAGGATTCCATAGGCAGGCTTGCCACGAAGGAACAGGTGGAAAGCTGGGTGCAGACCATCCGGCCCGGCGTAGAGATGAAGTCGATGCAGCAGGGCGACCTGAATGGCGTGCTGGCTTGGCAAATTGAAATCACGGGCGGCACCCTTACCGCGCCGGTGAATAGCAGTTCTTATTTTGAAGTCACGCAGATGCAGGTGCGTTTGTTGGATGGGCAGAATATCGTTGTCAGGCGCGATCTTAATTGGAAGCATATATCGCGCGAGCTGCATGTGCATGGCTGGCTGTCGGATGCACCCGGCACCCTGATTGCCGATGCCTTCAGTTTCATTCTGGTCGGTTTTGGCGTTTCTGGGCTTGCCCTTTGGGGCTTGCCCCGGTTGCGGCGCATGTCGTTGCGGCGGTAACGTCTTGGCGGTTGACCGGGCCTAGCTCCATGGTGCAATTCTTATGTCGCTGTCCCGGTAGCTCAGCAGGATAGAGCACAGGTTTCCTAAACCTGGGGTCAGGGGTTCGAATCCCTTCCGGGACGCCACATGAAAAAAACCCGGCAATCGCTTGCCGGGTTTTTGTTTGGGTTCGATTGGCCTTGACGATCACGCCGCTTTTTCAGCCGCCGCATCTTCGGCGGCCTTTTCATTCTTGCGTGCGGTCTTGTCGAGAATGCCTTCCAGTTCGGCCACCGCTTCAGCATCCGGCACCTTCTTCACGGCGGCGATTTCGCGGGCCATGCGGTCGAGGGCGGCTTCAAAGAGCTGGCGTTCGGAATAGGACTGCTCAGGTTGGCGGTCGGAGCGGAACAGGTCGCGGACCACTTCGGCAACCGAGATAATGTCGCCAGAGTTGATCTTTGCCTCATATTCCTGCGCGCGGCGCGACCACATGGTACGCTTGATCTTGGCGCGGCCCTTCAAGACCTTCATGGCCTGTTCGACGAGGTTCTTGTCGGCGAGTTTGCGCATGCCGACGCTTTCCGCCTTGGCGGTTGGCACCCGGAGGCGCATTTTTTCCTTAAGGAAATCAATGACATAGAGTTCAAGCTTGGCGCCTGCAATTTCCTGCTCTTCGATATCGACAATCTTGCCGACGCCGTGGGCGGGATAGACCACGAATTCATTGGCCTTGAATTTCAGCTTGCTCTTGGGCGTTGCAACCGGTGCCGGAGCCTGGGGCGCTGCCGCCTGTGTCTTTTTCTGTGTCGCCATAATACGCATTCACCTTATGTCTAGCCGTGAGCCCCTTCATTCCTGCATTCCAGCGGTTTTTCAGCCAGACAGCCCTGATGGCAGGTGGGCTGGCGTGGGCGAAAAAAATTCCGAGCCTTTTGGGCTCGGACGGAACTTGAGGGTGGGTTCTCACTTCATGGGTAGGTGTGTATCACAGTTTTACGCATTATTAAAGTCTGACAGCGGCATGACAGACGTGCAAATGCAGCAAAATCAGAGATAAATCTCTGCCGGATGGTTAATTCCCGGTAAGTTGACCCTGAAAGCTCAACTTGACGTAAACGTCAATTAGTCGCCTTGGCCGGGTTTTTCTGAGAACAGGGTTTCGAGTTTGCCGGTTTTGCCGTCAAATTCCTTAGCGTCAGCCGGTGCGTCGCGCTTGATGGTGATATTGGGCCATTTGACCGCATAGTCGGCGTTCAGGATCAGCCATTTTTCCAAGCCCGGTTCGGTATCCGGCTTGATGGCTTCGGCTGGGCATTCGGGCTCACAGACCCCGCAATCGATGCATTCATCCGGGTGGATGACCAGCATGTTCTCGCCCTCATAGAAGCAATCCACGGGGCAGACTTCCACGCAGTCCATATATTTGCACTTGATGCAGTTGTCGGTGACGACATAGGTCATTTGAGAAACCCGAAATTCCTATCGTTGAAAGGCAGGAGCCTTCTAGCAGGCTCCAACGGCCTGTGCAGCACAATTTGCGCCTTGTCGCCGGATCAATCCGTCACATCCTCGTAAAGCAAGCGCGCCTCAGGGGCGGGGCCGCGACGGGTGCCGGGGTTGAGGACGCGCAGCACGCGGATCTGGGTGCTGAGGCTTAAGGTCAGAACATCGCCGGGCTTGATGGTGAGGGCGGGTTTTTCCGCTTTCACGCGGTTCACGCGCACATGGCCTTCTTCGATGAGGCGCGCGGCAAGGGTGCGGCTTTTGACGAGCCGCGCGAACCAGAGCCATTTATCGAGGCGCTGGAAGCCTGTTTCCATTCAGCCCTTCTTGGCCAATTGCGCCTTCAATGCCCCCAGCACAGCAAAGGGGCTGTCCTTGTCGATGGGCTTTTCGGGACGCGCCGGGCGTTCCTCGCGGCGGGGCCTTTCATCGCGCTTCTTGTGCTGGTCGCGGCCACGCGCAGCTTTGCGCTGCTCGCGCGGGGCATCGGCGGCACCGTCTGCGGCGGCAGGCTTGGGCTGGTGCTGACGGGCTTGGACTTTGCGCTCAGGGCGCGCGCGGAAGGGGCCTGTATCCTTGGGCCACCAGACTTCGATGAATTCCGGCTCCGCTGGGGCGGGTGTTTCGGCGGGTGCGGGTGTTTCGATAGCTTCAACCGATTGAACCGATGTCGGGGCGGGTTCTGTTTCGGCTTGCGGCTCGGCTTGGGCAATGGGAGCTGCGGGTGCTGCGGGTGCAGGCTTGCGCCGTTTGTCCATGCGGAAGCCTAAGCTTTTCAGGATCGCTTGGAATTCTTCACCCGAGCAGCCCACCAGCGACATCATATCGGGAATGATGGTGAAGCCACCGCCTTCGGCGGAGCCTGCGGGGCGTGTTTCTTCGGGAAAGCGCGCACGCCAGAAAACGCGCTCGCGGATGAGATCGCCCAAGCGTTCCAGCATATCAATGCGAACGGCACGCGGGCCACACAGCCTGAAACCAACCGTGCGATAAAAGCCGCGCGGGGTTGAGGCGTCAAAGGCAACTGAGGTGAGGCCTTGACCCGGAGGTGCCGGCAGATCCGCGCGGATGAGGCGGCCTTCTTTTTCTTCTATCAGCGACCACAAGAGCAGGCGCAATTCGGTGGCGGCGGGTTTCAACAATATCGGCATGAAAATATGGAAGGCACCAAAGCGCACGCCATATTTGCGTAAATTGGCGCGTTCTTCTTGGCTGAGTGTTTTGACTTCTTCGGCCACATCCTCACGCGCCAGCACGGCCAGGTTTTCAACAAGGCGGAAGGCGATGCCGCGGCTGATGCCGGTTAAGTCTTCGGCTTCGGACAATTTGACCAAGGGTTCGAGCGTTGCCGCGATATGGCGCTTGAGCCAGCGTTCGAGACGCAATTGCACCGCATCGCGCTGCGGGCCGTTGAGCTGTTCATCCGACTGGATGACGATACGCGGGCGCAGAACTTCGCCGGAACCTTCGATGCGCGCAATGACAGCTTGCTGCCAGATGATGTCGCCCGTGCGGTTGAGCGCAAGGTCGGGATCGGTGGTGGCGGCCACCGCATCGGCACGCAGGGAAATCTCCCGCGCCACGGCTTGCAGTGCTGCGGCCTTCAAGGCCTTGGCGTGGGCCCCTTCAGCGGTTTCGGGGTAGAAGCGGAAACCACGGATATGGCCCACATATTCCCCTTCAACATTTATTCCGCCGTCCTGTTCGACTGTAGACATCAAATCTTCCTTTTGGCGCAGCCGCCGCATGAGAACGCTGGTGCGGCGGTCGATAAAACGCTGAGTCAGGCGCTCATGCAAGGCATCTGACAGACGGTCCTCAATCTCACGCGCCCGGCCCTGCCAGTGCAGCGGATCCTGAAGCCAGTTATTGCGGTTGGCAACAAAGGTCCAGGTGCGTACATGGGCAATGCGGGCGGCCAAAGTGTCAATATCACCTTCCGTTCGCGCACAGAAGGACAGCTGGCGGGCAAACCACTCATGGTCGATGCGGCCATGGCCGCTCATCAGGAAGTGATAGATGCGGCTGACATGGCTTGCATGTTCGGCTGTCGAGATATTGCGGTAATCGGGGATGGCGCATACTTCCCATAGCCGTTCCACCGCCTCGCGGCCTTGGGCCAGGCGTGCTGTATCGGCCTCGCGGCTCACCAAATCGAGCGCCAGCAGGTCACTTCCGGCCTGCGCGCGGGTGAGGCCCGGCAAGCGCGGGGAGGCCGAAAGGCTGGCTTTCAGCGTATCCAGCGAGGTGAATTCAAGATCGCGGTTGCGCCATTGCAACATGCGGACGGGTTCGAAATTGTGGTTTTCGAGCCGATCCACGGTTTCCTGATCGAGCGGATCGGCTTCACCGGTTACGCCGAAAGTGCCGTCATTCATGTAGCGTCCGGCGCGGCCTGCCACCTGGCCCATTTCGGCAGGGGTTAGGCCGCGATAGGTGAAGCCGTCGAATTTGCGGGTGGCAGCGAAGGCGACATGGTCGATATCCATGTTCACCCCCATGCCGATGGCATCGGTTGCCACAATGTAATCGACATCTCCCGACTGATAGAGGGCAGCTTGTGCGTTGCGGGTGCGCGGGGAAAGTGCGCCCATTACCACCGCGGCCCCACCGCGCTGGCGGCGGATGAGTTCGGCTACCGCATAGACATTTTCCGCCGAGAAGGCGACGACTGCCGAGCGGCGGGGCAGGCGGGAAAGTTTCTTTTGTCCGGCATAGGCCAGATGGGAAAAGCGGGGCCGCGCGATAAAGCCTGTTTTGGGCAAGAGCTTTTCGATCATGCCGCGCATGGTGGCAGCACCGAGCAGCATGGTTTCATCCCGGCCCCGGCGATGCAAAATCCGGTCGGTGAAAACATGGCCGCGTTCCAAGTCTGTCGCGATCTGGATTTCGTCGATGGCGAGGAAGGCGACATCCACTTCAGCTGGCATGGCTTCCACGGTGCAGACCCAATAGCGGGCATCTGGCGGGATGATTTTTTCTTCGCCCGTGACCAGTGCCACCCAGCGCGCACCCACGCGGCTGACCACGCGGTCATAGACCTCGCGCGCGAGCAGGCGCAGGGGCAGGCCGATCATGCCCGAGCCATGGGCCAGCATCCGCTCGACCGCCAAATGCGTCTTGCCGGTGTTGGTAGGCCCAAGCACGGCCGTGACGTTGCGCTGCATTCCCATCCCCATCGGCTTAGCCCTCAGGGCGCGTGTGATCAATGACGGGTTTTGTGCCCAATCGGATCAGGCCGTTAAGATTTGGAACGGGGTGAGAACCAAGGGTGTCCGAATCGCTGACTGGCCGCATCTTCTTGTTTCGTTCTGTAAAATTATCCATAGATTTCAATGAGTTTGGAAATAGTGCCGAGAGGGTTTGGTCTGTTTGCGTAAGGTAAAACAGGGGTCCATTGGTTAATGCCAGGCGGTTATGGTGAATGGCCTGTAAACGGTTGGGCCCAGCTTTGGGGCCGGTGCGTTAAGGAACCGGAGAAAGCGGGAACGGAGCATGACCGAATCGGAGATGGCCTCATCTTCACGTCCTGTTCCCGCCAGATTTGGTGGGTGGTGATGGCCTGCGCCACTAAAATGAGGCTCGCCGGTCGTGTGTGCCGGTCACGGCCTGAGCTGGATGTTAAGCAATCTGTGCCGGATTGGATCAGTTCGGCGCAAGGGAGGCTTGGTTGAGCGCGGCCCCGGCAACGGTTGCCGTGCTGGCAATGGCGCGGAACTTGCGGCCCGAGGCTTCGCCTTCGGCGGCCACGATCACATTCAGAGCCTTGCCGGTGACGGGTGCTTTGGTGGCGGCAAACCAGAGCGTATAGATGGGCGGCCTTTTGGCCCATTTACGCAGGCGCTTTTCGGAAACGCCCGCAACCGGCTTCAGCTCCAGCTTGCAGCGGGTGACGGGGCCGCGATAGGCACCCTTAGAGGCCTTGCCGAAATTCTCTGTACCAAGCTTTGTGAAAGTAAAATCAACGACTTCCGCGCCATTATAGCTGCGCGTTGTGCCATTGCAGAGGGCGGCTTGCGGCGTGATGGCCATGGACATCAGCACTGTGAGCGGATCGGGCATGCCGGGTTTGACGGCATCCACCAGCTGGGCGGCGCGGTTGGGCTTGAGCGTGTAATTGCGTTTGGCAAGCGGGGTGCCATCGGCAGACCAGCTCACATCCATGGTGCGGTTCTTTTCCTCATCGCTGGTGACCATGCGGAACTTGGCTGGTTTCAGGCCCGTGGGTGCCACATTGCCGGCAGCGGCGATTTCCAGATCAAATTCAGCCAGCATCTTGGCGATGCCCTTGAGCTTCACATCCACTTGGGCGTTATAGGCACCGGTGCTGAGGGAAGCGTCGTAGCGCAATTCCAGTGCCCGCACGCCAGAGAATGTCACATCATAGCGCAGCCGGACCTTGTCGGCGGTCTCCGCGGCCAAGGCTGGCCCGATGCCCATGAGCAGGCTTGCCGCGATCCAGAGCGAGCGGGAAAAGGCTGGCAATCTCATCTGTTCATCCTCAAGATCGTGTGAGCGCAAATTCTAGCACAGGCTGTAACGGAGGTTTAGGGCCGAAGTTCGGCAGGTTTTATGGGCATGAAGTGGCGCGCGGCTTGACGCATGGGGCCCATTTCGCCTATAGACCCCCATCCAATGACGGGGGCGGCATGCGCCCCCGGCCCGTTTTTGCGGGTTAGACCACAAGTTTCGGAGTTAAAACCATGGCGCGCCGCTGCGAATTGACCGGAAAAGACGTTCTGGCCGGAAACACTGTTTCCCACGCCAACAACAAGAAGCGCCGCCGCTTCCTGCCTAACTTATGCGCCGTCACCCTGCTTTCGGACGCGGTGGGCCTGTCCTACTCCTTCCGCATCAGCTCGAACGCGCTCAAATCGGTGGAACATCGCGGTGGGCTTGACGCTTTCCTTGTGAAAGCCAGCGAGAGCGACCTTTCGCTGAAGGCACGCCGCGTGAAGCGTTTGGTGGAAAAGAAGCTGGAAGCCGCCAAGGCCGCTGCCTGATTTCTCTCTGAGGGCTTTTGCATTTTGAAACGGTCGGGGTTGTTCCCGACCGTTTTTGTTTGTCAGTCTATCGCCGCTGGTTTGCCGCATTCGCGACAATGACATTTATTTTGTCAGCGCAAATTGAATGAGCAGGGTGCTTTGGAGGGCGGGGATGAAGTTGTCATCCGACATGACGGTCACGCGGGTTTCGCCGTTCATCTCACAAAGTGCGATGGCTTCCATATTGTCGATGATGTGGGCGGGTTGGCGGGCTTCGAATAGGAGTTGGGGCTTTACCACCGCACCCGGTTTGATGTCGGCGGCGGCCAGGCGTGCAATGGCCATGCCGGTGAAGGCGGGCACGAAATTTCTTTGTAGGATGAGGATATCGCCGCCGGCCAGCATGGCCAAATCGGTGACGCGGTAGGCGTCCAAGCGTTCGAGCGTGAAGGTGACAGGCTTGGTGCTGCCGAGGGGCCAGACCCAGGCACGGGGATTGCCAGCCTTGTCAAAATTGCTTTCCGCAATGGCAATAAATTGGCCCTTGAGGGGGCCTTCCTTGCTAAAGCCCAAGGCTTCGATCTCGCCATTTTCAGGCCCATCGGCAATGGCTTTGGGCATGGGCACGCGGCGGCCTGGTGCGCGCCATCCATCGCGCCCGATTTTGAAACTTTCCAAGCGCGGATGGCTTTCGAATGCGACGATGGCGGTGTTGTCATCGAGGAAGGCCAAGGCCTCAGCATCGCGCCATGATTTCATGGGTCCGCGCTTGCCTTTGGCATTGAGCATGGGTGCGATTTGGGCCTGGGTGGCGCTACTCAGCTTTGCTTGCGCGTCATAGGAAAGGGAGGTGCTTAGCCACCAGCCATCATCGCTGATCGCGGTGAGCTTGGTGCAATCGGGTGAAAGCATGATGCCGGAAAAGCCGCCAAAGCCTTCGAGGGGTGAGGACAGATTGAGGCTGCCGCGCCATTGCAGATAGGGGCCGGTATTGGCTTCGCCCATCGCCAACAGACCCACAGCTGTGGCGGTGATGGTGTCGTCAGCTTTGGTCATGGTGGTGAGCAAGAGCAGCCCCATGAGGCTTGCTGCGAGAGTTTTGCCCATTCAGGCGCGCTTTCGTTTACCGCGGGCCGTGCCTTCCTCGAAAAGTTCGGCGAGCTTTTCCGTCATCACGCCACCCAGCTCCTCGGCATCCACAATGGTGACGGCGCGCTTGTAATAGCGCGTTACATCATGGCCGATGCCAATGGCGATGAGTTCCACGGGGCTGCGGCCTTCGATCTCGCCGATCACCTGACGCAAATGGCGTTCGAGATAATTGCCGGAGTTCACCGACAATGTTGAATCATCCACCGGGGCGCCATCGGAAATCACCATCATGATGCGGCGTTGTTCTGTGCGCGCCAGCAAACGGTTATGCGCCCAGATGAGGGCTTCGCCGTCGATGTTTTCCTTCAGAAGCCCTTCGCGCATCATCAGGCCCAAATTGCGCCGCGCGCGACGCCAAGGCATGTCGGCTGATTTATAAACGATATGGCGCAGATCATTGAGGCGACCGGGGGTGGCTGGCTTGCCATCGGCGAGCCATTTCTCGCGCGATTGCCCACCCTTCCAAGCGCGTGTGGTGAAGCCCAGAATTTCCACCTTCACGCCGCAGCGTTCCAGCGTGCGGGCCAGAATATCGGCGCAAGTGGCCGCCACCGTGATGGGACGGCCGCGCATGGAGCCGGAATTATCCAATAGCAGGCTTACCACCGTGTCGCGGAAATGGGTGTCTTTTTCCACCTTGAAGGAAAGCGCATGCATGGGGTCTGTCAGCACGCGCGACAAACGCGCAGCATCCAGAATGCCTTCGTCGAGATCAAAATCCCATGAGCGGTTCTGCTGGGCCATGAGGCGGCGTTGCAAGCGATTGGCAAGGCGGGCAACAACGCCTTGCAGGCTGGATAGCTGCTTGTCGAGATAGTTGCGAAGGCGCGTTAATTCCTCGCTGTCGCATAGGTCTTCAGCGGCAATCACTTCATCGAAAGCGGTGTTGTAGACCTTGTAGAAATCCGCACCGGGCTGGTTGGAGAAGGGAAGCTGTGGGCGGAAGGCTTCTTCGCCTTCGGGTTCTTCATCACCTTCGGAATCTTCCGGCATGGCTTGGCTGTCGATTTCTGCGGTGTCCTCCATCGCGTCATCGGATTGGCTTTCGCCTTCTTGGGCGTCTTCGGTTTCGGAGGATTGGGCTTCTGACTCGGTCTTGTCCTCGCCCTGTTCGGATTCACCGGCTTCGGGCTGATCGTCTTGGTTTTCTTCCGTCTCGTCGCTTTCGTCGGGATCGTCGCCCAGCTCATCGCCCATGTCGAGCGAAGCGATCACATCGCGCGAGAGTTTGGCGAAGGCCTGTTGGTCGTCGAGATTGCGGGTGAGGGCTTCGAGCTTATCGCCAGCCTTTTGCTCGATGATGGGGCGCCACATATCTACCAGCACCTTGGCATTGGCAGGCGGCGCGTCGCCGGTGAGCTTTTCACGCAGGATCAGGGCCACCGCTTCTTCGATGGGCGCATCCTTCACATCGGCGAATTTGGGGGTGGGGCGTTTGGCGTAACGATCTTCGATGACGGCACTGAGGTTCTTACGCATGCCCGGCATGATTTGCGCGCCGATGGCTTCCACGCGCGCCTGTTCCACCGCTTCAAACACCGCGCGCGCGTTTTTGCCTTCCGGCTGATAGCGCGAATGGATGGCATCATCATGATGGGCGAGCCTAAGCGCATAGGCATCCGAATGGCCGCGCGCCAAGGCAATTTCATGCGGCGGCATATCAACGGGGATTTGCGGCAGGCGGGCGCGTTTTCCGGCCAAGCCGGGTGTTTCGGTGCCGAAGGACACCGACAGGTCAGGCTCGTGCGAAATCACCTTCATGGCGGCTGATAGCGCGCGCTTGAAGGGATCCGAAGGCGCCTCGCGGTCGGCGGCCATGTGTGCCTCAGGCCATCATAAGCTTGGCGGTGGACTCCGGCAATTCCTCGCCAAAGCAACGCTGGTAGAATTCGGCCACGATGCCGCGTTCCAGCTCATCGCATTTATTGAGGAAGGTGACACGGAAGGCAAAGCCGATATCTTCGAAGATCTCGGCATTCTGCGCCCAGGTGATGACGGTGCGCGGGCTCATGACGGTGGAAAGATCCCCGGCCACGAAGGCCGCGCGCGTGAGGTCTGCCACGCGCACCATGTTGGCAATGGCCTTGCGGCCCTTGTCATTGTCGAAGCTTTTCACCTTCGCGGTCACAATGGCGCTTTCCTGAGCGTGCGGCAGGTAGTTGAGGGCTGTAATGATGGACCAGCGGTCCATCTGGGCTTGGTTGATCTGCTGGGTGCCGTGATACAGGCCCGTGGTATCGCCCAAGCCTACCGTGTTGGCGGTGGCGAATAGGCGGAAGGCGGGGTGGGGTTTGAGCACGCGGTTCTGGTCGAGAAGGGTGAGCTTGCCGGCACTTTCCAGCACGCGCTGGATGACGAACATCACATCCGGGCGGCCTGCGTCATATTCGTCGAAAACGAGGGCCACATTGTGCTGATAGGCCCAGGGCAGAATACCTTCGCGGAATTCGGTGATCTGCTTGCCATCTTTCAGCACGATCGCATCCTTGCCGATGAGGTCGATGCGGCTGATATGGCTGTCGAGATTGATGCGGATGCAGGGCCAGTTGAGGCGGGCGGCAACCTGTTCAATATGGGTGGATTTTCCCGTACCGTGGAAGCCTGAGACCATCACGCGGCGGTTATAGGCAAAGCCTGCCAGAATCGCCAAGGTGGTTTCACGGTTGAAAAGGTAATCCGGGTCTATTTCCGGCACATGCTCGGACGGTTTCGAATAGGCTGGCACTTCGAGATTAGAATCAATGCCGAAAGCCTTACGCACCGAAAGCTTCGTATCGGGCAGGCCGCCCGTCTCGCCGTTCACAATCGCGTTCATGGTGGCTCGTCTGCCGTCTGTTTTTGAAGGACTGGAAATGTTCTAGTCCGTGGGGGGCGGCGCGGCAAGGGCGGCGGGCGGCTGGTTTTCAGCAAAGCCCGACGCTGCGAAGGTAATCATAGGCCTGGATGACTTCCTTGAGCTTGTCTTCGGTGGCGCGGCTGCCGCCATTGGCGTCTGGGTGGAGGCGCTTGACGAGGGTTTTGTACTGAACCTTGATTTGCTCTGGGGTGGCGGTTTCATCCAGCCCCAGGGTGTGAAACGCCTTTCTTTCGGCATTGCGGATGCTGCGGGCGGGCTTGCCAGAGGCGGTGGCATCCTCGCCCAGCATGGTGAAGGGGTCGCGCACGCCTGCATTGTGGCGATAGCCGCCGGAGGCGGGCTTTTTTCCCGCCCTGTGGGTGGCCCAGCTATTTTCGCCCAATTTCCAAGTGGGGCGGTGGCCGGTGCGGGCGTCTTTTTGCCAATCCAGCACCGCGCCTTCGGGCATGCCGTCGAAGTAATTATAGGCCTTGTTGTAGTCTTTCACGTGGTCGAGGCAAAAATGCACATATTGGCCTTCCATGCCCCGGCCCTTGGGTGCCTTATGCAAGCCAGGCTTGCCGCATTCGGGCCATTCGCATATGGCGTTGCGCTCGGGCTCGCGCTTGGCGCCCCCTCGCGGCTTGATGCGGACCTTATCGAAATATTTTGAATCAAGCTTCATGGGGTCAGATAATGGTTTCAGGTGGGCTGCGGCAACAACCAAATGGAAGGAACGCGGGGTGGAACTTAGAACAGTCGGCCAGACAATCACGGCAAAGCTTAAGGAAGCTTTTCAACCCGTGAGGCTGGAAGTGGTGGATGAGAGCCACCGCCACCACGGTCATAGCGGAGCCAGGCCCGAAGGGGAAACCCATTTCCGCGTTGTGGTTCGATCTGAACAATTTCGCGGCAAAACTAGGCTGGAACGCCACCGGATGGTGAATGCCACACTCGCCGAAGAGTTGCGCGGGCCGGTTCATGCACTGGCGATTGATGCGGATGTTTGATTTTCCAAAACGTCAGCCCGGCCTCCGAGCCGGGCCAGTGCTTTGGCGGGCGTTTGCGCTTGCTCCTTAAGCTGTAAAGCCCTGTCCCGGGTCTCCGCTTTGCTAGGCCTGGGATGACACAAAACTATCTCTGAACCGGGGTCACCCTTATCTGCGTCAACTGGTGTTTTCTCTTTCTCAGCACTTCAAACCGGAAGCCGTGGAAGGTGAAGGCTTGGCCGACATCTGGGATCATGCGGGCTTCGTGGATGACCAGGCCCGCCAAGGTGGTTGCCTCCTCATCCGGCAGGTTCCAGTCTTGCAGGCGGTTGAGATCGCGGATCGGCACGGTGCCGTCGATCACAAAGGCACCGGAAGGCTCTGAGCGTACGCCCTTGGCGGTGACGTCATGCTCGTCGGTGATGTCGCCGACAATTTCCTCGATGATGTCTTCCAGCGTGATGAGGCCCATCACCTCGCCATATTCATCCACCGCCAGCGCGAAATGGGCCTTGCGGCGCAGAAAAGCGTTGAGCTGGTCGGGGATGGCACGGGTGCCGGGCACGAACCAGGCGGGCGACATGATGTCTTCCACATCCACCTTGGTGATGTCGTTATTGTGGGCCTGAAGGCTGGAGAGAAAATCCTTGGCGTGCAGAATGCCGACAATGTTGTCCGAATCGCCCTTGTAAACCGGCAAGCGGGTGTGGCCGCTTTTGAGAACTTCTGAAAGGATTTCGGCAGGCGGGCTGGCGGCATCCAGCATGTGCATCTTGGTGCGGTGGACCATGACATCGGTGACGGTCAGATCCTGCAAATCCAGAATACCGCCCAGCATGTCGCGGTCTTTCTTCACCACGGTACCTTCTTGATGGTGCAGGTTGATGGCACCGCGCAACTCATCATGGGCCGACAAGGCGTTGATGGCACCGGTTGTATCCACGCCAAACAGGCGGAAGGTTTGGTTGACCAGCCATTCGATGGAGACGATGACAGGGCCGAAGATGATGACCATGAGGCGCACGAAGGGGGCGGCAAATAGCGAGACGCGCTCAGGTGCCAGAATGGCATAGGTTTTTGGCATGACTTCGCCGAATACGAGCACGAGAATGGTCATGCCGATGGTGGCGTAGATGACACCGGATGCGCCGAAAAGCCCGAGCATCACGGTAGTGGCCAGTGCGGATGCCCAGATATTCATGATGTTATTGCCCAAGAGCAGCGTGCCGATGAGGCGTTCACGCTTGCTCAGCAGCGACAGCACCATGGCAGCCCGGCGCGAGCCTTTGCGTGCCAGCTCATAAATGCGCGCGCGCGATGCGGCCGTCATGCCCGTTTCACTGGCTGAAAAGAAGGCCGACACAATCAGCATCGCAGAGATAATGCCAGTGTCGATCCAAAGTTCCGTCGTCATCCGCGTTGTAGCTCCTTTTTGACGAATTCAAGCACATGTGCATCATCGACATCGCGGGCAATGAAAGCCTCGCCCAGGCCACGCGCCAGAATGAAAGTGAGTTTGCCCATTTGGGCTTTCTTGTCCTGCCGCATCAGGGTGAGAAGCGCATTTGCATCGGCAAGGTCGCCGGGAATTTGGGTGGGCTTCACGGGAAGGCCGACACTTGCCAGATGGGCTTCTACGCGTGTGGCATCCTGGCCTGTGCATAGGCCTAAGCTTTGCGAATAGCGGAAGGCCATGACCATGCCGATGGATACCGCTTCACCATGCAACAGGCGTTGCGAATAGCCGCAGGCGGCTTCAAAGGCATGGCCGAAAGTGTGGCCGAGATTGAGAAGTGCGCGCACACCTGTTTCGGTTTCATCTTCCGCCACGATCTTGGCCTTGGCGCGGCAGGAAACGGATATGGCTTCTATGAGGGTTGCCGTATCGCGGGCCTTGATTTTGGTGGCGTTCGCTTCCAGCCAGTTGAAAAAGGGTGCATCGCCCAAAAGGCCGTATTTGGCGGTTTCGGCATAGCCTGCTGCAAATTCACGCGCGCTTAATGTGTTAAGCAGGCTGGTATCGGCCAGCACGGCGACAGGCTGGTGGAAAGCGCCGATCAGGTTCTTGCCGTGTTTTGAATTGATGCCGGTCTTGCCGCCCACCGAACTATCCACTTGGGAGAGCAATGTGGTCGGGATCTGGATGAAATCAATGCCACGCCGCAGGATGCTGGCCGCAAAGCCCGTGAGATCACCGATCACGCCACCGCCAAAGGCGATGATGCGGTCGGCGCGTTCCATGCCCGCAGCCAGCAGACCGTCGCATAGTTCAGCCAGGTGCGCGTAGCTCTTGGTGCCTTCGCCGGGGGGCAGGATGATGGCTTGCGAGGTGATGCCTGCGGCATCGAGCGAGGCTTGCAGGGTTTTGAGATGCAAGGCGGCCACATTTTCATCGGTCACGATGACCGTGCGGGGGCGCTTGAGATGCGGCTTCAGGCGCGGGCCGGCCTGTCCCAAAAGGCCGGGGCCAATGGCAATATCATAGGCGCGCGCACCCAGTTCAACGCGGACAGTCTGGGTCATTTGGCACCTTTGCGCGGGTGTGTGGGGTCGAGATAGGCCGAGAGCGCGCGGATCACATCATTCACGATGACATTGTGGGATACATCGCGGCTTTCGATCACGACATTGGATGTGGCATAAACAGGATAGCGGGTGTCCATGAGCTTACGCATGACGCTTTCAGGGTCATCATTGAGTAAAAGCGGGCGGTCGGCGCGGCGGCTCACGCGCTTCATCAGAAGCGGCAGATTGGCTTTCAGCCAGACGGAAATGCCGTGCGCGGCGATGCTGGCGCGGGTTTGTTCATTCATGAAAGCGCCGCCGCCGGTGGCCAGCACCTGCTGGCCGTCTTCGAGAATACGGGTGATGACGCGGCGCTCACCTTCCCTAAAGTAAGCTTCGCCATGGCTTGCGAAAATCTCTGGGATCGACATGCCGGCGGCTTCCTCGATGGCGGCGTCGGCATCGACGAAATTCATGTTGAGCCTTTGGGCCAGCCTGCGGCCAACGGTGGATTTGCCCGCCCCCATCAGCCCGACCAGCACAAGGGAGCGTCCGGCAAGGTTTGCCGCCACGATTTCCGTTTCCTGCGCGATGGAGCGTCTGGCCATGGGTCTTTCTTTATTCGCTGTTCGTGAGGGTGAGTTCTAGAGCTTTTCGGTGCAGGCGGGCAAAGAAATTGAGCAGGCCAGCGGCTTGCGCGGGGTGATGGCTTGGGGCTAGGCTTGCCGAGATGCCAGACAGTTTGCGGTTTCTTATCATTCTCATCCTTATTGGCGGGCTTGGTTATGGCTCGGTGTGGGCGCTTGCCCATTTTCCGCCGCCGCAAGCCGAAATCGTAAAGCCATTGTCCAGTGAACGCCTCAAGCCCTGACCGCCGGATCGGCCAATTTCTCGAAATGATGAGCGCCGAACGCGGGGCGGCGGCCAATACGCTTGCCGCCTATGAACGCGATTTGCGCGATTATGCGGCATTTTTGGGGGGCCAGGCGGTTGCTGCGGAACCGGACGATATAAGGCGGTTTCTCGTGCATCTGGAGGCCCAGGGCATGGCGCGCACGACGGCGGCCCGCAAGCTTTCGGCGGTACGGCAGTTCCACCATTTTTTGCTCAGCGAAGGGGTGGCCCGGGGCGATCCTACCCAGACGATTTCCAGCCCAAAACAGGCATTGCCGCTGCCCAAGGTGCTATCGGTGGCGCAAGTGGAGCGTTTGCTGGAGGCCGCGCGTGAGGCGGTGGAGAAGGCCAAGGGGCCGGGCAAGGTGCGGGCGGTGCGACTGCATTGCTTGGTTGAGCTTCTTTATGCCACGGGGCTGCGGGTGAGCGAGCTGGTGAGCCTGAGCGTGCGCATGGTCAAGGCGGACCCACGGATTTTGACCATTAAGGGCAAGGGTGGGCGCGAAAGGCTGGTGCCGCTCAATCTTTCCGCCGGGGTGGCGCTGAAAAACTGGCTGAAATTGCGCCCCGAACCCCATTCGCCTTGGCTTTTTGCTTCTCCGCAGGCCGAGGGCCATCTCACAAGGCAGCATTTTGCCAATGAACTCAAGAGCTTGGCTGCATCTGTGGGGATTTCGGCGGCAAGCATTTCGCCGCATGTGTTACGCCATGCTTTTGCCAGCCATTTGCTGGCAGGGGGGGCGGATTTGCGTGCGGTGCAGCAGATGCTGGGTCATGCTGACATTTCGACGACACAGATCTATACGCATGTGCTGGCCGAGCGGCTGCGTAAGCTTGTGGAAGAAAACCATCCGCTGGCACGATGAGGCTGCGGTTGACTTATTGAGCCGCTGCCGCCACTTTCGCGGCGTTCAGACATAAGGGGCCTTTCCGGCACATGCCCAGTTATCTCGATTTCGAAAATTCGGTCGCTGAATTTGAAGGCAAAATCGCTGAATTGAAGGCGCTTGCGGCCGAAAATCAGTCCATGGCGATTGGGGATGAGGTCAAAAACCTCGAGAAAAAGGCCGCCAAAGCCTTGGCGGATCTTTATGTGAACCTCTCACCCTGGCAAAAGGCGCAGGTGGCGCGGCATCCGGAACGGCCGCATGCGCTGGATTATATCGAAGCGCTCATCACCGATTTCACCTTGCTGGCCGGTGATCGCAAATTTGCCGAGGATCACGCCATTGTGGGTGGGCTTGGCCGCTTCAAGGGTGAGCCTGTGGTGGTGATGGGCCATGAAAAGGGTCATGACACGGCATCGCGCCTGAAGCATAATTTCGGCATGGCGCGGCCTGAAGGTTACCGCAAGGCTGTGCGGCTGATGGACTTGGCAGAACGCTTCGGGCTGCCGGTCATCACTTTTATTGATACGGCAGGCGCCTATCCCGGCATTGATGCGGAAGAACGCGGCCAGGCGGAAGCCATTGCGCGTTCGACCGACCGCTGTTTGAGCCTGCCCGTGCCGCTGATTTCGGCGGTTATCGGCGAAGGTGGCTCTGGTGGTGCGATTGCCATTGCGGCAGCGAACCGGGTTTTGATGCTGGAACATGCCATTTATAGCGTGATTTCGCCGGAAGGTGCGGCATCCATCCTGTGGCGCGACAGCCAGCGCGCCAAGGATGCGGCCACCGCCATGAAGATCACCGCGCAGGATTTGAAGCGGCTGCATGTGATCGATGAGATTATCCCTGAGCCCATGGGCGGAGCGCATCGGGCGCGGGCGCAATCCATGCAGGCGACGGGGGATGCGATTTCGCGGGCGTTGGGTGAATTTGCGGGCATGGATGCTGGTGCCATCAAAAAGCAACGCCGGGAAAAGTTTTTGGCTATCGGGAGGACGATTTGAGGGCGAGCCTCATCAAGCTCTTGTTTGTGCTGTGCGTGGCGCTGCCGCTATCGGCTTGCATGGGCGGGCTTGAACCAGGTGAAGCACCCTTGCCGGATGTCACGCGGGCTGAGCTTGCAGCCCAAGGCTTGGAGCTTGGCGCACCCGTCTATGTGCGGATTTTCAAACTTGAAGCGCAGATGGAGGTTTGGCTGAGCCGGTCCGATGGCACCTATCAGCTTTTCCGCAGCTATGACATTTGCAATTATTCCGGCGACCTTGGCCCCAAAATCCAGGAAGGCGACAAGCAGGCACCGGAGGGGTATTACGTTGTCACTTCCAAGATGATGAACCCGAATTCCAAGTATCACCTGTCCTTCAACATTGGTTATCCCAACAAGTTTGACCGCGCCCATGGCCGCACTGGAAGTGCATTGATGGTGCATGGTGGTTGTTTGTCGAAGGGTTGCTATGCCATTACAGATGAAGCCATCGAAGAGCTTTATATTCTGGCGCGTGAAGCCTTCAACAGGGGGCAGCGCAACTTCCCATTACATGCCTATCCTTTCCGCATGAGCAAGGAGAACATCGCCCTGCACAAGGACAGCCCGTGGCGCGGGTTCTGGTCTAATATGAAGCTGGGCTATGACATGTTCGAGAAAACGAGAACCCCGCCGATTGCTGGGGTTAGAGGCAAGAAATATGTGTTCTACAAGAATGAAACCGTGGCCGGTGGCGATTTGATCACTGGCTGGTGAGTTCTGTGATCTTATGACTGATGGTGCCGAACACATCCCACAAGGGCGAATCGCGCAACGGGATCACAGCGGCGGCGACGACAATGCCGAAAGTTGCTCCAAGGACGGCATATTCGATGGCTGTAGCTGCCCGATCATCCCGCAGGAAGGCTTTCAGACCGCTGATGAGTTTAGCCTGCAACTGGGGCATACAAGTTGAGTCCTGATTGTGGTACAGCGTCCTGCGGCAATTAAGCAGGCAAAGGTTGTTTTTTCTCTAATGCAGAAGGATTGGGTAACCACCATGTCCCGGGGTGCAAGAATTTCACGCAGGGCTTTGCTGGTTGGCGCGGGGGCAACTTTGCTTGCATCGCCTCTGGCCGGGCAGGAAGTGGCGCCGCAGACATTGCGGCTGGTTCGCCGCAATCTTGATATTGCCGGAAAATCCGTAGACGCCTTTGGCATTGAGGGGGCGGCGAATGCAGGCTTCCTGCGCGGTGGGCCGTTTCTTACGCGGGTGGAAAACCAGCTCAAGGTTCCCGCCCTGTTGCATTGGCATGGGTTGCATGCGCCGGTCGGCTCGGACGGTTCGTCGCCGCCCGAAGGGCTGATCGAGCCTGGTGCGTCGGTGATCTATGATTTTCCTGTGACCCGCAGCGGCACGCATATGATGCGCGCCTCCAGCGGGCTTTTGCAGCAGCAGCTTCTGGCCGCTCCGCTAATCGTGCGCGACATTGATGAGCTGGCGCTGGGTGAGCAGGAAGTGGTGATGTTTCTGCAGGATTACACTTGGCGTGATCCAGACGATATTCTGACCGAATTCAAGACAGGCGAGTTGCCCAGCAAGAGCGTGTTCGGCAAGATCGGGCTTGGCGGCAAGGTGAAGCCTGCGGTTTCACGAGCCACGGGGCTTGTGGCCTTTGACGCTTATCTTGCCAATGACCGCACGCTGGATGACCCTGAAATTGTGGCTGTGGATCCGGCCATGCCGGTGCGCCTCAGGCTTATCAATGCCTGTGCGGCCAGCAACATGCTTCTCGATTTCAGCGGCATGGATGCGGTGTTGCTGGCACTTGATGGGCGGGCGATTTCTGCCCTCAATGTGCGATCCCTTGCCCTTGCCTGTGGGCAGCGTGCGGATGTGCGGGTGACCTTGCCGGGGCCGGGTGCCTATCCGGTGCTGGCGCTTGCCGAAGGAACGCCTGCGCGTGCGGGTATCGTTTTGGCAACCCCCGGCGCAGGTGTCGAGAAGCTTGCTGTGAAAGCCGAGATGGCACCGATGGTTACCGAGTTTGCGCTGGAGTCGCGGCCTTTCGGTGCGGATGCGCCAGCGGACCGGCCGGCGGATGTGAAGGCTACGTTCGATTTGGGTGGCAAGGCGGGTGAGGGCTGGAACATCAACGGCAATTCGGATGCCGGTGGCGTTCTCATCAAGGTGAAACTGGGCCAGCGTGTGGAAGTGCTGTTGCGGAACCAAACCGTCAATTCACAAAGCCTGCATCTGCATGGCCATAGTTTCCAAGTGCGCGGCACGCAGGGGCAGAAATTTGCAGGCCCCATGCGCGATACGCTTCTGGTGCCGCCGCAATCGCGCGTGCTCATCAGTTTTGATGCTGATAATCCCGGTATTTGGCCGTTTGCTTCCACGCATATTTACCGGCGTCTGGCGGGGCTTGCCGGCATGATTGCTTACGAAGGCATCTGAACGTTTCCTTCACCTTTGGACAACTAATGTCGGCCTCCTTTCTGGAGTTTCGACATGCCATTTCCAGCCTTTGTTCCCAATGTCGCTTCCTTGGTGATTGCTGCGGGCTTGCTGACGGGGCCTAGTTTGACGGGGCCTGCGCGGGTGGTGGATGGCGATACGATGCGTGTTGATGGGATAGCTGTGCGGCTTTTCGGCATTGATGCGCCTGAGCTGGCCCAGCTTTGTGGCGGGGCTTCCTGCGGGGTGGCAGCGCGCGCGGCCTTGCGGCGGCTGACTTATGCCAAGACGGTCACTTGTGTGGAAGAAACCCGCGATCGCTACAAACGGATTGTGGCGCGCTGTGTGGTGGATGGGCTTGATCTGGCCGCCGCCATGACACGCGCCGGACATGCGCTCGCCTATCGCCAATATGGCAGCGCCTATGTGGTCGAGGAACGCCAGGCGCAATTAGCGCAAGCGGGCATGTGGGCGGGAGAGTTTGAGGCACCTTGGGAATGGCGGCGGGCCAAGCGAGAGGGCAAGCTGTCAAAGGATCAGCCAGGCTGATGGCCCCGGCCAACATACATCGTTTGCCAGCAGCGCAGACCCAAAGCAAAGGCCCCTGTTCAGGTGAACAGAGGCCCAAGCAATAAGGACAATTGTTTGACTTAGAAGTGATAGCTGACAGATGCCTTCACCAGATGCGCGGAGACTGAAGTGTCCGTGTTGACTTCACCTAAGATGCTGATGACTGACAATAGTTGTTCGTTCACGTCATAGCTGTTTTCATAATCAAAGCGAACGTAGTTATACGTCACGCCGATGGACACGTTTTCGGAAACCATCGCATCCGCGCCTGCCCCGATTGTCCAGCCGGCCACCGTCTGCTTGTCGTTTATGTTAACTATATCCAAGTCTACACAGTCCCCCGGTTCCTCGCCGACACATTCCGAACCCCCAAGCCCAGCAGACGTTTCCATTTGCCCAAGCGCCAAACCACCGAGGGCATAAATAGCAGCCGTCTCATTGGCAAAGCCCAACTTCAGCTGAGCTAAGCCGATCGCGCCGATCGTCTGCTCTGCAGTGACCGAAGCATCGCCGTCAGTGAACGTATCTTCACCCGAAATGTCCGCCCAAGAGCCGCTCACTTCCATGCCCAGCAACATGCCAGAGTCAGAAACAAAATTAGCGCCTGCGTGGGCACCCAAGAGTGCCCCCTTCGAGTTCACAGAGAAGTCATCCTGAAACGGGCCGCCATCAACGATACCGCCATCATAACCAGGCGGATCGGCATCGGGGCTTGAAGCGCTGATCGCATAAGCACCATCGTAATCAACTGCCGTATCAGCCCAACCGTAGCCGGCATGCACACCCATGTAGAAGCCATTGAAGGGGCTTGCCGAGGCGGTGTAGGCATCGGCGGCCTGCGCGGTGGCAGCCATAGCGAGGAACCCAACTCCAACGAGAAGCCCGTAGGCTGCTTTACTTTTCATCTCATTTCTCCCATAAATTCTCCCATGAAATCTACTACTTCCATCTTTTATGATAATCAAGTTCTAATCAATAGAACTGTACGCTGGAATGACGAGCTGCAATCATGGATTGTTTTGGATCCTGTAGTCGCCTCAAAGCTGCTAAAGTCAGAAGTGTTCCAAGTTGGCGGGGCTGTGGAAAGAGTGGCCCAAATTGCTGAGAAAAACGGCATAGAAATCGCCACCATGCTTGCCGCTCTTCATGAGGCACCACTTACCAAAAATGGTGAAGAACATAAACGCACGCGAAGGCAATTTGCTGCCAAGCTGATGCCGCGGATGAACGCGGCTGTCGCGGCTTTCTCGCAGGCATGTGCAGAGCAGCTTGCGGCGATTCTTCAGCCGGGCAAATCCGCCGATCTCTTCGTCGGTCTCTTGGTTCCAGCCATGAATGCCGCCTTGCCGCAACTGCGGGGCAGTGAAATTTCTCTTGAAACATTCAGGGTGAATTCCACCACACAATTATTCAGCAACATGCAGATCATCAGCGCTTCCCGGCTGGATATGCTCGAAAAAGAAATGAACCGGGCGCATAAGGCAACTGCGCCGGAAACAAATGATCCGGTGATGACCTTGTTTGCGGGTGATCCCACCATCGGCAGCCTCGGCGAGAGCTTGATTGATGGTATCAGGTCAAACCCGGGTCTGCGGCTTTCAGATATTCCATGGGCCGAAGAATTCACCCGAACAAGCGTCGCGTTCACGGAGCGGATAGCAGCTTCTGAAACAGAAATCGAAGGCGTGCGCATCAAGAAAGGTGACACGGTTGTTATCTATTTGGGCGCGTTTGAAGCGTCTAGTCAAATCCATTTTGGTGCAGGCGCGCATCGATGTCTTGGCGAAGCGCTGGCAAGAATGATGTGGGATAGCTTGCGCACGGCCTTAAAGGCGCGCCACGAAAAACTTGAAATTGAACATGTTGAGTATCGGGGTGCGGACTTCGTTTTTTCGATGCCGCTGAGCATAAAGGTTAAAGTGACAAGATGACCCAGGTGTTTTCTGACCCTGTAACCAACACCGTCGTCGGCGCTCTCTTGATGATCAAAGGCCGCAGTGGCGGTGTTCTTCCAGATATGGGACCGGACAGCCTTAAACAGCCGTTTGATGAATTCGATTTGGATAGCATGGACAAATTGGATTTCGTTATGGCGCTGGAAGATTCGCTTGGCAAGGTATTCGACGCCAACAGAATTGTGCAGTGCAAGACGCTTGCAGACATCATTGAACTCGCACGGCAGTGATCTCATCCATGGCTACCTATGAGTGAAAATGAATTCCTGTACCGGCAGGCAAGGCGATTGGTGGACGAGGAAATCAAGCGCCACTCCAGCCTTTCCACGCATGATTTGTTCAGGAAGTGCTGGGCTGTTGTGGAAAACAATGCCGAAAACTTCAAAGGCCGCGCGGCTTTGTCTGAAATCAACGACAAAGCGTGGAGGGTGTTGGTTTATCATGACCTCAGCAAGTATTTTCTGCGCATCCGGCCAGACTTCAAACCGCAGGTTCGAAGTCTCGATCTCAGTTTCAAAACCGCGATCATCGCAAGCATTCATACGGGCTTGGAGCTGGGAATAGCCAAAGCTGTCCTTGAACGGAACAAGAAGCTCAGCATCATTCATCTGCCCAATCCGCAGAATCGTGAGCGCGGAGCATTATTCAAACTTCCTTCTCAAGTTCACTACATCAGAGCCGATGCAAATTGTCTTTTGAACGCAAGACGTAGCCTTGCGGAAGGCAGAAGCATTTTGGCGGATTGTGATCACCCGCTGCCGGAGAACCCGCGCGCAAATACCGTTCGTGCCATAAGTGCTTCCATTTTTAATCTCGCAAAGCGAACCGGCGCGGATCTCTGCTTTGTTTTGCCTTATGTGGACAAGAATGGCGTCATTGCCTTCCGCGCTGAAATGGCTGCTTCACCGCCACTGACGCAGGTTGACTATCGCGAGGCGTTTGTTGATTTCCTCAATCGTTCGGGTTTGGATTGGATGCAATGGAAGAAGTCAGACAGATAACAGTAAGCTTTGTCGATGGGTCCCTGAGAGGAAACGGGTAGTGTCGGTCAAACACCCAAACTCAACGGACGCAAGGCGCGGTCTTTTGGAACGGCGCGTTGAACCGATAGATTTACTGTCCGCGCAATTTGACAGTCTTGAGGCGGATGCTGTGAAGCAGCGATTGCTCATCTTCGCTCAACCCCGCACGGCAAGCTTCACATTGTGCAGATATTTTGCAGCGGCAGGTTGGGGGCTTCCGAACGAGTATTTATCGGATTTGTTCATGCCACAGCTGTTTGAAAGGTATCTTGGTTTTGCCCCTGTGGCGGGAACCTCTCAGGAAGACATAGCTAAATATTCTGACCAACTCGAAAAACGGCGCAGCCGGGATGGCGTATTTTCGATGAAAGTTATGTGGAGCCAAATGGGCCGTTTCCGAATGAGCTATGGTTCTGGTGCCAGACAACTCAGTCTTGCAAGCCATGTCTATCTTCGAAAAGGAGACTTTGAGTCTCAGATTGTCAGTTTTGCTATGCAGCAAAATACCAGAGTCTATTCCTTCTCCGCGCGACATCTTGCTGAGGAGAGGAACACTGTGGACTTCCGTGAAGAAGATATGGTTCGGCGGAGCGGAGAATATCTGATTAAAGAAGAAGCAAGATGGTTTGAATTTTTTGAAATTTTTGGGCTGCGGCCAGCTATCTTGGATTCGGATGATGTCACCCTGAACCCAATCGAACTGATGGAGCAGCTATCTCAGCTTTTCAGCCTTGGATATGACAAGCAAGGTGTGTTGCGGTGCGCGCAGCTTGAGCGGGATGGCCGCTACAAGAACCAGCGCGCTGAAAAAGAGGAATTGCTTGAGAAACACCTTCCCCTTCTTCGGCAACTCGCAGAGAAACGATCAAGCCAGTTTGTCGGGCTTAAGGCAGGTTTTGATCTATCTCGAAGATGATTGGCCTATGAATATAAAGCTTACGCCAGCGCCCCGTGGCAGTGTTTGAATTTCTTGCCCGAGCCACAAGGGCAGGGATCGTTGCGGCTGACCTTGGTGCCGAGGTTGGGGGCTGTTGCCACGGAGACGGCTGCCACTTCGTCCTCACCGGTCACTGGATTGGCCTTGTGCATCTCAACCGGTGGCAATTGGGCTGCTGAGGGCAGCATGTCTTCATCCTTGCTGCTCGTCATTTCCACGCGCATGAGCTGGCCCGTGGTCAATTCGCGCAGGCGCGCGATCATGGCTTCGAACAGGTTGAAGCCTTCGGTCTTGTATTCATTCAGCGGATCACGCTGGCCATAGCCGCGCAGCCCAATGACTTGGCGCAGATGGTCCACCATGATGATGTGCTCACGCCACAGATGGTCGAGCGTTTGCAGCAGGATGGCTTTTTCCACCTGCACCATCACTTCTGCGCCATAGCGGTTGCGCTTGGTTTCATAAAGATTATCAGCCGCCTTCACCACGCGCTCGCGGATTTCCTCATCGGCAATGCCTTCTTCCTTGGCCCAATCATCGACGGGAAGATCCAGTGCGATGATCTCGCGCAGCCGCATGCGAAGCTCGGTTGCCTTCCATTGTTCGGCATAGGCATTTTCAGGAATGAATTTGGTGACCGCTTCATGGATGACATGGTGGCGCATGTCCGCGATGGTTTCGGCCACTTCCTCGCCTTGCATGATGTCGATGCGCTGTTCGAAGATGACCTTGCGCTGGTCGTTCATCACGTCATCATATTTGAGCAAGTTCTTGCGGATGTCGAAATTGCGCGCTTCAACCTTTTGCTGGGCTTTTTCCAGCGCCTTGTTGATCCATGGATGCACAATCGCTTCGCCTTCCTTCAGGCCCAGCGTTTTGAGCATCTTGTCCATGCGTTCGGAGCCGAAAATACGCATCAGGTCATCTTCCAGCGACAGGAAGAAGCGCGAGCGGCCGGGGTCGCCCTGACGGCCCGAGCGGCCGCGCAGCTGGTTGTCAATGCGGCGGCTTTCATGCCGCTCAGTGCCGATCACGCACAGCCCACCTGCGGCCAGAACGGTCTGCTTGTTGGCGGCAATTTCAGCGCGGATCTGATCGATGCGCGCGGCGCGTTCGGTTTCATCGGTGATCGCACCCAGCTCGGTTGCGATGCGCATTTGGGCATTGCCGCCGAGCTGAATGTCGGTGCCGCGACCGGCCATATTGGTGGCAATGGTGACGGCACCGGGAACCCCGGCTTGTGCCACGATGGCGGCTTCCTGTTCGTGATAGCGCGCGTTCAGCACATTATGCACGATCTTTTGGCCGTGGAGCATTGCCGAAAGCTGTTCGGATTTCTCAATCGAGGTGGTGCCTACCAGCACGGGTTGGCCCTTGGCGGTTGCCTCGCGGATCATCTCGACGATGGCTAGGTTCTTTTCACGCGCGGTGCGATAAACCTCATCATGCTCGTCCTTGCGGCTGACGGGCACATTGGTGGGAATTTCCATGACATCGAGCTTGTAGATGTCCATGAATTCATCCGCCTCGGTGGAGGCCGTGCCGGTCATGCCGCCCAGCTTTTCATAGAGGCGGAAATAGTTCTGGAAGGTGATGGAAGCCAGGGTGCGGTTTTCTGGCTGGATCGACACATGTTCTTTGGCTTCCAGCGCCTGATGCAGACCGTCGGAATAGCGCCTGCCTGGCATCATGCGGCCGGTGAACTCGTCGATGATGATGACTTGATCATCCTTGACGATGTAATCCTTGTCGCGCTGGAACAGCTTGTGGGCGCGCAGCGACTGGTTGACATGGTGGACGATGGTGACGTTTTCGGCGTCATAAAGCTCCTCGCCGCGCATCACGCCGGCTGCCTTCAAAAGCTGCTCGACATGCTCGTTGCCTTGTTCGGTGAGGGTGACGGCGCGCTGCTTTTCGTCCAGTTCGTAATCTTCGGACACCAGCTGCGGAATATATTTGTCGATGACATTGTAAAGATCAGAGCGGTCTTCCGCGGCACCGGAGATGATGAGCGGGGTGCGGGCTTCGTCGACGAGAATGGAGTCCACTTCGTCCACGATGGCGAAATGATGCTTGCGCTGTACCATTTCGTTGAGGTGGTATTTCATATTGTCGCGCAGATAGTCAAAGCCCAGCTCGTTATTGGTGGCGTAGGTCACATCGCAGGCATAGGCCGCGCGGCGTTCCTCATCGGAAAGCCCGTGCACGATGATGCCGACGCTCAGCCCCAGGAAGCGATAGACTTGGCCCATCCATTCCGCGTCGCGGCGGGCCAGATAGTCGTTTACCGTCACCACATGCACGCCCTTGCCCATGAGGGCATTCAGATAGACGGGCAGGGTGGCGACTAGTGTTTTGCCTTCGCCGGTTTTCATTTCGGCGATGCGGCCATGGTGCAGCACCATGCCGCCGATCATCTGAACATCAAAATGGCGCTGGCCGAGCACCCGCTTTGCTGCTTCACGAACCGTGGCGAAGGCGGGCTCCAAAAGGCTGTCGAGGCTGGCACCGTCGGCGATTTTGGCCTTGAATTGGGCCGTTCGGGCAGCCAGCGCCTCATCCGACAGGCTGGCGACTTCGGCTTCTAGGGCCGCGATGGCGGGCAAGCGGGCGGCGAACTGGCGGACCTTGCGCTCATTGGAAGAACCGAAAATACTGGCGGCGATGGAACCCAAACCGAACATGCGTCAACGTCCTTGAAAGTGGCAAAGTTCCGCCTTTCGGAACTTGGCACCGGGGGCCCCCGGCGGGGGAGTTCTAGAGACTTTGCAGGCGGCGGGCAATCGGCATGGGCTGCGGTGTTTTAGGCAGCCAAGACACACATGCGGCGAAATCGCTGCCTAATCTTGCAAATAGGCTTGGCCTTGTGCCGATTCAATGGCATGAGGCGGGAATACATCTCGCTTTGCCGCGGTTGCTGCGGGGCGAGACATAACGATGGCGACACCACTTGGCTTGGTTCACGGCTTATTATTGCCGGAATCACCCGGCACCAAGCGCCCCGAACGGCGCGGGAACTGGGAGAATCAGCCAAAGATGGCACCTCGCCAATGTCAGACGGTGGAACCTGAATGAATATGCGCCAAATTGCACTTGCCTCCTGCTTTGCCGCCATGTTTGCGGCCTCTTCCGCCCTTGCCGCCGAGGATAAGGTGGTTGTGAAGGTGAACGGGCACGACATTACCGCCTCGGAAGTTCAGCTGGCGGCTGAAGACATTATGCCCAAGCTGGGCGAATTGCCGCCCAATCTGCGCTATCCCTTCGTCGTCGAATATCTGATGGAGCGCCATTTGCTGGCGCAAGCAGCGGTGACGGCCGGAACGGCCGACAGCGAGGAATATAAGCGGCGGCTGGCCTTCTATCAGGCCAAGGCCCTGCGCGATGCCTATTTCACCGACACGATCAAGCCCAAGGTGTCGGATGATATGGTCAAGGAGGCTTACGATAAGGAAGCCTCCAAGGTGACCACGGCAGAGCGCGTGCGCGCCCGCCATATTCTGGTGGCTAGCGAAGACGAAGCCCAGGAAGTGTTGGCCCGCCTGAAGAAGGGCGAAAAGTTCGAAGACGTCGCCAAGCAAACGAGCCTTGATGGTTCGAAGGATTATGGTGGCGACCTTGGTTATTTCACGGCCGAAGAAATGGTGGCCGAATTCTCCAAGGCGGCCTTCGCGCTGAAGCCGGGGCAGATTTCCAAGCCTGTGAAGACCAATTACGGCTGGCATGTCATTAAGCTCGAAGATCGCAAGCCCGGTGGCGCCCAGCCTTTCGAGCAGGTGCAGGCCGGCATCCGCGCCATCCTTTTGCGCCAAGAAGTGCAGAAGGAAGTCAACGCGCTGCGGCAGGCGGCCAAGATCGAGATTGTCGATCCGGAATTGAAGAAGCTTCAGGAAGAAGCCCTGAAGAAGGCCGAGGAAGCCAAGAAGAACGGTAAGGCTGACCAGCAGCCGCAACAATAAGTCACGAGCAAAGAGTCGGGGGCGGAGAAAATGGCCAAGGTGACGGTGGTTTCTCCGCTCGCGCCCAAAGTGTTGCCGGTGCTTCCGGCGATTGCCGGGGTAAAACTTTCCGCAGCCGAAGCGGGCATCCGCTATAAAGGTCGCCGCGATGTGATGCTGGCGTTGCTTGAGCCCGGCACGGTGATTGCGGGCACCTTCACCCGCTCCAAAAGCCCTTCCGCGCCAGTTGATTGGTGTCGTGACAATCTGAAAGCTGGCAAAGCGCGCGCCATCATTGTGAACGCGGGTAACGCCAATGCCTTTACTGGCAAGGCAGGGGTTGCCACGGTAAAAGCGGTGGCCGCCGGTGCGGCCAAAGCCATTGGTGCAAAGCCTTCGGAAATTTTCCTCGCTTCGACAGGTGTGATCGGTGAGCCGCTGGATCCCAATCCGATTTTGAAAGTTCTGCCTGGCCTTATCGACCATGCACAGGCGGAGAATTTCGCCGATGCAGCCGCTGCAATCATGACGACGGACACGTTTGCCAAATCGGTGAGCGTGAAGGCCAAGCTGGGCGGCAAGATCGTCACCATCAACGGCATCGCCAAAGGTTCAGGCATGATCGCGCCAGATATGGCGACGATGCTCGTTTTCCTGTTCACCGATGCAACGCTGCCTGCGGGCATTCTGCAGAAGCTTCTCGTGCGCGCCACCGACCAGAGCTTTAACTGCATCACGGTGGATGGGGATACGTCCACTTCCGACACGGTGCTGATGGCGGCGACCTGCAAGGTGCCCGGTGTTGCGGGCTTGCGCTCGGCGGATGATCCGCGCCTGAAGGATTTCACCCGCGCGCTTCATGCGGCAACCCAGGAATTGGCGCATCTGGTTGTGAAGGATGGCGAGGGGGCGGAAAAGTTCATCGCCATTGAAGTGACGGGAGCCGAAAGCCATGAAGCCGCCCGCCGCATCGGGCTTGTGATCGGCAATTCGCCGCTGGTGAAAACCGCTATCGCGGGTGAGGACGCCAATTGGGGCCGCATTGTTATGGCGGTGGGCAAATCGGGTGAAAAGGCGCTTCGCGATAAGCTCAAAATCTGGATCGGTGGCGTGCTGGTGGCTGCCAAGGGCATGCGCGATCCGGCTTACAAGGAAGCCGATATCACGGCGCACATGAAGGGGCGGGATATTTCCATCAAGGTGGATTTAGGTATCGGCAAGGGCCGCGCGACTGTGTGGACCTGCGATCTGACGCACCGTTATATCGATATCAATGGTTCCTATCGCAGCTAAGATTTCGGTAACCTTTCCTTACGTTAACCATCATCTTATCCTAACGTAAATCCTCGCGTTAACCTTTGCATCCTCATATGGAGCCCAAGGACATGACCGGAAAACCTGTCGTCCTCGTTGCGGCTGCGGCACTTGTGGATGTGGATGGTAGAGTCCTTCTTGCACAAAGGCCCGCAGGCAAGGCCATGGCTGGCCTCTGGGAATTTCCCGGCGGCAAGGTTGAGGCTGGAGAGCGTCCCGAACTCGCATTGATCCGCGAGCTTGGTGAAGAGCTTGGCATCGATGTGACAGAAGCCTGTCTTGCGCCCCTGACTTTCGCCAGTCACGCCTATGAGACTTTCCATCTGCTGATGCCGCTTTATGTGTGCAGGCGTTGGAAAGGCGAGATGGTGGCACGCGAAGGCCAGGCATTGGCGTGGGTGAGGCCGGTTCGGTTGCGTGATTATCCGATGCCGGAAGCGGATGTGCCGCTGATCTCGCATTTGATCGACATGCTCTAACATGTCCTTGCGGCAAGGCTGACGGAGGAACCGCCCAAAGAAGCGGACGCCATCAGCCTGTATCAAGGGGTTGGCGTTATGCGTGCGGGCAGGAATTCAGAAAACAAGGCGCGGGTTGAGCTGGCGTTGATTGCCGGGGGAGTGCTGCTGGGCATTATCATTGCCGTGCAATCCATCGGCATGACATTGGCTGGGGGCTAAGGCTTCAGCTCTTTGGTGCCGAGTGCCTCAGCAAGGCGGAATTTCGCGCTGCCGGGTTTGAGCGGTTTCTGCTGGCTTTCATGCGGTGCCCAGCCGGTGATCGTGACAAGTTCAAAGGTCGCTTTGAGGCGGCCTTTTTCATTGGCGAAATGTTG
>CAJBCQ010000065.1 GCA_903951595.1 uncultured Hyphomicrobiales bacterium | reverse complement strand
GCTCTTTCCCTGGTTCTGACCAAGGGTCGCTGGCTTCTGTGCTGGCGGACTTGCTGATGCGGGAAGTGGTGCTGCGGTCTGATTATGGCATTGATATTCACACCGCCGCTCTCCACCGTTCCAACCTGCCACAAATCCGCATTAGCCCGGAGGATGCCGAGCTGATGACGCTTGCCGAAACGTTTGGCGCACCTGTCATTCTGGTTTCGAAATTGCGTGACGGGTCGCTGCGTCAATCGGCGCTCGATCGTGGCGTGAAGGTGCTCGTCTATGAAGGCGGCGAGGCGCTGCGCTTTGAGGAACGCGCCATTGAAGCCGCCGTCACGGGCATTCTGCGCGTGTTGCAGAGCCTTGGCATGATCAAGGCTGGCTCAGCTAAGCCGCCATTGCGCAAGCCTACCATGTCGATGGCAAGCCATTGGCTGCGCGCACCCCAAGGCGGCATTTTCCGCTCGGCCCTTTCCATTGGTGATTGGGTTAAGCGCGATGATGTGCTGGGTGTGATTGCCGATCCCTTGGGGGATGTGGAAACCGATGTGGCGGCTGAACATAGTGGCATCATCATCGGGCAATCGCATTTGCCGGTGGTGAACCGGGGGGATGCCCTTTTCCACGTCGCCCGCGCACCCCATCCCGGTGCCGAGCAGGCGCATGTGGAGGCGGAAGAAGCGCAAGCGCCGCTGTTTGACGAGGACGAGATTATTTGAGTCTCGTTCCTTAATGGCTCAACAAGGCCAACGCTTTGGCTTTGAGCGCGAGCCGTTGGCAAGTTTGAGGCGCATGATCAGCCCGCATCCGCCTCTTTGAGGATGGAGAGTATGCCTTTGGACGGGTCTTGATCGCAGGCTTTTACGACAGAATCGGCATTGGCGCTGAAGCGTTCAATGTCAAAGTTGGTGTCATCCGCGCGGCCACCGAGGAAGCCATCTGCCCAAGACAGGATGATGGCAATGGTATCCGTATCCATCTCAGCGATGTCGCTGCATTTGATGGTGGCAATGTCGAGGGATTCGGCACTCGCCGGCATGGCGGTGAAAGCCAGCGCGGCGGCGAGGGAAAGGCCTGCAACAAATTTCTTCACTTCCGGCTCCTACCATTTTCTAGTTATGAGAACCAATTTATGCATGCAAATGTGGCATCAGCGCAAGAGGCCGCCCAGCACGCCCCTGATGATGGCCGTGCCCACGCGCCTGCCGATGGCCGAAGCGATGGAGCGGCCGGCGGTGGTGGCGATGGTGCGGGTCAAGCGGGCGGTTTCGCTTTCCGGTTCTTTGACCGCGCGCTTGGCGGCAGCGGTTTTGGGGGCTGCGGTTTCGGCCGCGGATTCTGCTTTGCGGGCGAGGATTTCGGCGGCTGACTCGCGATCGACCACACGTTCATATTGGCCCGCGACCGGGCTTTCGCGCAGGAGCGATTGGCGTTCGGATTTGTCGAGCGTGCCGATGCGGCTTTGCGGCGGGCAGATGAGGGTGCGTTCCACCATGGTGGGCACACCCTTGGGATCGAGCACCGAGATGAGGGCTTCGCCCTTGCCCAGCTGTGTGATGGCTTCTTGCGTGTCGAAAGCCGGATTGGCGCGGAAGGTTTCAGCGGCCACTTTCACCGCCTTCTGATCGCGCGGGGTATAGGCGCGCAGCGCGTGCTGGATGCGGTTGCCGAGTTGGGAGAGAACACCGTCGGGAATATCGAGCGGGTTTTGGGTGACAAAATAAACGCCAACACCTTTGGAGCGCACGAGTTTGACCACCTGCTCCACCTTATCGACAAGGCCCTTGGGGGCGTCTTCAAACAGCAGATGGGCTTCATCGAAGAAGAAGACGAGGCGGGGCTTGTCGATATCGCCGGCTTCGGGAAGGGTTTCGAGGATTTCGGAGAGGAGCCACAGGAGGAAGGTGGAATAAAGCTGTGGCGAGTTCATGAGCTTGGAAGCATCCAGCACATTCACAAACCCACGCCCATCGCGCGTGGTTCGCAGGAAGTCATGGATGTCGAGGGCGGGTTCACCAAAAAAGTTTTCGGCACCTTGTTCATCCAGCACCATCAGCGCGCGCTGGATGGAGCCGAGCGTGACAGCGGTGACATTGCCATAATCGGTTCGGATTTCGCGGCCACGATCCGCCAGTTCCGAAAGCATGGCGCGCAGGTCTTTGAGATCGAGAAGGGCAAGCCCCTCCTCATCGGCAATGCGGAAGGCGATGTTGAGTGCACCTTCCTGGGCTTCCGATAGGCTGAGCAGACGCGACAGCATCAGCGGGCCCATTTCGGTGATCGTGGTGCGCACGGGGTGGCCCTGTTCACCGAACAAATCCCAGAAGATGACAGGGGCGGCTTGCGGCTTCCAATCCGTGACACCGATTTTGGCAAGCCGATCGGTGATGAAGCCTTCGGGCGTGCCCGCCATGCCAAGACCCGCCAGATCGCCCTTCACATCGGCGGCGAAAACCGGAACGCCAGCGTTCGAGAACCCTTGCGCTAAGGTTTGCAGCGTGACCGTTTTGCCCGTGCCCGTGGCGCCCGTGATGAGGCCGTGGCGGTTGGCCAGTGCCAGATACAGAACCTCTGGCTTGGTGCTTTGGCCGAGGTAAACACTATCTGCTGCCATGATTGCTGCCCTTCTGATTCATTTGCTGTTGAATGCAGTCTAGCGGCGGCAAGTGGCTGGCGGGAGGGGCGGGCAGCGATTAAGTAACCTAAATTGCCTTTGGAGGAGTGGTGGTAATGGAAGAACTGATCGGGCGGGTGGCGCGGGTGGCGAAACTTGACCCTAGGTTAGCTGAGAAGGCCATCGGCATTATCGTGCATCTGATCCGCACGCATGGCGATGCGGCCAAGGCCAAGGCTTTGCTGGACATGTTGCCGGGGGCCGAGGCGCTTGCGGATATGCATGGCAAGGGTGCTTCCTCTGGCGGTGGCCTTATGGGCCTTTTGGGGGGCAGCGTGGGGGGCCTGATGGGCGCGGCGGCGAAGTTGCAGGCGGCGGGGCTTTCCATGGCGCAAATTCGCGCCACCGGAACCGAGATTTTAGGCTTTGCGCAGGAAAAAGTGGGCAAGGATTTGGTGAAGGATGTTGCCGCCTCTATTCCGGGGCTTTCGGCCTATGTTTAGCCAAAAGGCCTGTTTGCCGAATTAGGCTTTTGAGGGCTAAAACAAGACGTTTCACACAAACAGCGGATGCCCGATGACGGATTTGCCCCTTGCCGCCTCCTTTGCACCGGCCAGTTATGAGGACTGGATGAAGAAGGCCGAACTTGCCTTGAAGGGTGCCAGCCTTGATAAGCTCACCAAGCCTTCGCGCGATGGTATTCCCCTACGGCCGCTTTATGCCCGCAGTGAAACACCCGCCATTGCCGCGCGCGCGGGTGGGCTTGCATGGCAGTTGGTGCAGCGGGTGGATGCGGCTGATCCGGTTATGGCGAATGGTTTCGCGCTGGAGGATTTGCAGGGTGGGGCCAATGCCTTGGCGCTTACCTTTGCGGGCGCGCATTCAGCACGCGGGTTTGGCTTGCGTGATGTCCAAGCGGCAACGCTCGATTTGGCGCTGAAGGATGTGAGCGTTCACGCCATTGCCTTGCGGTTTGAGCCGGGGCCGCAATGGCGCGATGTGCCTGCCGCCATGCTGAAGCTGGCGGAACTGCGTTCGCTTTCGCCGGCCCAGTTGGATGTGAATTTCGGGCTTGATCCTTTCTGCGAAGGCGCGGGGCTTGCTGCGGCCGCAAAGCTGTTGCGGGCAGCGGATTTTGGCGGGCCATTGGTGAATGCCGATGGGCGCCTGTTCCATGATGCAGGTGCCACCGAAGCTGAGGAGCTGGGCTTTGCGTTGCACAGGGGCTTGCAATATCTGCGCGCACTGGATGGAGATGCGGCGGCGATCAGCTTCACGCTTTCAGCTTCGCCGGACATGTTTTTGACGCTCGCGAAATTCCGTGCCGTGCGTTTGCTGTGGGCGCGGGTTTGCCAGGCCGCCGGATTGCCGATGCAGCCGGTGGCGCTGCATGGTGAGACTTCCTTCCGGCACCTGACGCGCACCGACCCGCATGTCAATTTGCTACGTGCCGTTGCGGGTGTGTTTGGTGCGGGGCTTGGGGGGGCTGATAGTGTGAGCGTGTTGCCCTTTACCGCTGCGAGTGGGTTGGCAGATTCATTTGCCCGCCGCATGGCACGCAATGCACAGGTGATGCTGGTGGAAGAATCCCATCTGCATCGCGTGGGCGATCCGGCTGCCGGGTCGGGCTATATCAGCTCACTCACCGATCAACTTGCCGAAAAGGCTTGGGGCATCATGCAGCAGGCAGCGCGCGGGGCGGATATATCTGCCGCCATCGCCAAATCGCATGAAGCGCAAATGGCGCGGGTGGCCCAGCGCGCCTGGCCCATCACGGGCACCAGTGAATTCCCGAATGTGAAGGAAATTCTGGCAGCGGCACCGCAAGCCGGAACGCGACTTTCGGCACCCTTCGAAGCCTTGCGCTTGGCCGCACAGGCACAGAAGCCTTGCGTGCGGCTTGTCACTTTGGGCCGCATCGCCGATTTCACCGCGCGCGCGCAATGGGTGCAGAATCTGGTGGCGGCAGGTGGCGTTGGTGTGGATGAAACCGCGCGCGATGTCGCCATCATCTGTGGATCGGATGAAGCCTATGCGGCGGAAATAGACGCAGCGGTGCGCGCGTTGAAGGTGGCGGGCGTTCAGCATATCTGGATTGCAGGCAAGCCCGGGGTGACGGAGGCGGTTTCGCATTATCTGCATGCAGGCATGGATGTGATTGCGGGATTGAAGCTGCTGCACACGCAGCTTGGGCTAGGAGGCAAGTGACATGGTGAAGCTTCCTGATTTTTCTCAAATCGCCTGGGCGCGGCCTGAAACCAAAATCGCCAAGGGGGCGGATGCATGGATGACGCCAGAAGGCATTGCCGTCCGCAGCGCCTATGGCGTGGGCGATATTGCCGGGCTTGATTTTCTTGAAACGCAACCCGGCATCGCGCCGTTTTTGCGTGGTCCCTACCCCACCATGTATGCCAACCAACCTTGGACCTTGCGCCAATATGCGGGCTTTTCTACCGCCGAGGATTCCAACGCCTTTTACCGCCGCAATCTGGCGGCAGGGCAAATGGGCCTTTCCATCGCCTTTGATCTTGCCACCCATCGCGGTTATGACAGCGACCACCCGCGGGTAGCCGGTGATGTGGGCATGGCAGGGGTGGCGATTGACTCCATCTATGACATGCGGACTTTGTTTGACGGTATTCCGCTCGACCGCATGAGCGTTTCCATGACCATGAATGGCGCGGTGCTGCCCATTCTGGCGCTTTATATCGTGGCCGCGGAAGAACAGGGGGTGGCACCCGAAAAGCTTTCCGGCACCATCCAGAATGACATTCTCAAAGAGTTCATGGTGCGGAATACTTATATTTATCCGCCTGATCCTTCCATGCGTATCGTGTCGGATATCTTCGCCTATACATCCAAGCACATGCCAAAATTCAATTCGATTTCGATTTCCGGCTATCACATGCAGGAAGCGGGTGCCACGGCGGATTTGGAACTGGCTTATACGCTGGCCGATGGTGTTGAATATGTGAAAAGTGGGATCGCGGCGGGGTTGTCGATTGACCAATTCGCGCCACGGCTTTCCTTCTTCTGGGCCATTGGCATGAACTTCTTCATGGAAGTGGCCAAGATGCGGGCCGCGCGCATGATCTGGGCCAAGCTCATCCAGAAGTTTGAGCCTAAGGATGAACGCTCGCTATCGCTTCGTACGCATTGCCAAACTTCCGGCTGGTCGCTGACCGCGCAGGATGTGTTCAACAATGTCACCCGCACCGCCATTGAGGCCATGGCGGCAACGCAAGGGCACACGCAATCGCTGCACACCAACGCGCTGGATGAAGCCTTGGCCTTGCCTACTGATTTTTCGGCCCGCATTGCGCGCAATACGCAGTTATTCTTGCAGCAAGAAGCTGGCACCTGCCGCGTGATTGATCCGTGGGGTGGCAGTTTTTATGTCGAGCGGTTGACGGCGGATTTGGCGGCAAAGGCTTGGGCGCATATTGAGGAAATCGAAAAGCTTGGTGGCATGGCGAAAGCCATCGCGGCGGGCATTCCCAAACAGCGCATCGAAGAAGCCGCCGCCCGCACACAAGCGCGCATTGATTCAGGCACGCAGACGGTGACGGGGGTGAACAAATATCCGGTCAGCGATGACCAGCCGATTGATATTCTCACCGTCGATAATTCTGCGGTTCGCGCAGCACAGATCGAAAAGCTCAACCGGTTGAAAGCCGAGCGTGACCCGGCGAAATTGGCAGCGACCTTGGACGCGCTTTCAGCGGCGGCGAAGGGTTCGGACAATTTGCTCGCCGCTGCGGTTGAAGCTGCACGCGCCAAGGCCACGGTGGGGGAAATATCGCTGGCATTGGAACGTGCCTTCACGCGCCATGTGGCTGCGGTGCGCGCCATCAAGGGTGTTTATGCTGAAACAGCCGGAGAAAGCGAAGCGGTGATGCGCGTGCGCGGCGCTGTTGCCGCTTTCAAGGAATCCGATGGCCGCTTGCCCCGTATTCTTGTCGCCAAGATGGGGCAGGATGGGCATGACCGTGGGCAGAAGGTGATCTCCTCAGCCTTTGGGGATTTGGGCTTTGATGTGGTGATCGGCCCGCTATTTGCGACACCGGAAGAAGTGGCCGCGCAAGCCATTGCGGCGGATGCCCATATGGTGGGTGTTTCCACACTTACCGCAGGCCATCTGACGCACGTGCCCGCCTTGAAGGCCGCATTGGCCGCACAGGGGCGTGGGGATATTCTGGTGGTTGTTGGCGGGGTTATTCCGCCGCAAGATTTTGAAACCTTGCGCGGCATGGGGGCCGCCGCGATTTTCCCGCCGGGAACGGTGATCGCGCAAGCAGCGATGACACTTCTGGAGGCGCTCAATCAGGCGCGGGGTTATTCGCAGTAATCTGGTTTCCCAATATTTAGATCACCGCGCGCACTTCACCCACCTCAACACCTTTGCGCGATGTGATCGGCTGGCGGGTGAAGCCCTGCAATGCCGCGCGTTCTTCCGGCGTCCAGACATCCAGTGCCAATAGCACCGCCGCCATGGCCGTTTCAGATGCGCGGTGCGCGCCGTCATCGCATTTCACGGCAATGCCAATTCCGGCATGGGCCACAGCGCCGCAGAACACACCTTCCGCACCTGTTTTCACAAAGGCTCGTGGTACGGCTTTCATCAAATCTGTGCAGAAACGCTGCGTGCCTGCCACCATGAAAGGATGCGCGCGGGCAGCCCTGATGATGCGTTGGCAAGCCGCCTTGCGCGTGTCACTCAAATTCTCGCCACTGGCGAGCCGCTGGAAGCCGCGCGCCATGTTTTGCAGTGGGATAGCCCATGTCGGCACCGAGCAGCCGTCAATGCCCCAGGCTTGGCTTTTCAAATCAATTTCGCAAATCTCACCCATCGCCTTGGCGACCGCCTGCTGCACGGGATGATCGATACCGACATAGCCTTTCACATCCGCCCCGCTGGCCTTGGCGAAGGCAAGCATTCCAGCATGCTTGCCGGAGCAATTATTGTGGACATCATGCGGGGTTTCGCCCTTGGTAATCATGTCATGCAAGGCGGGCATGTCATAAGGCCAGTGGGAACCACATTCATAATCAGCCTCCCTCACCCCAGCTTTTGCCAGCATGGAACGGGCCACGCGCACATGATCTGGCTCGCCATTATGCGAGGAAATGCACAGAGCGATTTCCTCATCGGTGAAGCCATAACGATCCGCCGCACCTGATTCCAAAAGCGGCAAGACCTGAAAAGCCTTGATAGCCGAGCGCGGGAAAATGGGCGATTGGATATCACCCAATGAAGCCAACACCTTGCCCCCCGGCCCCAGCACACAAAAGGCACCAAGATGGACACTCTCAACCGTTTGGCCACGAGTGACTTGCGCCAGCACGGGATTCGTCATGTGCAACATCCTATATTCTAAAGCTTCGCCCCATGGGCGATCAGGTCATCAATCAGGGCGCGGACTTCTGATGGTGGGATTTCGCGCATTTCGCCGGCTTGTAAATCGCCCAGGGTGAAGCGGCCATATTGCACGCGGATGAGGCGGTTCACCTTGCAGCCGAAATGCTCCATCAGCTTGCGGATTTCGCGGTTCTTGCCTTCGTAGAGAACAACGCGATACCAGCTATTGGCCTTGCCGAAGCTATCACCTTCCTCGTCAAATTCGGCACCGCGATAATAGATGCCGTCAATCTCCACCCCGCGCGCCAGCTGGGCGATGTCGCGCGCGCTCAAATGTCCATGCACGCGCACGCGATAGACGCGGGAAAGGGCGGTGTCTGGGTGCATCAGCACTTGCGCCAAGGGGCCATCATCGGTGAGCAGAAGCAAGCCTTCGGAATTGATGTCGAGGCGGCCCACATTCATCAGACGCGGTAGGTTCTTATCCTGAAGTGCGCGCATCTCGAAAATGGTGCGGCGGCCTTCGCTGTCGCGGGTGGTGCAGATGATGTCCACGGGCTTGTGCAGCACAAACAGGCGGGCAAGCCCACGGGTTTCGGGTGCCACCGGTTGGCCATCGAGTGTAACGACATCGCCCTCATTCACCGGCACGGTGGCGGTGGCAAGCTGGCCGTTCACGGCCACGCGGTTTTCGGCCACCATGCGTTCGGCTTCGCGGCGGCTGCCGATACCGGCTTTTTGGAGATAGACATTCAGGCGCATGGGGCTGCTTTAGCGCGGCCCGTGAAGGCGGGCAAGCTTCAGCGGACTTCGTAGCCGAATTCAGCTGCCTGCGAGGTCAGCCATTCCCAGAAGCTTTCGCCAAAGCCACGGAAAACGGACAGCACGAAACCATTCGGCCCGTCGGCGGCCAAATGCACGCCCACATGGGCCATTTGGGTAACAGCCGAGCCATCTTCGGGGAATATGTTGGGGTGCAGGTCCACTGGGGTTCCCTTGGCCAGAAGCTTGCGCGCGGCGGGGCCTTCCACTTTCAGCATCATGCGGGCGTGGCTTTGATCGCTGAAGGATGCAAGATCACCTGCGGCTTGGCGCAAGGCATCATAGAGTGCCCCTTCAGCCATGCCGGTTGCCACCGCGAAATATTGCTCAGCGCCGCACCAGTAAAAAGTGACGGCGCGGCCCTGCATGGTGCCACCGGGATGGGGCAGTTCGGCACCGAATTTAGACAGCATGGCGGCATCAAGCAGCTTGGTTTTGCCCGCGCGGGTGATGATGCTGACGATGGAAACCGGATGCACCATCGAAATGCGGATGCCGGGGGTTGCCACGGG
Organism: uncultured Hyphomicrobiales bacterium; assembly: GCA_903951595.1. Taxonomy (GTDB): domain Bacteria; phylum Pseudomonadota; class Alphaproteobacteria; order Rhizobiales; family Aestuariivirgaceae; genus CABJBCQ01. The sequence continues at coordinate 5,965 of CAJBCQ010000065.1, read as the reverse complement.
CTTGCCATAACGGCCCGGAACATAATGTTTGCCGAGCGTATGGATGCGGCGCAGTTGAGCCTGATCAGACATGGAGCCTCCGGTTTTCCGGGTCGAAATGCACCGGGTCGCACAATTCGGCGTCATAGTGCTGGCCGCGCAGGCCATCGAACACGCGCACCTTTTCGCCATGGCGCTTGTTGCCGCGTTGCACGAGGGCCAAGCCAATCCAGCTTTCCAGCATGGGCGAATAGGCGACCGCTGTGATATAGCCCTGATCGGCTTCGAGCGAGACTTTGTCGCCTACATTGAGAATATGCGCGCCCGCGCTTAGTTTCTGGCCCTGGCCTATGGGGCGGATGCCGACGAAAACTTCGCGGTCGGCGCGTGTCATGCCTTCGCGGGTGGCCATCATGCGGCCGATATAGTCTTTCTTGGTGCTCATCATGCGCCCAAGGCCCAGATCGGCGGCGGTGGTATTGCCATTTAGCTCGCCACCGGCCACATGGCCCTTCTCGATCCGCATGACCGAAAGCGCCTCAGTGCCATAAGGCGTGATGTTGAATTCCGCGCCCGCGTGCATCACGGCACGGATCACCGCATCGGCATAATCAGCCGGAACCGAAAGCTCATAGGCATGTTCGCCGGAGAAGGAGATGCGGAACAGGCGGGCTGGAATGCCGCCCATGATCTGCACTGGACGGGCGGCCATATAGGGGAAGGTTTCATCGTTCAGCGTGATGCCATCGACAAGTTTTTGCAGCGTGGCGCGTGCCTTGGGGCCGGCAATGGCCATTTGGCCCCATTGCTCGGTGACCGAGACATATTGCACGTCAAGCTCGGGCCACAGGGCCTGATGGCAGAATTCCAGATGGGTCAGCACGCGCGCGGCATTGGCTGTGGTGGTGGTCATGAAGAAATGATCCGGACCCAGACGGCTTGTGGTGCCGTCATCAAACACCACGCCATCTTCGCGCAGCATCAGGCCATAACGCGCCTTGCCTACTTCCAGCGTGGACCAGCCATTGCAATAAACGCGGTTGAGGAATTCGCCTGCATCCGGGCCTTGAATGTCGATCTTGCCAAGGGTGGAGACATCGCACACGCCCACCGAATTGCGCGCGGCGAGCACTTCGCGTGTCACACTTTCGAGCCAGCCTTTTTCACCTGCACGCGGGAACCATTGCGGGCGATACCAGAGACCTGCTTCGACAAAGACAGCCCCCTGCTCCTCAGCCCAAGCATGCATGGGGGTTTTACGCACAGGGTTGAAATGATGGCCCGTGAAGGGGCCAGCAAAGGCACCGAAGCTCACGGGCGTATAATTGGGCCGGAAGGTGGTGGTGCCAACTTGCGCGATGGATTTGCCCGTGGCACCTGCCAGAAGGGCGATGCCGTTCACATTCGAAAGCTTGCCCTGATCGGTCGCCATGCCCAGCGTGGTATAACGCTTGGCCAGCTCCACATCCTTGTAGCCTTCGCGTGCGGCCAGCGGCAGGTCCTTGGCGGTGACATCATTCTGGAAATCAACGAAAGCCTTGTGCTGGCTCTGCACGCTCCACAAGGGTGAAACGGCGTACGGCTCGCCATCGGCCTGCGGTGGCTTGGCGGTTTTGGGCTTGAAGCCCAAAGCGGTCAGCAGTTTTGCGGCCTTTTCAGCACCATCGGCCAAGGCGGCAGCGAGTGTCATGTTGCCCGCCGCGGCACCGGCCGCCACAAGTTCCTTGCCAGTATCGGGCGGCAGGAAGGCTGCGAGCTTTTCATTCCACACAGGCTTCAGGCCGCGATGGCAGGACAGATGCACCACGGGGCTGAAGCCGCCGGACATGGCCACCGCATCGCAAGCGATTTCTTCCACACCGCCATCGGCATTGACCACGCGCACAGACTTGACGTTCCTGGAGCCTTCCACATCACTCACCACGGCACCCTTCAAAACAGGCACTTTGCCTGCGTTGAGTTTGGGAGCATTGGCGCGGCTGTCGATGAGGGCTGCTACATTCACGCCTGCGGCCGTCAAATCGCGCGCGGTGGCATAGCCGGAATGGTTGTTGGTGAAGACGACGACAGATTTGCCCGCCGCCACGCCATAGCGATTGGCAAGTCCGCGCATGGCGGAAGCCTGCATCACGCCGGGCCGGTCATTATTGCCGAACACCAGCGGGCGTTCTTCGGCACCGGTTGCCAAAATCGCGGCTTTGGCGGCAATGCGCCAATAGCGTTGGCGCGGCTCATATTCGGGTGGCGTGGCAACGTGGTCGTTCACACGTTCCAGCGCGCCATAGATATTGCCATCAAACCAGCCGAAAACCGTGGTGCGCGGCAGGATGGTCACTTCCTTCATGGAAGCCAGTTCCGCCAAAGCTTCTTGCACCCATTGGATAGAAGGCTTGCCGTTGATGGTTTCATTCTCGCCCAACAGCGCGCCACCCAGACGGGCATGTTCATCAGCAATCATCACACGGGCACCCGCACGGCCTGCGGTTAAGGCTGCCATCAATCCGGCAGCCCCGCCGCCGATGACCAGCAGATCGCAATGGCCATAGATTTTCTCGTAACTGTCTGGGTCTGGCGCATGTACCGCGCTGCCAAGGCCAGCGGCACGGCGGATCAGCGGCTCATAGATTTTTTCCCAGAAGGCCTTCGGCCACATGAAGGTTTTGTAGTAAAAGCCCGCGACCAAAAGCGGGGATGCCAGCTGGTTGATGGCCCCCACATCGAATTCCAGCGACGGCCAACGGTTCTGGCTTTTGGCTTCCAGCCCCTCGAACAATTCCACCATGGTGGCGCGCGTGTTGGGTTCGCGCCGCGCCCCTGTACGCAATTCCACCAGCGCATTCGGCTCGGCAGAGCCGCCTGTTACGGCCCCGCGCGGGCGGTGATATTTGAAGCTGCGGCCCATCAGCGAAACGCCATTGGCCAAAAGCGCGGAAGCCAAACTATCCCCGGCATGGCCGGTGAAGCTCTTGGCGTCAAACTGGAAGCGCAGGGTGGTGTTGCGGTCTACCAAACCGCCTGTGGGCAAACGGAAGCTGGTCATGATGCGCGCTTTCGCTGGGGCGAGAGCTTGCGCTCGCGTGCGGCCGTCACACCAAACACTTCATGGGAGTCGGTGTCCCGCTCCACAATCAGCCATGAACGGCAGCCGCCGGAATGGTGCCAATATTCCTTCATGCGCCCACGCGGATTTTCGCGCAGATACACATAATCAAACCATTCATCCATCTGGGAAGGCTCGTTGCCTTGCGGACGGCGCACATCCGCATCACCTTGGAACGTGAACTCCTCAGCCGGTCTTTCGCCGCAATAGGGGCAATGGATTCGCATTGGTGTTCCTTCAGTGCAAATTGGGCTGGGCACCCATGCCCTTTTCGTCAATCGCAAAACCGCGCTTGAAGCGGTCTAGGCGATAGGCGGCGGAAAGCTTGTGGGCTTCGTCCTTGGCAATGGTATGGGCAAAGCACCAGCCGGAAGCGGGTGTGGCCTTGAAGCCGCCATAGCACCAGCCAGCGTTGAGATAGAGACCTTTCACATCGGTCTTGTCGATGATGGGCGAGCCGTCCATCGACATATCCATAATGCCGCCCCAGCTTCGCAGCACCCGCACGCGGCTGATGGCGGGGATCATGGAAACCCCGGCTTCGATCACATGCTCCACGGTCGGCAGATTGCCGCGCCGGGCGTAGGAGTTATAACCGTCAATATCGCCACCGAACACAAGCCCGCCCTTGTCGGATTGCGAGACATAAAAATGCCCTGCGCCATAGGTCACCACACCGTCGATGAAAGGCTTGATGGCTTCGGAAACAAAGGCTTGCAGCACATGGCTTTCGATGGGCAATTTTAAGCCAGCCATCTTGGCGACTTCAGATGAATTGCCCGCCGCCGCCAGCCCCAGCTTGTTGCAGGCGATATAGCCGCGATTGGTTTCAACACCTTTCACCACACCCTTTTCGATGCGGATGCCGGTGACTTCGCAATTCTGGATGACATCCACCCCACGGCTATCAGCACCGCGCGCATAGCCCCAGGCTACCGCATCATGGCGCACCGTGCCGCCACGGCGCTGCAACAGGCCGCCACGGATGGGGAAGCGCGCATCGTCGAAATTGAAGAAGGGATACATGTCGCGTACCCCCTGCTCATCCAGCAATTCGGCATCCACGCCATGCATGTGCATGGCATTACCGCGCCGGGCATAGGCATCGCGCTGGGCGTCGGAATGATAGAGGTTCAAAACCCCGCGCTGGCTTACCATCGCGTTGAAATTGAAATCCTGCTCCAGACCCTCCCACAGCTTCATCGACCATTCATAGAACGGGTTATTGCCGGGGAACAGATAGTTGGAGCGGATGATTGTGGTGTTGCGGCCGATATTGCCCGAACCAAGCCAGCTTTTTTCCAGCACCGCCACATTGGTTATGCCGTGAACTTTTGCCAGATAATAGGCCGTGGCAAGCCCATGCCCGCCACCGCCCACAATAATCACATCATAAGCGGGCTTGGGCGCGGGGTCACGCCAAGCGGGGGCCCAGTTCTTGTGGCCCGTAACGGCGTTTTTCAGCAGCGAAAAAACTGAATAGGTCATGGTTCTCACTTAACGGGCCTAGCAGCAAAGTGGATCACGCTCCACTTTGCCGCTAGATTCCGGGTTCAGCAATCCAGTGTGTTGTCGCGTTCCCACTGGGTGAGATGGCGGCAATATTGGTTCCATTCGGCATGTTTGAGCTTGGTGTAAGCCGCGCAGACTTCTTCACCGAGTGCTTTGCGAAGAACCTTGTCGGCCTCAAAGTTACGAATGGCGTCCAGCAGGTTCAGTGGCAGCTTCTTGGCATCCTTGACCGTATGGCCTTGGGCGTACATGTCGATATCCAGACGCTTGCCGGGGGAAAGCTTTTCCTCAATTCCACGCATGCCGGTCGCCAGAATGCCTGCCAGCATCAGATAGGGGTTGGCGGCATTGTCGGGTAGGCGGAATTCGGCGCGGCCTGCATCAGGAATTCGCACCATATGCGTGCGGTTGTTGCCGCCGAAGGTGATGGAGCTTGGTGACCAAGTGGCGCCGGAAATGGTGCGCGGGGCGTTGATGCGCTTGTAGCTATTCACCGTTGGATTGGTGATCGCCACGAGTGAATCGGCATGCGCCATCAGACCGCCGAGGAAATTATAGGCGAGCTTCGACAAGCCCAATTCGCCAGCATTATCGGCAAACAGATTCTTCTTCTTGGCGCCATCCCAAACCGACAAATGCACATGGCAGCCATTGCCTGTCAGGTTGATGAAGGGCTTGGGCATGAAGGTCGCGCGCATGCCGTGCTTTTCGGCGATGGATTTGACCATGAATTTGAAGAAGCAGAGCTGGTCTGCCGTTGTCAGCGCGTCATTGAAGTTCCAGTTGATTTCAAACTGGCCATTGGCGTCTTCATGGTCGTTCTGATAGGGGCCCCAGCCAAGGCCCGTCATGGTGGTGCAGATCTCACCGATCACATCGAGACGACGCATGATAGCGGATTGATCATAGCAGGGCTTTTCCTGCGTATCGCGATCATCCGACACGGCCGTACCATCAGAATTGATGAGGTGGAATTCAGGTTCCACACCGGCCATCAGCGTCATGTTCTTGGCGGCGGCCTTGGCTGCAATTTTCTTCAGAACATTGCGCGGGGCCTGTTCGACGGGCTTTCCTTCCATCCACGGATCACCCGCCACCCACGCCACTTCAGGGCGCCAGGGAAGCGGGATCACGCTATTGGCGTCCGGCATCACCAGCACATCCGGATGGGCCGGTGTCATGTCAAGCCAAGTGGCGAAGCCTGCAAAACCGGCTCCCGCCTTCTGCATCTTACCTGCCGCTTCGGCCGGCACCAGCTTGGCACGCTGGGTGCCGAACAGGTCGGTGAAGTTGAACAGGAAGAACTTGATCTTGTTGTCCTTTGCGTATTTGGCGAGATCTCCAGCCATAATGTCCCCTTGGTTTCCTGACCCT
>CAJBCQ010000064.1 GCA_903951595.1 uncultured Hyphomicrobiales bacterium | reverse complement strand
TGCCGATGAGGATTATGGCAGTGCAAGCGCGCGCGTCACCCGCACCGCCAAGCCGATCAAGACCAGTAAACGCGCGCGCACCGACGCGCAGCCTTCCTTCTTCCCCACCCGCGATGAATTCGACCTGCCGCCCTTGCCGCTACTGACCGAGCCCAAACATGCTGGCCGCGGTAGTGATCTTTCCGATGAGGCCCTCGAACAGAACGCTCGCATGCTAGAAGGCGTGCTGGATGATTTTGGCGTGCGCGGTGAAATCACCAAGGTGCATCCCGGCCCCGTTGTCACCCTTTATGAATTGGAACCGGCCCCCGGCATCAAATCTTCCCGCGTCATCGGCTTGGCTGACGACATTGCGCGCTCCATGAGTGCCGTCTCAGCGCGCGTGGCTGTTGTTCCGGGCCGCAATGCCATCGGCATTGAACTGCCCAATCTGCGTCGTGAAACCGTTTATCTTCGCGAGCTTCTGGCAGCGGAAAGTTTCGAAAAATCTAACCAAAGTCTGTGTCTGGCACTGGGCAAAAATATCGGTGGCGAACCTGTTTACGCCGATCTTGCCCGCATGCCGCATCTTCTGATTGCCGGTACCACAGGTTCAGGCAAATCCGTCGGCATCAACACGATGATCCTGTCGCTGCTCTATCGGCTGCCACCGGAAACCTGCCGCCTCATCATGATCGACCCCAAAATGCTTGAATTGTCGGTCTATGAAGGCATCCCGCATTTGCTCGCCCCCGTCGTCACCGATCCGCGCAAAGCCGTTGTTGCACTCAAATGGGCCGTGCGTGAGATGGAAGACCGCTATCGCAAAATGTCCAAGCTCGGGGTTCGCAATATCGATGGCTACAATGCCAAACTGCGCCAATCGCAGGCCAAGGGCGAGCCGATGAGCCGTACAGTGCAGACCGGTTATGACCCTGAAACCGGCCAGCCCATGTTTGAAACCGAACAGATCGACATGAAGCCCATGCCCTTCATTGTCGTCATTATCGACGAAATGGCCGACCTTATGATGGTCGCGGGCAAAGACATTGAAGGGGCGGTGCAGCGCCTAGCGCAAATGGCGCGCGCGGCCGGGATCCATGTCATCATGGCCACGCAGCGCCCGTCCGTCGATGTCATCACCGGCACGATCAAAGCCAATTTCCCGACCCGCGTTTCCTTCCAAGTCACCTCCAAAATTGACAGCCGCACCATTTTGGGTGAACAGGGTGCCGAGCAGCTCTTAGGCCAGGGCGACATGCTCTATATGGCAGGCGGCGGGCGCATCAGCCGCCTGCATGCGCCCTTTGTGACCGATGATGAGGTGGAAAAAATCGTCCGCCATCTGAAATCGCAAGGCTCTCCAGAATATATTGAGGCCGTGACCGAAGAGCCCGATGAGGAATATGGTGGCGAAATGAACGGCGAGGGCATGGGATCGGGCGATGCGCTTTATGATCAGGCCGTGGCCGTTGTGCTGCGTGACCGCAAGGTCTCCACAAGCTATATCCAACGTCGCCTACAGATCGGCTATAACAAGGCTGCAAGCCTGATCGAGCGCATGGAGCAGGAGGGTCTGATTTCATCCTCCAACGCCACCGGAAAGCGCGAGATTCTGGCCGGCGGTGAGGCGGCCTGATACAGGCCTTGGCCCCAAATTTGCCCATTTTGCAAGCGCAATGGATAATTCACAAAGCCCAAGCAGACGGCACAAGCAGGAATGACGTGAATGAATAAGCTGAACACAATAATGGCACTGCTGGTTTTCTGGGCTGTGGGCTTGGCCCCGGTGGCCGATGCCAAGACCAAGGGCATCGAGCTTTCGCAAGACCAGCAGCAGGCCATTGAGGATGTGAACACCTATTTCAACAGTTTCAGCACGCTGAAGGGTGAATTCACGCAGCTTGGCAACACGGGCAATGTGTCAACCGGTGTCGTCATCATTTCAAAGCCCGGCAAAATGCGCTTTGAATATGCGCCCCCCAATCCCTTCGTGGTCGTGTCGGATGGCCGCTGGGTGGCGGTGCTCAACCGCACCAAGAATGTCGCCGATCAATATCCGCTGGCCACCACACCCTTGCGGCTTTTGCTCGCTGAAAAAATGAACCTTCTGAAAAGTGCCGTCATCAAGGCCGCCGACATTCAGGACGGCCTGATCACGCTGCGCATGGAAGACAAGGACCAGATGGTTTCAGGCGAACTGGTGCTGATTTATGACAGCAATCTCAACGCCCTGCGCCAGTGGATCGTGATGGACGGCGATGGTCGCCGCACCACCATCTCGCTCGACAATTTGGTGGCCGATGAGCCTGCCGACCCAGCCTTGTTTGTCGTGAAGCTGGACAAGAAAAAAGGCAAGTCTGACAATAACTGAAACATCCCTTCCCCCTTTCCATTTGCCGCCAAGCCACTGCTAGTCTAGAGGCTCGTCAGGCAAAGGGAGGAATTTTCAGGCATGGGCTTCAGGCTGGCGACGTGGAACATTAATTCGGTGCGCTTGCGCATCGGGCAGGTCGTGCGGTTCCTAGAGGAAGAAGCCCCCGATGTGCTGTGCCTTCAGGAAACCAAATGCCCGCCGGGCCAATTTCCTTCCGCCGCCCTGCATGAGGCCGGATATCACCATATCTGCGACAAGGGCCAATCGGGCTATCATGGCGTCGCCATCATTTCGAAAATCCCTTTTGCCCAAACCTCCATGCGGGACTTCTGCGACAAGCAGGATGCTCGGCATGTGTCGGTGCGTTTACAAGGCCCGGATGTTACCATCCATAATTTCTACGTGCCCGCCGGTGGGGATGAGCCCGACCCGCAGATCAATGAGAAATTTGCCCATAAGCTGGGTTTTCTCGAGGAGATGACAAGCTGGTTTGCCGATAAAAGCGCGCATGAAAAGGGGGCGGGCATTCTGGTCGGTGATCTGAATATCGCACCCCTTGAGCATGATGTCTGGTCACACCGCCAGCTTTTGAAAGTGGTAAGCCACACCCCCATCGAGGTCGAGCGCCTGCTGGGGGTCATGGCAGCGGGGCAATGGTCGGATTCCATGCGTAAGATCATCGATCCTTCCGAAAAGCTCTATACATGGTGGAGCTATCGGGGTCGCGATTGGGAAGCTTCAAACCGCGGCCGCAGGCTCGATCACATTTGGGCGCGCGGCGGCATTGAAAATGCCGTCACCGCGATCACGGTTCGCAAGGATTGCCGGGGCTGGGAACGGGCTTCCGATCATGTGCCGGTAATTGCCGATTTCAATATTTAATCAGCCAAAAGCTTTTTGCAGCTCGGCAAGTTCGGCAAGTCCCTGATCGAGTTTTTGGGACAGGGCGGCAAAAACTTGGCGGCCAAATTCAGGGAATTCCTCGGTCACGCGCTTGAACAATTCGCGGCTAATTTCCTTGCCCTCAACATTTTGGGCGGCAATGACGGTGACGGGATTGGGCTTGGCCACAAAAAGAGCAAGCTCGCCCACCAGCGCGCCGGTTTCCAACGAAGCCAGTTTCGGGGCTTTGGCATCCACACCATCATGCACATGGGCACGACCGCTGGTGATGAGAAAGGCTCCACGCGCAAACTCGCCTTGAACAAGGATGGATTGGCCAGCCGTGAACTTCCGCCGTTTGGAGGAAAAACTCAAAAGCTGGAGCTGCGATGCATCAACCCCGGCAAATACCGGCAGGCTCCGCAACAGTTCCATTTCGGTCTGAACGCGCATGATAGATCGCTCCCCCCTTGAAGCTTGCGCCGAACAAGCCCGAAAAATCAATGGTTTTCAAGGGATAAGCTTATAGCCCCCAGCCTCGGTCAACAGCATGGCCGCTTGCGAGGGGTCCAGTTCGATTTTCTGGCGCAGCCGATAGATATGGGTTTCAAGTGTGTGCGTGGTAACGGCCGGATTATAACCCCAGATTTCATGCAGCAGCACATCCCGCGCCACCACCTGTTTGGTTGCCCGGTGGAGATGCTTGAGGATGGCGGTTTCCTTTTCCGTCAGCCGTGTTTTCTTGCCATCGGCATGAAGGAGCATTTTGGCGGCAGGCTTGAACATATAGGGTCCGATGGGGAAAACCGCCTGTTCAGACTGGCTGGCCGCGCGCAGCTGGGCGCGGATGCGGGCGGTGAGCACGCCAAAGCGGAAAGGCTTGGTCACATAATCATTGGCACCCGAATCAAGGCCCGAAATCATGTCCGTTTCGCTGTCCTGCGCGGTAAGCAGGATGACAGGCCCGGCATAGCCTTGGCCGCGCATGAGCTTGAGAACCTCGCGCCCATCCAGATCGGGCAAATGGACATCCAAGAGCACAATATCCACCCGCTCACCCGATATGAGCGAAACCGCCTGCCCACCATTGGCCGCCAGCAACAGCTCATATTCGCCTTGGGCGGCAAATTGCTCCGCCAGCGCCTCCCGCAAGGCGTCATCATCATCAACAATCAATAATCGCGCGGCGCCAGACATGTCGTACATCGCCTTGAAAGGATGACAGGATAGGGACCACTTACTTAAGGTGCGCTTGGTGGATTGAAAAGGGAGGCCAAGATGCCGCAGCACTGGAAGGTGAGCGCGTCAGGAGAAATTCATCGCGGAAAGCTGGAATCTCAGGGCCAAGTTTTTGATATTTGCCTTGGCCGTAGCGGCATCCAGCCTGAAAAGCGCGAGGGCGATGGGGCTACCCCCACGGGCCGTTTCGTGTTGCAGCGCCTGTTATGGCGCTGGGATCGTTTACGCCTTCCCAAAACCCGCCTGCCCGCAAGCCCGATCCTGGCCCATATGGGCTGGTGCGATGCGCCTGCCGATGTGCGCTATAATCAGCCCGTAAACCTGCCCTGGCCTGCCAGTGCCGAGTGCCTGTGGCGAGTGGACCATCTCTATGACCTCGTGCTCGTCACCAGCCATAATCAAAACCCGGTAGTGCCGGGGGCGGGCAGTGCCGTTTTTGTCCATCTGCAACGCCACGACAAAGGCCCGACCGCAGGCTGCATAGCCCTGCAACGAGCTGATTTACTTCATCTTCTGGAAAGTGCCGGACCCGAAACGGAAATTCACATCGGCTGAGGGCGATGCCCGAAAATGCCCGAGCCCACCCGCACATGGGTAGCCCCGAATTTGACTGCGGCTTCATAATCAGCACTCATTCCCATGCTGAGTAGGGCCAAACCATTGCGTCGGGCAATCTTCTCCAACAAGGCAAAATGCAAGGCTGGTTCTTCATCCGCGGGTGGAATGCACATGAGGCCTGAAATATGGAGCCCCAATGCGCGGCACTTGGCCACAAATGCATCCGTTTCCTCCGGCAAAACCCCCGCTTTTTGCGGCTCGGCCCCGGTATTTACCTGAACAAACAAAATGGGATGCTTGCCCTGCTTGGTGATTTCCACCGCCAAGGCTTCTGCAATTTTGGGCCGGTCCACCGTTTCAATACAGTCAAACAAGGCCACCGCCTCACCCGCCTTGTTAGATTGCAGAGGCCCGATCAAATGCAGCTCTATGCCCGGATATTGATCCCGAAGCCCCGGCCATTTGGCCTTGGCCTCCTGCACCCGGTTTTCACCAAACACGCGCTGGCCTGCCGCCAGCACAAGGGCAATATCTTCAGCCGGGAAAGTCTTGGAGACAGCAACAAGGGCCACGCTTGCCGCCTGCCGGCCGCTGGCGCTGGCGGCCTTGGCGATGCTGTCGCGCACGCCATGATAGCGCATGAGAATAGGGTTTTCGGACATGGGCTGAGATATGACCGAGCTTGCCCCTAGAGGCAAGTGCTGGTACGGGATCGCAACCCTCGTTTTTCCCGATAAGATACGGGCCTTTCCGATGAATATTGAGCGTTATAACCACCGCGAAGCCGAGCCCCGCTGGCAACAGGCCTGGGATGCAGCCAATTGCTTTGCGGCGCAAAACAAGTCGAGCCTGCCCAAATATTACGTGCTCGAGATGTTCCCCTACCCCTCAGGCCGCATCCATATGGGGCATGTGCGCAATTATGCGATGGGGGACGTGATTGCCCGCTATCGGCGCGCGCGCGGTTTCAACGTGCTGCACCCGATGGGCTGGGATGCTTTCGGCATGCCGGCTGAAAATGCCGCCATGGAACGCGGCGTCCATCCCAAAGGCTGGACCTATGACAATATTGCCGCCATGCGCGGCCAGCTTAAATCCATGGGGCTTTCAATCGATTGGTCGCGCGAAATCGCCACCTGTGACCCGTCCTATTACCAGCATGAACAGTCCATGTTCATCGACTTCATCGAGGCCGGCCTTGTCGAACGCAAGGTCTCGCAGGTGAACTGGGATCCTGTCGATATGACGGTGCTGGCCAATGAGCAGGTGATTGATGGGCGCGGCTGGCGTTCGGGTGCCTTGGTTGAAAAGCGCGAGCTGGCGCAATGGTTCCTGAAAATTTCTGATTATTCGCAAGAGCTTCTGGCAGCACTCGACACACTGGAAGGCTGGCCGGAGAAAGTCCGGCTCATGCAAAAAAATTGGATCGGCCGTTCGGAAGGCTTGCGCTTTTCCTTCACGCTCGAAAATGAGCAGGGTGCGGAATTGGCAGAAAAGCTGTCTGTCTATACCACCCGCCACGACACGCTATTTGGCGCAAGCTTTTGCGCCATTGCCGCTGACCACGCGCTCACCAAATCGCTGGAAAACAGCAATCCGGCCATCGCCGAATTCCGCCGCGAATGTGCCGCCTTGGGCACCAGCGAAGAAGCCATTGAACGGGCCGAAAAGAAGGGCGTGCCACTCGGCGTCTATGCCCGCCATCCCTTCCGCAAAGGCCTTCGCATTCCTGTCTATGCCGCCAATTTCGTGCTGATGGGCTATGGCGAAGGTGCCATTTTTGGCTGCCCCGCCCACGACCAGCGCGACTTTGATTTTGCCACCAAATACGCCCTGCCCATCCTTCCCGTGGTTGCCCCCAAGGGTGTCGATGCCGCTTCGGTAAAAGTGGCAAGCGAGCCCTATCTGGAAAAGGATGGCGAAGAAGCCGTTCTCATCCATTCTGACTTTCTCGACGGCATGAGTGTGACTGAGGCCAAGCAAGAAATGGCCCGCCGCATGGAAAGCGCGGGGATCGGCGAGCGCAAAGTGAATTACCGCCTGCGCGATTGGGGCGTTTCGCGCCAACGCTATTGGGGCTGCCCCATTCCGGTCATCCATTGCGAAGTTTGTGGCGTGGTGCCGGTGCCAAAGAAGAACCTGCCCGTCACCCTGCCCGAAGATGTCACCTTCGATCAGCCCGGCAATCCGCTGGACCGGCACCCAACTTGGAAACATGTGGATTGCCCGCAATGCGGCAAGAAAGCCCGCCGCGAGACCGACACTTTCGACACCTTCATCGATTCAAGCTGGTACTTCGCCCGCTTCTGCGCGCCCCATGCCGAAACCCCGACCGAGCGTGCGGCCACCGATTATTGGATGGCGGTGGACCAATATATCGGCGGCATCGAACACGCGATCTTGCATCTTCTGTATTCCCGCTTCTTCACCCGCGCGATGAAAAAGACCGGACATATTGGCCTGAGCGAACCTTTCGCGAGCCTTTTCACACAAGGCATGGTCATTCATGAAACCTACAAAGGCCCCGATGGTGCCTGGGTAACCCCAGCCGAGGTGGAACAGCGCGACGGCAAATGGGTCATGCTGGCCAATGGCGCACCCGTCACACCGGGTCCGGTTGAGAAAATGTCCAAGTCCAAGAAGAATGTCGTGGACCCGGAACTCATCATCGAGCGTTACGGTGCCGATACGGCGCGTTGGTTCATGCTTTCCGACACCCCGCCAGAGCGCGATATTGAATGGACCGAGGGCGGGGTGGAAGGCGCTTGGCGCTTCACCCAACGTATCTGGCGCGTGGTGCATGAAATCACGCAGCGCAAAGGAAAGGTGGAACTTGCCGAGGCCGCATCCGGCAATGCGCTGAAACTGCGCCGCAGCTTGCATCAGGCGCTGCATGCGCTCACCTCGGACATTGAGCAATTGCGCTTCAACCGCGCCATTGCCCGCATTTATGAACTGACCAACGCGCTTACCGCTGCCGCTGCCGAGCCTGCATCGGCTGAGATGGATGCCGTTCTGGCCGAAGGTGGGTTTATTCTGGTGCAGAGCTTTGCACCCATGATGCCGCATTTGGCCGAGGAATGCTGGACGGTTCTGGGTGGTAAGGGCCTTGCCGCACTCGCCTCCTGGCCGGTTGCCAAGCCTGAGCTTCTGGTCAACGATACGGTGACGATCGCGGTTCAGGTGAACGGCAAGCGGCGCGATGAGATCACGCTGCCCGTGGACATGCCGCCCCAAGAGGTGGAGATCCAAGTGCTGAAGCTTGAGAATGTCATCAAGGCGATGGAGGGCAAGCCCGTGAAAAAGTTCATTCTGGTGCCAGGTCGTATCGCCAATATTGTGGTGGGATGAAAATGCGCAAATCCATCCTGGTTGTTGGTTTTTGCCTTGCACTGGGTGCCTGTGGCTTCAAGCCCCTTTATGGAACCGGTGATGATGGTGGCCCGCAAACAGGGCTTGCCCATGTTACCATCCCTGAGCCGGGTGATCGTTTCACCCAGCTGATCCGCAATGAATTGCTATCCAGCATGGCAGCGCCGGGGAGTGACGGTGCTGGCCTTTATCGGCTGGAGCTGCGCCAGACGCGCGCCACGCCCGCCGTCATCCGTTCGAAGGCAGGCCTCAATCAGCGCGAAATGGTGGAAGCCACTGTCACCTTCCGGCTGGTGGATTCGCGCAGCGGAGAGCTTCTGAAGGAAGGCCGCACCTTCGCCAATATTCCGTTTGACCGGGTGGGCTCAGAAGAAACCGACACACCGGACGCGCAGGTCAATTCCGAATTTGCCAATGTGCAGGCCGAGGCCAATGCTGGTGAGCGCGCGGCCATTCAAGTTGCCGATGATATCCGCACAAGGCTTGCCGTTTATTTTGCGGCAAACCCGACGCCGTGACGGTTCTCAAAATAGCATCCCTTCCCGCTTTCCAGCGCGCGCCAGACAAGAATATCCGCGCCGTTCTGTTCTATGGACCAGACCTTGGCAATGTGCGCGAAAAGGCAACAGGGCTGGTGAAAGCCATTGCGGGCGCTGTGGATGATCCCTTTCAAGTGGCTCGCCTTGAAGATGACAAGCTGACGGAGGATCCGGGTCTGCTCGCTGATGAGGCGCAATCGCTGTCGCTGATGGGCGGCAATCGTGCAGTCTGGGTGCGCGATGCGGGCGCTGGGTTCCTGAAAGCATCGGAAGCACTGCTCCTGGCGGATAAGCCCGGCAATCTGATCATCGCCGAGGCCGGGAATCTCGATAAGAAATCAAAACTCCGCAGCATTTTCGAAACCGCCAAGAACGCGCTCATCATCGCCTGCTATGCCGATGAAACGGGCAGCATCCGCGATTTGATCGAGCACATGCTACGCGCTGAAGGCCTATCGATTGACGAGGAGGCTAGGGAAGTTTTGGTGGGTTTGGTGGGTGGTGATCGTCTGGCCAGCCGCGGCGAGATCACCAAGCTTGCGCTTTACTGCATGGGCAAGAAGCGGGTGACGCGCGAGGATGTTCTGGCTGCCTGCGGTGATGCGGCCGGATTATCGCTCGATACGGCACTTGATCATCTTTTCGCAGGCGATCTGGTCGAGGCTGATCTTGCCGTCGAACGCCTTTTGGCGGCCGGCACCCATCCGAGCGTTTTTCTGTCGAGTGCGGCCCGCCATGTCGCACGCTTACAGCGCTTTCGCGTTGAGTGTGATTTGGGCAGGCCCGCCGAAGCCGTGGTGCGCGGGGCGCGTCCTCCCGTTTTTTTCAGCCGCATTCGCAGCATGGTGCGACAGGTGGATATCTGGGACAGCGCGGCGCTGGCCAGTGCGGCCACTTCCCTTCAGACCGCCCAGCGTCAGACCCGCGAAATGCCGCAGCTGGAAGAGGCCATTACCTCACGCGCGGTGCTGTCGCTGTCAAGGCTAGCCGCGAGAAACAGCGCCAGACGCTATTGATCAATCCGTCCCAAGCTTGCGGCAGACTTCATCGAGCTGGTCGAGGCTCTTATAGGAAATAACCAACGCACCGCCCTTTCGGCCCTTATCGGCAATCTCGACCTTCAAGCCCAGCAATTCGGAAAGCTGGCGTTCGAGCTGGGCGAGATTGGCGTCTTTTTCCGGTGCGGTTTTGTCTTTGGGCGTCGCCTGATCGCGCGAAAGCTGCTCAGCCTCGCGCACACTCAAGCCGAGCGCGATGATCTGCTGGGCGAGATCTTCCGGCGCATCGGTCGCCACCAGTGCACGCGCATGGCCGGCAGTGAGTTTGCCTTCTTCGATCTGCTGGCGCACAAGATCAGGCAGGTTGAGCAGACGCAAAGTATTGGCGATATGGCTGCGGCTTTTACCGAGCGATTCGGCAAGCTGCTGCTGGGTGTAATCAAATTCCTGCATGAGCTGCGAATAGGCGCGCGCTTCTTCCAACGGATTGAGGTCGCTGCGCTGGATATTTTCGATCAGCGCGATTTCCAGCGCCTCGCCATCCAGAAGATCGCGGATGAGTACGGGCACTTCATGAAGGCCCGCGCGCTGGGCGGCCCGCCAGCGCCGTTCCCCGGCCACCAATTCAAACCGGTCATTACTGCCGATGATGGGGCGCACGACGAGCGGCTGCAAAAGTCCTTTTTCGCGCAAGGAGCGCGCTAAATCCTGCAATTCTTCCTCGCGGAAGAGTTTACGCGGATTGTTGGGGCTGGCTTGAATGAATGCAATCGGCACAGAACGAAGCCCAAGAGCTTGCGCTGCCGCACTCATGGGCTGGGATAGTGGCACTTCCTCTGGGATATCGTCACCGATCAGGGCCGCAAGTCCCCGGCCCAAGCGGCGTTTGGCGGGTTGATTCATGACAGCCTAACTCCCTGTAATAACTAGATATTTAGCAGATGGATCCGATCATTCCGGATCAGAAACAGTTCACGCCGCGCGCAGCTCGCGTTCCCGGCGGATGATTTCGGAGGCAAGCTTAATATAGGCCTGCGACCCGGGGCAGGCGTGATCATAAAGCAGTACGGGCTTGCCATGAGACGGTGCTTCGGACACGCGCACATTGCGCGGAATGACCGTTTGATAGACCTTTTCGCCCAAAAAGCCGCGCACATCTGCCGCCACCTGGTCCGAAAGGCTGTTGCGCTTGTCAAACATGGTCAACACCACGCCTTGAATGGAAAGGCGCGGATTAAGATTCTGGCGCACCTTTTCCACCGTCTTCAAAAGCTGGCTCAAGCCTTCCAGAGCAAAGAATTCGCACTGTAGCGGCACAAGGATCGCATCAGCCGCGGCAAGCGAATTGACCGTGAGCAGGTTGAGCGAGGGCGGACAATCGAGCAGCACATAATCATAATGCTGACCAGCCGCCGCGAGCCGCCCGAGCGCATCATGCAAACGATGCGTCTTGCGCTCGATCTGGGAAAGCTCAAGTTCGGCCCCCAGAAGGTCCATGGTTGAAGGCGCGCAGTCGAGATTGGGAATGCCCGATGGCAGGATCACATCGGTGAATTCGGCATCCCCCATCAGCACATGATAGGTCGAAAGGGTGGCGGCATTGCGTGAAAGCCCCAAACCCGTGGAGGCATTGCCCTGCGGATCAAGGTCACAAATCAGAACCCGCTCGCCCACGGCTGCCAGCGCGGTACCCAGATTGATTGCGGTCGTGGTTTTGCCAACCCCACCCTTCTGGTTGGCAATCGTAAGAACGCGCGGGCTTTTGGCCGTGCCGTCAAGCTTCGGGTTCAGTTCCATCACGCCGCCTCACTTCCATGATCTCGAGAATGGAGCTCTGATCATCGATCAGACTCGGATATCTCTGGACCTGTATATTCCAACATTTAGTGGCGGCGGTCAATTCTACATCTACATCTTGGCCCTTATGGAACAAACCCCGGCCCGTTTTCAACAGGGGAAAAGCCAGTTCCAGAAGCTGTGGAAGTGGCGCAAGCGCGCGCGCCGTCACCCAGTCGACCCGACCCAGTTCGTCAAGTTGGAGCGCCTCGATCCGCGCGCCATGAATGGTAATTTTCCGCCCTGCCACCCGTGCCGCCTCTAACAAAAAGGCTGCCTTCTTGTTGTTGCTCTCGACCAGATGAACATTCCATTGCGGCCGGGCAAGCGCAATGACCAGCCCCGGCACCCCGCCACCGGAGCCCAGATCCACAATCGTCTTGGGGCCCGGTTCACGCTCGATAATGGGTAAAAGCTGCAAACCATCGGCAATGTGCCGGTGCCAGAATTCCCCCACCGTGGCAGGCCCGATCAGATTTATGCGCGCCTGCCATTTGAGCAGCAGCGCCGCATAAGCCTGAAGCGCCACCAATGATTCACGTGAAACATCAAAATGGGCGCAAATCACTTCCGGGCTCGCATCGCGTGGAATCAACGGACCGTTCCCGTCTTGCGCGTATTCTTGGTGCCGCGCACATGGCCCAGAACCGCCATCAGAGCCGCTGGTGTCACCCCGTCAATACGTGATGCCTGGCCCAATGTGGCCGGTCGCACGCGAGCGAGCTTTTGGCGCATTTCATTGGATAGGCTGCCGATCTGGCCATAATCGAGATCCGCCGGCAGTAATTCGGCTTCTTCCCGTCGCAAAGCGCGCATTTCGGCTTCCTGACGATCCGCATAGCCCCGGTAGAGCGCATCCGCTTCGAGCTGCTCCAAGGCAAAAGCGGGAATATCCGCAGCTTGCGGCCACAGGGCCAAAATCTGCTCAAAACTCACTTCTGGATGGGCGAGCAGATCCGAAAGGCTGCGCCGCTGACCATCAAGATTGAGCCGGATTCCTGCCGCCATGGCACCATTTGGCGTCACCGTCATCGCCGCTGCCGTTTCGCGCACCCCGTTGAGAACCGCCATGCGCGCAGCAAAAGCCTGCGAGCGGTAGGAGCCCACAAGCCCCTGTGCCTCGCCCCAGCCGGTCAGCCGTTGGTCCGCATTATCGGCCCGAAGCATCAGCCGATATTCGGCGCGCGAGGTGAACATGCGATAAGGCTCACTCACGCCACGTGTAACAAGATCATCAATTAGCACCCCGATATAGGCATCCGCCCGGCTCAAGGTAACACCCGCACCACCGCCTGCGCGCCGGGCTGCATTGAGCCCCGCCATCACCCCTTGGGCTGCGGCTTCCTCATAGCCCGTGGTGCCATTGATCTGGCCTGCAAGGAACAGTCCCGGAATGGCCTTGACCTCCAGCGTGGGGAAAAGCTCGCGCGGATCCACATAGTCATATTCAATCGCATAGCCGGGCTTGAGGATCTCCACGCCTTCCAGTCCCGGAATGGAGCGCAGAAAGGCTTCCTGAACACTTGCCGGAAGCGAGGTGGAAAGTCCGTTGGGATAGACGGTGTCATCATCCAGCCCCTCAGGCTCCAAGAAAATCTGGTGACTAGCGCGCTCGCGAAAACGCACCACCTTGTCTTCAATGGAGGGGCAATAGCGCGGACCCACACTTTCGATCTGGCCGGAATACATGGCCGAAAGGTGCAGATTTTCCGTGATGATCCGATGGGTTTCTTGCGTTGTGGAAGTAATGCCACAGGCTATCTGGGGTGTGGTGATTGTCTCGGTGAGGAAGGAAAACGGCACCGGTGGCGTATCACCTGGCTGCATTTCCAGCTCATCCCAGCGGATCGTCTTGCCATTCAGCCGCGCAGGCGTGCCCGTCTTCAGCCGCCCAAGCGCGAGCCCGCGCGATTTCAAAAGAGCCGAAATGCCGCGTGCGGGCTCTTCCCCCGCCCTGCCTGCCGGAATCCGCTCATCGCCAATATGGATAAGCCCTTCGAGGAAGGTTCCCGTGGTCAACACCACAGCCCCCGCCGCAAAGCGCCTGCCATCAGCGCACAGCACCGCCGTGATGCGCTCACCATCGAATTCAAGCCCGTTCACGGCCGCTTCGATCACGCTTAATGATTCACGTGAAACAATGGCCGCCTGCATGGCCTGCCGATAAAGCTTGCGATCAGCCTGCGCCCGGGGTCCGCGCACGGCAGGGCCTTTCGAGCGATTCAAAAGCCGGAACTGGATGCCGGCCTGATCGGCCACTCGCCCCATCAAACCATCCAGCGCATCCACCTCGCGCACCAGATGGCCCTTGCCCAAACCGCCAATGGCCGGGTTACAGCTCATTTCGCCAATGGTGGAAAAACGATGGGTAATCAGGGCTGTCCGCGCACCCGCGCGAGCGGCTGCATCCGCAGCCTCACATCCGGCATGGCCACCGCCAATCACAATCACATCAAAGCTGGTCATGATCGCTTCCATATCGCAATTGGGCCTCAGCGTCAAAACTGGTTGAGAAAGTTTCACGTGAAACATTTTCGGAAACGTCAACGCAATAGAGAAGGTTTTCCCCTCAATTCACATCATTTTCCAATACAAAAATCACGAAAAATGACATCGAGTAAGTCCTCAACATCCACCCGGCCCGTCAAACGACCGAGACAAACAGCCGCCTGCCGCAAGGCTTCGGCCAGCAATTCGGGCCGCGCGACATCTGCCACCAATGCCCGATCCAACCATTCGCCTGTACGCTCCAGCGCCTGCCGATGCCTTTCGCGCGTGATTAGCACATCTTCCCCGGATGCCCCGGCCTTTAGCCGCTCTGCGATCACACGCTCCAACCCCGCCAAGCCTTCACCTGAACGAGCCGAAACCGCAATCCAACCCCGCCCGTCTGCCGGAGCCGCCACCAGATCGGCCTTGTTCCAAATATATATCGGTTCCGAATCGAACCTTTCTGGGCTTGGATTGGCATCCATCGCGCCGACCCAAAGCACCAAATCCGCCTCCCCCACCCGCGCCAGGCTACGCCGCATGCCCTCTGCTTCCAGAACATCGCCCGCCTCAGCCCGCAAACCCGCTGTATCTGCCAACACCACAGGCAGGCCGTATATATCCAGAAACGCTTCAATCACATCGCGCGTAGTGCCAGGTATGTCTGACACCATCGCCGCATCCCGTTTCACCAGCGCATTGAAAAGACTCGACTTTCCAGCATTCGGCGCCCCGGCCAAAACGACCCGCACCCCATCGCGCATGCGCTCACCCTGCCGCCCATGCGACAAGGCCGCCGCGATCTCCCCACGCAAAGCCCCAATCTCAGCCAGCAAGGGCGATAGCGCCTCGCCTGCCACATCCGCTTCATCGGAAAAATCAATCATAGCCTCGATATAGGCCAGAAGCCTGACGAGGCGATGCCGCCAGCCTTCAAAAACCCGGCTCGCCTCGCCTTCCAGTTGTCGCAAGGCCTGCCGGCGCTGGCCTTGCGTGCGCGCGGCCAGCAAATCGCCAAGCCCCTCCACCTCAACAAGGTCAATTTTGCCATTCAAGAACGCCCGCCGCGAGAACTCGCCCGCCTCCGCCGCGCGCAGGCCCCGGGCGGACAAATCTTGCAGCACCGCTTCCACGACCGCACGACCGCCATGCAAATGGAGCTCGCACAAATCCTCACCGGTAAAGCTACGCGGGCCCACAAAGGCCAGCACCAGCGCATCATCCAGCACCAAACCATCCCGACCCACCAGCCGCGTCCGCACCGGCCTGCGAGCCACCAGCTCACGCCCAGCCATGGCACCGGCCACCGCAATCGCTTGCGGCCCCGACAATCGCACCACCGCAATCGCGGCCACGCCAACGCCAGATGCGAGCGCATAAATCGTATCAGCCGATACCAAACTTCCTCCGGACAAGTTCATTGCGTAGACGAATCGTTTCGCCCAATCTGACGATATTCCAAGGGTTAAAGCCCCAGCCTTTGCGTTCTACCCTTGCCGCACCAGATTACAAGAAGGCAGCATTGCATTACCCATGAACCAGTTATCGCACGAAACCAGCCCCTATCTATTACAGCACAAAGATAACCCGGTTCATTGGCTGGCTTGGGGTGAGGCCGCTTTTGCCAAGGCTCGGGCTGAAAACAAGCCCATCCTTCTTTCCGTCGGCTATGCTGCCTGCCACTGGTGCCACGTCATGGCGCATGAGAGCTTCGAGGATCAGGCCACTGCCGACCTCATGAACGCGCTTTTCGTCAATGTGAAAGTCGACCGCGAGGAACGCCCCGATGTCGATCGCATCTATATGGATGCGCTGCAT
>CAJBCQ010000063.1 GCA_903951595.1 uncultured Hyphomicrobiales bacterium | reverse complement strand
GGCTGAATGTGCTGGGGTTGATGGATTTGTCTATGCTGGGCCGCTGGAAGCCGGGCTTAAATTGCAGCGCAAGGCGATGGGTGCAGGCTGGCCGCGGCCTTTCCTGTTCTGGGCCAAGGGCCGCAATTGCGCTCATGTCACCGCGTCAGCTGATCTGGATCAGGCTGCAGAGGTCATTCTGGCAACGGCTTTTGCTGCGGCAGGTTCGGGTATTGGCAATCTGTCCACGGTGATTGCGGATGCGGCCATTGGCGCGGATTTGAATTTGCGGCTCAAAAAGGGGCTGGAACGGCTCAAACCTGGGCTTGCTGTGGATGCGGCCGTCACGCTTTCCAATCTGGCCGATGTGGCGGGTCTGGAGCGTTTCGAAAGGCTGGTCAAAACCTTGCGCCAGAAGGGGCGGGTGCTGGCAGGCGGTGAAACGGGGCTTGGCGGTTTGGCGGTGCGGCCTGTCATCGCAGGCGACCTGCCGTCGGAGCATGTTCTGGCGCGCGAAGAAAGTTTCCTGCCCGTGTTGATCCTCGAAACGGCACCGGATTTGGCTGCCGGATTGGCGCGTGCGGCGGCCTTGCCCAGGGGCAGTTTGGCCTGTCTGTTTGCCAAACGTGCCAGCGAAGCGAAAATCTTTCGCGAAAACGCGCTTTGTCCATCGCTTTTCCTAAGCCCGCCCTTGCGGCCCTGCCCGGTGTCGGAATTATTCAATCCAGCGGATTTTCGCCTGCGGCTGGGCATTTCCTGAGCCACATTTCCGCCTTTTTCCGGGGGCTTTACAAAGCTGACGTTCCGGCGCAATCCTGCCGGAACGCACCACCAAGCTTCGCCTGAGGAGCGGGATTCCGGATCCCCTCCAGCGCGAGGTTTTTTTACGGCAGGATTTCTGACCCACATGCTGAACCGCCGAGAGTTTCTTCGTGCCATGGAAGCTTGTATGGCACTGGCTGCCGTGTGTGGCTTTTCGGCAACGGCACAGGCCGAAGCCATTCCCGATGATGTGCTTTTTGCCGAGCCGCAGCCCTTTCCGGAAGATTTTGTCACCAATCTTGCCCGCTCGCTTTCCGAAAAACCGTTCGGGGAATCCAAGGTCAAGCTGCCCGAGGCACTTTCCAAGCTCACCTATGACCAATATCGCGATATCCGCTTCAGGGCGGATCAATCCTTGTGGAAGGACCAGCCGCCGGGCTTTTCCATGGACCTGTTCCACACGGGCTTTGTCTACAATACGCCTGTCGATATCCATGTCGTGTCCGATGGCCAGCAGCGCAAGCTGAATTATGTGCCGGGCCTGTTCAGTTTCGGCCCCTCCATCCCCACCCCGCCCAAGGGTGATATGGATTTGCATTATTCGGGCCTGCGCGTGCGCTATCGGCTGAACAAGCCCGACTATCAGGATGAGTTTGCCGTTTTTCAGGGTGCTTCTTATTTCCGCGCTGTCGCCAAGGATCAGGTCTATGGGCTTTCCGCGCGTGGGCTTGCCATTGATACAGCCCAGCCCAAGGGCGAGGAGTTCCCGGAATTCCGCCAGTTCTGGATCCGCAAGCCGGAGCCTGATTCACCTTCGCTCGTGGTCTATGCGCTGCTCGACTCGCCGTCTTGTGCGGGTGCCTATCGCTTCACCATCCGGCCTGGTGAAGAAACGCTGATGGATGTGGAGCTGAAACTATTTGCGCGCCGTGATTTGACGCATGTGGGCTTTGCCCCGCTCACCAGCATGTTCTTTTTTGACGACACGAACCGCGCGCGCGTGGATGATTTCCGTTCCGCCGTTCATGATTCCGATGGGCTTTCGATGCAGACGGGTCAGGGCGAATGGCTGTGGCGTCCGCTTTCCAACCCTTCAACCTTACAAATCAGCGCCTTTGTGGACACCAGCCCGCGCGGCTTTGGCCTCATGCAGCGCAAGCGTCAATATGCCGAATATCTTGATCTGGAAGCCCGCTATGAGCGTCGCCCGAGCCTTTGGGTGGAGCCGGTGGGCGATTGGGGGTCCGGCCATGTCGAGCTTGTCGAAATTCCTTCCGACCGCGAGATGAACGACAATATCGTGGCCTATTGGCGACCCAAGGATGTGGTGACCAAGGGCACGGAATATTCGCTCACCTATCGGCTACATTGGGGCAATGCTTGGCCGCTCGTTCCGCCACTTGTCGCGCAAGCGGTGTTTGCCGGTTCGGGCCTGAATGTCGAGCAAACGCGCCGGCAGTTCATCATTGAATTTACCGGCGGGGATTTGACGGGTGAAATTCTGGCCGATGTGAAGGCGTCGGCTGGTGAAGTCGTCAATGTCGTGCCGCATTTCAATTCGGAAACGGGTGGTTATCGCTTGAGCTTTGAGCTGGACCCCAAGGGAGCTGACACTATCGAAATCCGCGCCATCTTGAAGCGCGACGGCAAGCCCGCGACAGAGACTTGGCTCTACCGATGGACGGCGTGAAGCCCCGGCAGAGGCACTCGCGGCGGCTGGATGCGGGCAAGAGCCTCTTGCCGAAAGCCGAAGCCCCGCTTTTCATGCCCGCGCAGGATTTAGCGCATTGGGCACCGGGCAAGGCCATCAGCGGCTGGAACACTGCGCGTGATGTTGTGCTGGCGCGCCTGTTCGTATTCAGTGCCACCTTGATTTTGACGGCCCTGGGTACGCATGAAATTTATCAGGTCATTTCGGTAGGCAGCACATCCTGGTTGCAGTTTGTGTTTGCCGGTCTGTTTGCTGTCACCTTCGCCTGGATCGCCTTTTCCTGCGCCTCCAGTATTCTGGGTTTCTGGCGCATGATGACGGGCAAGCGCACGACACCACCCGTGCCCACATCTGGGCCGATGGGGCGCACGGCCCTTCTCATGCCGATTTACAATGAAGACCCCGCGCGGGTTTATGACACGCTGGAGCGTATGGCGCATGAGCTTGTCGAGCAGGGTGCGGGTAAATGCTTTGATATTTTCGTTTTGTCGGACACGCGCGATGCGGCAGCCGGCAAGCGTGAAGAAGTTTTCGCCCAGCAGATGTTGCGCTTCTTTGCAGGCCAGATCCATTTTTACTATCGCCGGCGGCGCGAGAATCACCATCGCAAGGCGGGCAATATCGCCGATTTTGTCGAACGCTTTGGCGGTGCTTATGATCAGATGATCATTCTGGATGCCGATAGCTATATGGCGTCGGATGTCATGATCGGGCTTGCCCGCATGATGCAGGCTGATCCCACGGCCGGCATCATCCAAACGCTGCCGCTTTTGATGAATCGCGTCACGCTTTTTGCCCGGCTGCAACAATTTGCCAGCCGTGTTTATGGGCCTGTTATCACGCATGGGCTTACCGCATGGCATGGGCGGGATGGCAATTATTGGGGTCATAATGCCATCATCCGTGTGAAGGCCTTTGCACAAGCCGCAGGTTTGCCGGAGCTTGAAGGGCGCAAGCCCTTTGGTGGGCATATTCTCAGCCATGATTTCATCGAGGCGGCTTTGATGCGCCGTGCGGGTTGGGGCGTTTATATGCTGCCTGACCTTGTGGGTTCTTACGAAGAATGCCCGCCCTCACTGATTGATCTGGCAGGGCGTGATCGACGTTGGTGCCAGGGCAATTTGCAGCACATGAAAATTGTGGGTGCCAAGGGTTTGCATTGGGTGAGCCGTGTGCATCTCATCCAAGGCATCATGTCTTACTTGGCCTCGCCGCTCTGGCTCATTTTCATGCTCACAGGCTTAGGGCTTTCGGCACAGGCGCAATATATCAGGCCGGAATATTTCCCGGATGGGTTTGGCCTGTTTCCCAAATGGCCGGTGTTTGACCCTGAACGCGCTTTGCAGCTTTTCGGCCTCACCATGATCGTGCTGTTCCTGCCCAAGATTTTGGGCGTGGTGGCCGCCATGCGTGATCCGCTGATTCGGCGTGGCTGTGGCGGCGCGCGCGGGCTTGTGAAAAGCCTGTTGGCGGAAATTCTGGTGTCGTCGCTGTTGTCGCCCGTGATGATGATGATCCAGAGCCGCTTTGTGGTGTTTGTGCTTTTGGGCCGTGATAGCGGCTGGGCAAGCCAGAACCGGGGTGATGATGCGCTGCCGCTGGATGATGTGGCCAAGCGCCATTGGAACCACATGATTGAAGGCTTCATGCTGGGTTCGGTTGCGCTTGTGGTTTCGTGGCAGACTTTTCTGTGGCTGTTGCCGATTGCCGCAGGCCTGATGCTGGCGATCCCGGTTTCTTGGGGCAGCGGCCAAGCGATTGCGGGGCTTTGGGCACGTCGCAACAAACTGTTTTTGATACCGGAAGAAACGGTGGCGGTTCCGGTGGATGGGCCGCGCCCGCATTCAGCTCAAGAGCTTACCGATTTGGCAGAGCCTGCACCGTAATCGTTCCGTCATTCGCAATGGTGATATGCTTGGCGCTGGTGATGACCGCGTAGGTTTTCTCATCCACTTCCAGAACCGGGCAGGGTGTTGCGTAAAGCGTTTGGGCTACTTCTGCGCCGATGGCTAAATTCATATCACCCTTGCCCAGAATGATGGCAGCAGGTCCGGTGCCAAGGCGCAGGGCTTCGGCAATGCCGCCGGGAGCGGTGCCGGAGCCGCGTGTTTCGGGCATGACAAGGATGACACCTTTGAGCTTGGCCCCGCGTTGCGGATGATGAATGTCGATGATTTCGCCTTCACGCGGATCAAAAGCGCCCCAGAAACTCAAGGCTTCGGTGAGGACAAGGACAGGGCCGTGAGCGGCACCTTGATGCAGAATGCGCGACTTCACAGCTCTAGCTCCTTGTCGCGCCAGACATCTCCGCGCACTGCACTTTCAGCACATTCCTTCAGCGAGCCGAACACCGCTTCCACCCCCAGCATGCCCGGCGCATACCAAGCCCATTTGGCAGCATTGGTCATGATGCGGCCTGATACGCCACGCGCGCGGGGGGAATAATAGGTGCAAGTATCCGTGACGATGCTGACGCCCAGCTTTTCCAGCTGCGCGATATGGGTTTGCGCAAAATCGCGTACAAAGCGGCTGGTGGAAACTTGGGTGGGCACTTTCACGCGGCGGCCTGCAAGGGCGGTGAGCAGGTTTGCGAATTCAGAGGGCGAGAAATGGGGTGTGCCCAGCTGCACCATGTCGAGCGGTCCATCGCGGCCTGCCGACAAGGCATTGCGCGCGGCGCGTAAATCCGCGCGGGTGATCTTGTAAACTGCTTTGGGCGCTTTGCCGCCAAAGGCTGTTGCAAGATCGGGTGCTTCGGGCGTGATGCCGATACCGTGCCAATGTTCCACGCCACCCGATGACGCCGCAGCAGCACTGATAGCCTTTAGCCCATCCACATTGGTGGTTGGTGAAAGCCCTTCGATGACCGGAATTTGCCGGCCTGCGAGCATGCCGACATGATGGCCGATGAGGTGGCAGAAAATGCTTTCCTGTTTCAGGCTGTCGGGCACATTTTCGAGGGTGAACAGAATGTCACCGCGGCGGCCTTGCTCGGTGTGCAGCCCCGCAAAGGGCGCTTTGCCGATGAGCGCGCAGGCGACATCGAGATAGGCGCCATATTTGTTTGTGCGGGCAGCCGTTACGGCATTGTAATAGCTCACCGCATTGGATTCACCCACGACGATATGATCCCCGCGCTTAGGGCCCCCTGGCAATTGATAGGGCGCGCAGGTGAAAACGGGCTTGCAGCCCAGATCAGCATAAACCTCCATCAGGGCGCGGGCACCTTCCACCATTTCGGTATCTTCACCGATGGGGCGCAAGGACGGGTCTTCGAGGCTCACGACGCCATTATTGGTCCAGGTGGGAACGGCAAAGCGGGCTTTGTGGGATTGCAGGAATTTTGCGAAATCAAGATGGGCGCGGCCGGCATAAAAGCAGGAATCGAGATGCGCAAAGCTCACATCGATAAGGCTTGTGGCTCCCATAATATCGGCAGCCTTGGTGACGAGCCGCATGGCCAGAGCGATGGCGGGCCCTTCTTTGCCTTCCAGACGGGCTTGATCGCGCGCATCCAGCTTCATTTGGCAACCGCCTCGCGGGCCATTCGGCCCAGTGTCATATAATCGGTCTTGCCCGTGCCCAGAAGCGGCAGCTCATCCACATGCATGAGATGGCGCGGGGCCATGAGTTCGCTCACCTTGCCGCGCAAGGCCTCCTGCAAGTGCTTGCGGTCCAAATCTGCATGGGTGGTGATGAGCATGAGCTGCTCGCCCTTCTTGGCATCGGGCACGGCAACAACCGCGTGGGCGTGATCGGGGAAGATGGCGCTGATGGCATTTTCAACCGCGGTGAGCGAGATCATTTCGCCCGCTACCTTACAGAAACGCTTGGCGCGGCCAAGGATGGTGATGAAGCCTTCGGCGTCAATATCCACAATGTCGCCCGTGTCATACCAGCCATCCAGCGGCGGCTCGATGATGCCCGGATTGTCGGCGCGCAGATAGCCCTTCATCACATTGGGGCCTTTGACGAAAAGGCGACCACCTTGCGGAATTCCTTCCACCGGATCCAGACGCCATTCAAGGCCGTCGAAAATACGGCCCGTCGTGCCGGCCTTGTTGAACATGGGCGTGTTCACCGAAAGCACAGGTGAACATTCGGTGGCGCCATAGCCTTCCAGAATTCGCAGGCCAAAGCGTTCAAACCACAGATCGCGCGTTTCCTTCTTCACGCGCTCGGCACCGGCCACCACAAGGCGCATACGGTGAAAATCATGGGCATGGGCGTTGCGACCATAGCCCATGAGGAAAGTATCGGTGGCAATGAGAATGGTTGTGTCCGTGGCGTAGCAAAGTTCAGGCACCACTTTGTAATGCAAGGGGGAGGGATAGAAGAAAGTGCGTACACCCGCCAGCAGGGGCAGCAGGGTTCCGGCCATCAGGCCAAAGGCATGGAACATGGGCAGCGGGTTCATCATGCGGTCGGCGGGGGTGAAATCAATGCGTGCGGATGCTTGGTTGCGGTTGGCATGGATCGCGCGATGGGTCAGCACCACGCCCTTGGGCATGCCTTCGGAGCCGGAAGTGAACAGGATGACGGCGGCTTCATCCGGGTCCGTCACCGCGCCGGACATTTGAAGTGCGAGCTTGGGAAAGTGCGATTTGAGCAGGCCCACCAGCTTGGCCGAAAGCCCCAATGTGGGGCGCACATCGTCGAGATAGATGATGCGGGCGTGGGTGGCGAGTTGGGCGACATCATCCTCCAGCTTGCCCATCGTCACAAAGCGGTGCGAGGTGATGACGGTGTCGGCTTGCGCGGCGGTTAGGGCTGCTGCCATGTTCGCGCCACCCGTGGCATAATTCAGCATGGCAGGAATGCGGCCATGGGCGAGCAGGCCGAGCAGGGTGACAAGGCAGGCATTGGTGGATGGCAGCAGCACGCCCACATGCTTTTGGCCCGGTGTGAGCTTGGCTAAGGCGTGGCCCAGAACGAAAATGCCCGTGAGCAGGCGACCATAGGTGAGGGGCTTGCGTTCCACATCCTCGACAATCTCGGTGCCACGGCCGAAATCACGCATGGCACGCAAGAAAGCGTCGATGAGTGTTTCATCGGTCAAGCTTGTTTCGAAAGCCACCCGTGTCATCAACGAATAAAGGGCAAGGCCGAGCTTTTTGCGAAGTTCCGCGCCCTTGGCGTCGCCTGCATCCAATGTGACGGCAGGCTGGAAGGCAAGGCGCACCGGGCCTGATTTGCGGCGCAAGGCCTGGGGCAGGCGTGAACCGGCCTTGGTTTCAGCCCCGTCAATGCGGGCGGGAAGTATCGGAACGCCTGCCATATGGGCGAGCATGGCGGGGGTTTCTTCTAGCTTCATCAGGCCGCCCGTTGAGGTCGAATGCGGCTCTGGCAGCATGATGACTTTGCGCCCACGCTTGAGGGCTGCCACCAAGGGGCGGATGCTCAAGGGGTTTTCGGGATCGATCACCGTGATGTCGGCAAAGCGAGCGAGATATTGGTTGGGTGATTGGGCTTGGGCGCTTGGCGTCAGCGCCACCAGTGGGCGCTGCGGTAGAAAGCTTGCGAGCAAGAGTGGATCAAAAGACGATTGGTGATTAGCCACCACCACCGCGCCCTGCGCTTGCGCCACATGTTCAAGCCCGGAAATTTTCACCCGCCAGAACAGGCGGAAAAAGCCGCGCGCGGCAAGGCGGAAGCTGTCTTGCTGGAGGAAGGTAAAAGCCAAAAGCCCAGCTACCAGATTGCCGATGGCCAGCAGCAGGAATAATTCCTTGGCGGTGAAGCCCTTGGCAAAGGCGAGGGCGGCTATGGCAGAGCTTACCGTCATGAACAGCGCGTTCAGCACATTATTGGCGGCCAGAATGCGGGCGCGGCGGGCGGGCTTTGCCTTGTCTTGCAACAGCGCATTGAGCGGTACGGCGAAAATGCCTCCGGCAAAGGAGATGACGAAAAGATCAGCTAGAATGCGCCAGCCGTTCCATGTGGAAAGCAATCCTGTGATGCCAATAAGGGGGGCTGCGGGGTCCACGGGGCCGGGCGAGGCGAGGAAAAGATCGAGCAATCCAGCCGCCATCAGAAGGGCTGCGATTGGCACCAAGCGGGCGGAGATCTCACCTTTCAAAAGGCTGTTGGCGGTCAGCGAGCCTGCCGCGATGCCAACGGTGAAGGCGGCCACAAATAAATTCGCTACCCCTGCATTGCCGCCGAGCAGATCCTTGGTGAAGGGCGGAAAGACGGTGAGCATGAGAGCGCCGGTGAACCAGAACCAGCTGATGCCCAGCATGGTACGCAGCACATCGCGGCGACCTTTGAAGGCGTCACGCAAAATGCGGAAGGTTCCGGTGAAAGGATTCAGGGCGAGGGGCTGGGCTACTTCTTGCGGTGGTGCGTCTGGAATGATGGAGGCGGCGCGCCAAGCGATGACCGAAAGCCCCACAATCGCTACCGCAATGATCTCAATGCCGAAGTTTACCAGAACAAGGCCGCCACCAAATAACGTGCCTGCAAGAACGGCCACGAAAGTGGTCATCTCGATATAGCCATTGCCCTGAACCAGTTCTTGCTTCTTCAGATGCTGTGGCAAAAGCCCGTATTTAACGGGCGAGAAAAAGGCAGCTTCGGTGCCGGCTAGAAACAGGATGACGAGATAGAACGGCAAGTTCCCCAGCCACAGGCTTACCGCACCTGCGGCCATAATCACGAGCTGGAACAGTTTTAGCCGCCTTGCGAGCATGGCCTTGTCGCGCTTGTCGGCTAATTCCCCCGCCATGGAGGAGAACAGGAAATAGGGCAGGATGAAAAGGGCCGTGCCTGCGGCCACAAAGGTGCCGCCATCGGTGCCAGACTGAGCTGCCAGTTGATAGACGACCAAAATGGTAATGGCATAGCGCAGCGCATTATCGGTGAAGGCGGCAAGGCCTTGCGTCACAAAAAGGGGAACAAAGCGGCGGCCCGTGAAAAGTGATTGCGGTTCCATGATCATTCCCCGCTGAAATCAGCTTGGCGCTTGGCTAAGAAAGCTTCCATGCCTTCCTGCTTGTCGCGCGTGGCAAACAGAACTTCGAAAGCCTTGCGTTCCATGTAAAGCCCCTGTTCGAGGGATGCGGTTTCGCCCATCAAAATCGCCTGCTTGGCCGATTGCAGCGCCAGCGGCGGAAGGCAGGCCATTTCGCGCGCCATTTCGAGGGCGTGTTCCATCACCTTGTCATCGGCAACCACTTGGCTGGCGAGGCCCAGAGCCTTGGCTTCGGTGCCGGAAATCATGGCGCCGGTGAGCACCATCCGCATGGCGGCGAATTTGCCGACCGCACGGGCAAGCCGCTGCGTGCCACCGGCACCGGGCATGATGCCGACACGCACTTCCGGCTGGCCGAGCTTGGCATTTTCGCCAGCAATGATGATGTCGGCCCCCATGGCCAGCTCAAGCCCGCCGCCCAAGCAAAAGCCGTTTACCGCGGCGATCACGGGCTGGGGCAGATTTGCGATCGCGCGCCAATTGTCCCAAGATTTGTCGCGCAGAATATCGGCGGCTGAACGGTTCACGAATTCGCTCAAATCCGCACCGGCTGCAAAATGCTCTGGCCCGCCGGTGAGGATCACCACACGCACGCTGTCATCGGCAGCAATTGCGCGGCAATGGCTTGCCAGTGCGTCGCGCATGGCGCAATTCAGCGCATTGCGCACACGCGGGCGGTTGAGACGCAAGATTGTCACATGCGGCTCAGGCCGTTCCACAAGCACCCATTCATCAGACATCAAGGCACTCCTTCAGCCACGCAACATGCGCGGTGTCATTTCAATCAGTGTTGGCTTTCCGGCCGCAAAGGCGCGGGTGATGGCCGGGCCAAGCTCAGCCAATGTTGCGGGCTTTTCGGCCAAGCACCCATAGGCGCGGGCGAGTGATTGGAAATCCGGGTTGATGAGGGTGACAGCATTGGGCTCAATCGCCTTGTTCACCATGTCATCGCGGATCTGGCCCAGCGCGTCATTGTTCCACAAGAGCACGGGCAGCGATTGCTTCAGTTCAGCCGCGGTGCC
Organism: uncultured Hyphomicrobiales bacterium; assembly: GCA_903951595.1. GTDB lineage: Bacteria > Pseudomonadota > Alphaproteobacteria > Rhizobiales > Aestuariivirgaceae > CABJBCQ01. Next base: position 20,384 of record CAJBCQ010000063.1, on the reverse strand, counting down.
CAGTTCATTGACGGTATATTGGAACCCATAATCGCCCAGCATCGCCACCACGGGTCGCTGCGGCAGTCCAGCTTTGGCACCAATGGCGGCCGGCAGCGCAAAACCCAAGGTTCCGAAGCCCACGGGGTGAATCCAGCATCTGGGATGTTCCATCGGGAAAATCTCGTTGCCGGCATAGGCAATCTGCGTCATGTCGGAAGCAATGATGGTATCGGGGGGCAAGGCTTGACGCAGCACAGACAGAATGCGGCGCAAATCCTTGCGTAGATCATCCTCGTTTTGCGTTTCATTGGCGATGTGATCGGCCACGAATTTCGCATTGCTTTGCGTGCGTGCGCTTACATCCATTGCGGGCAAATGGTCGAGGATCATCTGCAAAGCAGGTGCGGCATCCGAAAGCATGGCGATGGTGGATGTATGCGGCTTTGCCAGGCTTGCCGGGTCCACATCCACACGGATGATTTTGCCCGGAATTTGAATCGCCAATTCCCAGAGGTCGGTCTCGGAAATTTCTGTTCCCACGGCCAGGATGACATCGGCCTTTTGCAGCAACCGGCGCACTCTTTGCTGCGGCATGCGCGAGCCCAAGCAGAGGGGATGGCTTGAAGGCACAATGCCTTTGCCGGCAACGGTGGTCAGCGCGATGGCGCCTGTGCGCTCCATGATGGCGCGGGCTTGAACGCTTGCATCCACGGCCCCGCCACCGAACAGCAAGATCGGATTTTTGGCACTCGCCAGCAATGTAGCAGCTGCTTTGGCCTGGGTTGCATCGGGCTGCGGCTTGCCGGGAAGCCCGCGCGCTTTCCACCCATCACCGGCAGGCTGCTGTAGCAGATCGAGCGGTAATTCGAGATAGCACGGGCGCGGGCGCTGGCTTTGCATGATCGCGAAAGCCGACGCCACCGCATCTTGCATGTCGGCTGGTGTTGCAGCCAGCCAATGATGAGCGGTCACACTGGCGGCTGCATTGCGCTGGCTCAGCATTTCGTGAAGCCGGCCACGGCCTTGCACGCCATCGGTAATGTCGAGGGTTGTGGACATCACAAATACGGGGCTTGAGTCCGACCAAGCCTGCCCCAAGGGGGTGAGAATGTTCAAAAGCCCCGGCCCGGTGATGGTGAAGCACGTGCCGGGCTTGCCGGTTGCGCGGGCATAGCCATCGGCCATGAAGCCTGCACCCTGTTCATGGCGCGGCAGAATATGCGTGATGCCAGAGCGGGGAAGGGCGCGGTACATTTCCACATTATGCACGCCTGGAATGCCGAAGATGGTTTTCACCCCCCAGTCTTCCAGCAATCCCACCAAAGCTTCACCTGCCGAAATTTCCGCTCGCATTTATGCCACCTGCTTTTCTTGATCTAACTCTACCGCATGGCAGGCAATCATTGCCTTTCCAGCGGGTAACAATTCGGGTCGCTGCGTCATACACCGGTCAAAGACGCGCGGGCAGCGCGGATTGAAGGCGCAGCCTGTCGGCGGGTTGAGCGGAGACGGCAATTCTCCCTTCAGCACAATGCGTTCCTTACGGAAGGACGGATCGGGAACCGGGGTCGCTGAAAGAAGGGCGCGCGTGTAAGGATGGCGCGCATTGGCGAAGATCTCCGCTCGCGCAGCTTGCTCGACGGCGCGGCCTAGATACATCACGATCACCTCATCGGCAATATGGCGCACTACCGACAGATCATGGCTGATGAAAAGATAAGCCAGCTTGTGCTTGTCCTGAATACTGGCAAGCAGGTTTAGCACCTGCGCTTGGATGGAAACGTCGAGTGCGGATACCGGCTCATCCAGCACCAGCACATCTGGATCCAGCATCAGGGCGCGGGCAATGGCGATGCGCTGACGCTGGCCGCCAGAGAACATGTGCGGATAGCGATCATAATGCTCAGGGCGAAGCCCCACGCTTTCCACCATGGCTTGCGCCTTGTCGCGCCGTTCGGCGGCGGAAAGCTTGGTATTGATGAGCAGCGGTTCTTCCAGCGCAAAGCCGATGCGGTGGCGCGGGTTGAGCGAGCCATAGGGGTTTTGGAAAACGATTTGCACCTTGGGGCGCAATTTCTGGAGAACTTCCTTGGAAGCCCCGCCTGTGACTTCTTCACCCGCGATGTTGAGCGAGCCTGAGCTTGGCAATTCGATCATGGTCAGAAGGCGGGCAAGGGTGGATTTGCCACAGCCGGATTCTCCCACCACGGCCAGCGTCTTGCCGCGTTCCAGCGTGAAACTTACCCCGTCCAAGGCTTTCAGGGTGGCGGGCTTGCGCAGCATGCCGCGCGGCACTTCATAATGGCGGGTCAGGTTGCGGGCGGTCAGCACAATGTCGCTCATGCCGCTTTCTCCCCGGCACCTGGATGTTTGCGTGGCTTGCCTTTGAGCAGCGGATAATGGCACAGCGCGCCGCCAAGCTTGGCCTCGGCTGGAACGGGGGCGGTTGTGCGGCAAAGGTCGGTTGCAAAGGTGCAGCGTGGTGAGAATAAACAGCCTGTCGGTCGGTCATGTTGGCCCGGCACGGTTCCGGGAATGGAGGGCAGCAGGCGGGAGGCTGCGCGTTCTGGCAGGGCTGCCAGAAGAGCTGCGGTGTAGGGGTGATGCGGGTCGGTGAACAAATTCGCCACCTTCTGCTCCTCCACCTTCTGGCCGGCATATTGCACCGAAACGCGCTCGGCCGTTTCGGCCACCACACCCATCGAATGGGTGATGAGGGCGAGTGCCATGCCGGTGTCGCGTTGCAGTTTCAAGAGAAGATCGAGAATCTGCGCCTGAATGGTCACATCCAGTGCTGTTGTTGGTTCATCCGCGATCAGCAGCTTGGGGCGGCAGGCAATGGCCATGGCGATCATGACGCGCTGGTTCATGCCGCCGGAAAGCTGATGCGGGAAACTGGTGATGCGCTTTTCGGGGGCTGGAATGCCAACTTCACGCAGGATTTCAATGGCACGCTCGCGCGCCTCACCGCGCCCCATTCCCAAATGGGTGCGTAAGGCTTCTGTGATCTGAAAGCCGATGGTGAAACACGGGTTCAGGCTTGTCGTCGGCTCCTGAAAAATCATGGCGATGTCTTTGCCGATGAGTTTGCGGCGCGCGCGCGGGGCCAGGTTTAGAAGATTGCGGCCATCGAATTGCATGTGCTTGGCCGTTACCTTGGCCGTCCAGGGCAGAAGGCCCATCACGGCCAGCATGGAAACGGATTTGCCGGAACCGGATTCACCCACAATGGCCAGCACTTCGCCTTCGCCGATGGATAGGCTGACACCATCCACCGCGCGGAACGGCCCGCCTCCGGTTGCAAATTCAACGCTCAGATCTTCGATTTCCAGAAGGGCCATGGCTCAGCTTCTCCGCAGGCGCGGGTCCAGCGCATCGCGCAGGCCGTCGCCCATGAGATTGATGTTGAGAACGGTGATGAGAATGGCAAGGCCGGGGAAGGTGACAATCCACGGGGCCGAGAGAATGAACTCGCGGCTGTCGGCCAGCATCACGCCCCATTCGGCGAATGGCGGCTGTGCGCCAAGGCCTAAAAAGCCGAGGCCTGCTGCTTCGAGGATCGCGTCAGATACGCCCAGCGCACCTTGCACGATGAGCGGGGCCATACAGTTGGGCAGCACATTGACAATCATCAGGCGGAACTTGCCCACGCCTGCCACCTTGGCAGCGATCACATAATCCTTCGATAATTCCGCCAGCGCCGAAGCGCGCACCAAGCGCACATAGCGCGGCAGGTAAACGATGGTGACAGCGATGATGGTGTTGGTGAGGTTGGGTCCGATCACCGCGATGATGAGAATGGCGAGTACCAGCGATGGCACGGCCACGATCAAATCCATGATGCGAATGATGATGACATCGACAATGCCGCCAACCGCGGCGGCCAGAAGCCCCAGACCCACACCGATAAAGGCCGAGACGAGCATGACGGCCATGCCGATGAATAGCGAAATGCGCGCGCCATAGATGATGCGCGAGAGGATATCGCGGCCAACCGCATCGGTACCGAGCGGAAAGCGGATGTCGCCGCCGCTCACAAAGGCCGGTGGCAATTTGGCAAAGCCTCGGAATTGCTCAATCGGGTCATGGGGCGCGAAAAAGGGTGCGAAGATCGCCACCACAATCACGATGCTCACAATGATGAGGCCGATGACAGCCCCCCGGTTCTGGCGGAACGCGCGCCAGAAGGAAAGCAGGGGGCCTGCGGGCTGTGCGCGCTCGGTGATGGCGGTCTCAACGGCCATGACGAATCCTCGGATTGATGAGGCTGTAAAGCATATCGATGAGTAGATTGAACAGGATGACCATGCCGGCGATGAGCATAATGCCGCCTTGAAGGGCTGGGTAATCACGCCGGAAAATGCTCTCGATCAGCCATTTGCCAACACCGGGCCAGGAGAAGATGGTCTCGGTCAAAACCGCACCGGATAACAAGGTGGTGGTTTGCAAGCCGATGGTGGTGACCACCGGGATCAGTGCATTGCGTAGGGCGTGCAGGCCGATGACACGATAGGGTGATAGGCCCTTGGCGCGGGCGGTGCGGACATAATCTTCCTCCAGCACTTCCAGCATGGAAGAACGTGTCATGCGCGCCACCACGGCCAAAGGCACGGTGCCCAGCACAATGGTGGGCAAGGCCAGATGATGCAGCGCATCCAGAAACGCGCCATCCTGCCCGGAAAGCAGGCTGTCGATCAGGGCAAAACCCGTCACAGGCTCATAATAAAAAGCGATGAGATCGACGCGGCCGGAAACGGGGGTCAGGCCCCAAAAGCCAGAGACGAGCATGATGAGCAGAAGGCCCCACCAGAAGATCGGCATGGAATAGCCCGTCAATGCCGCGCCCATCAGGGCTTGATCATAAAAGCTGCCGCGCCGGACGGCGGCAAAAACGCCAGCGGGCACGCCCAGCACAATGGCAAAGATCATGGCCGCAAGGGTGAGTTCCAGTGTTGCCGGAAACAGAGTCAAAAATTCGGTCAGCACCTTTTCGTGGCTGACGATGGAGGTGCCGAAATCACCATGCAAAATCTGCACGACATAATCCCAGAACTGTTTCAGCCAAGGCTGGTCAAGACCCATTTCATGGCGCAGTTCGGCCAGTCGTTCGGGCGAGATGCCGCGTTCGCCACGGCGCACTTCAATGGGGTCGCCGGGCACCATGCGGATCATCATAAAGGTGATGAGCATGAGCGCTGCGAAGGTGGGCAGCGTCAGGGCGGCGCGTTTGAGGAGGAAGCGGAACATCAGCTTTTCGCGCCTTTGTCAGGGCTTGGGGGAAGTAAACCGGGGCGGCCCATGAAAGGCCGCCCCAGACGTTCTTGTCTTACTTCACCGAAACGCCGGTGAATTCATGGCGGCCGAGCGGGCTCACCTTGTAGCCTTCCACTTCCTTGCGGATCGGCTCAAACACCGTGGAATGTGCAATCGTCACCTGGGGCGCTTCGGCCTTGGAGATTTCCTGCATCTTGGCATAGAGGGCCGAGCGTTCCTTCACATCCGTCAGCGTGCGGGCGGACATGAGAAGATCGTCGAACTCTTTGTTGCACCACTTGGAAATGTTCTGGCCAGCGGGGGTGCCGCCAGCGCAGCCGAGCAGGAAGAAGAAGTTGTCCGGATCGCCATTGTCGCCAGTCCAGCCGAGCAAGCCCATCTGGTGTTCACCAGCTTGCAAACGCTTGCGGTATTCACCCCATTCAAAAGATTTCAGCTCAACCGTGATGCCCACCTTGGCCAAATCGGCCTGCATCATTTCGGCCATGCGCTTGCCATTGGGATTGTAGGGGCGCTGAACGGGCATGTACCACAGATCGCTGGATAATGAGGTCACACCGGCTTCAGCCAGAAGGGCCTTGGCCTTTTCCGGATCGAAGGGATAGTCGGTGATGGCGTCATTGTAAGACCAGATGGTCGGCGGGATCAGGTTCTTGGCCTTCTGGCCAGCACCCTGATACACTTCCTTCAGAATGCTATCGCGGTCGATGGCATAGTTGATGGCCTGGCGCACCTTCACATTGTCGAAGGGAGCCTTCTGGGCGTTGAGCGCCAGATAGCCGATGTTGAGGCCCGCCTGTTCGAGCAGGTTCACATTCGGATCCGCCTTGATGACTTCAAGATCGGCCGGGTTGGGTGCAATCATGACCTGGCATTCATTGGCCTTAATCTTGGCATAGCGTGCCGAGGCATCTGGGGTGATGGCGAAAACGAGATCATCAATCGGCTGCTTGCCACCCCAATAATCTTCACGCGCCTTGAAGCGGATCACGGCGTCTTTCTGGTAGGCCACGAAAGAGAACGCGCCCGTGCCAACCGGTTCCTGATCCAGCTTTTCGGGAGTGCCGGCCGCCAGCATCGCATCGCCATATTCAGCCGACAGGATCGTGGCGAAGTCCATGGCGAGGTTGGCGATGATGGGCGAGTTCGGCTCTTTCAGCTTCATGACGACGGTGTAGTCATCCGTCTTTTCAATGGATTCCAGAAGATCGGGCATGCCCATATCGTTGAAATAGTCGTAAGCGCCGCCGGAGACTTTGTTATAGGGATGGTCGGCCTTCCACTGGCGATTGAAAGAGAACAAAACGTCATCGGCGTTGAAATCGCGGGTAGGTGTGAAATATTTTGTTGCGCCGAATTTCACGCCTTTACGCAGGTTGAAAGTGATGGTCTTGCCATCGGGCGAGACTTCCCATTTTTCAGCCAGGCCCGGCACCACTTCCACCGTGCCGGGAGCGAATTCGACGAGTTGGTTGTAAATGGGGCGTGCGGCGTCAAAGCTCGTGCCGGTGGTGTTGATCTGCGGGTTGAAGTTTTCCGGCGAGCCTTCGGAGCAATATACGAGCGATTTAGCCATGACGGGCGAAGCCATAAGGCTTGCACCCAAAAGGGCTGCAACAATCAGCTTGCTGCGTTTCATCTTCCATTCTCCCAGTTTTGATTTGTTATATGGTTCACAGAGCCAGGCCATCATTGGGCGTGGTTCAGCGGCAAGTTAAGCAGGTTTTTCAGGCCTTGGGAATCGCTATCGGGTTGACTCAGCGGCAGGCCTGCAAGCCATTGCCGAAAGGGCCGTTGCGGGATTACAGTCTTGCGTTTGAGGCCCACCCAACAGCAAAAAAGGCAAAAAGAATGGCCAACCCCAAATCCTTCCATGAGCCCGTTTCGGGCATGGCTGTTCCGCGCTTTGCCGGTATTGCCACTTTTATGCGTTTGCCGCATGTGGCCCCGAAAGATGCTGCCAATATCGATATTGGCATTATCGGCGTTCCGTTTGATGGTGGCACTACCAATCGCCCCGGCCCCCGGCATGGCCCACGCCAAGTGCGCGAGATGTCGCAAATGGTGCGCCGCTCCAATCCGGCCTTGCGGATCACGCCTTATGAATTGGCCAATGTGGCCGATCTTGGGGATGCGGAGGTTAACCCGGCGGATCTTATGGATTCCATGGCCAAGCTTGAGGCCTATTATGCCCGCCTTGTTGGCATGAATGTGCTGCCGCTTTCCTGTGGCGGGGATCATCTCATCTCTTACCCAATCTTGCGCGCGCTTGGGGCCAAGCGGCCTGTCGGTATGATCCATTTCGATGCACATACGGATTTGAACGATAGCTATTTCGGCGGCTTCAAGATCACCCATGGCACCCCCTTCCGTCGGGCAATTGAAGATGGGGTTCTGGATCCCAAGCGCACGGTGCAGATCGGTATTCGGGGTTCGGCCTATGATTATGAAGACCGCGAATATGCCGCCTCGGTTGGCGTGCGTATCATTACGGTTGAGGAGTTCAATGACCTAGGCGTTGCGCGCACGATGGAGATTGCGCGCAAGGTGGCCGGTGATGGCCCCACCTATGTGAGCTTTGATATCGACGCGCTCGATCCTGCCTATGCCCCCGGAACCGGTACGCCGGAAGTCTGTGGCTTTACCAATCGCGAAGCTATCCAAATGGTGCGCCTGTTGCGCGGGTTGAACTTCGTGGGGGCGGATATGGTGGAGGTTTCACCCCCCTTCGATCCATCCGGCTACACCGCCTATAATGGCGCCAATATCCTGTGGGAATTGCTATGCCTCATGGCCGAACATGTGGGCAAAGGCAGGTAAGCTCGGTTCGCGCCTGTGGCAAGCAAAGCGAAGGTGGAAAAGATCACCGGATCAAATCCGGGGTGAGCTTATAAGCATCATGGCCGGGCGTGACCCGGCCATGTTTTTCGCATTTGGCTTTTTTCAAACTGCCGCTGTTAGCATAATCTCGACCTTATATTGCGGTCCGGCGAGCTTGGACTCTACGGTCGCGCGGGCAGGGGTTTGACCGGCCACGATCCATTTGTCCCATTCAGCGTTCATCTCGGCAAAGGTCGAAATGTCCGACAGCCAGATATTCGCACTCAGAATCCGGGTCTTGTCGGTGCCGGCCTTTTTCAGCAACTTGTCGATGGTGGCCAGAATTTCGCGGGTCTGTTCGCCGACGGATTTGCCTGCGTTCACTTCGGCCACTTGGCCTGCCAGGAACACGCGGCCTTCATGCACCACCGCGCTCGACATGCGCTTTCCTGCCTCAATGCGGGTGATGGTGGCGCGCTTGGCGGCGGCCTTCTTTACCGCCTTTTTGGCGGGTGCCTTCACGGCTTTCTTCACGGTCTTTTTTGCGGCTTTCTTGGCGGTTTTCTTGGCGGCCTTGGCCATGGGTTCATCTCCTGATTTTGTTGCCTTCTCACCCATGCCTAGCGGCAATACCGCGCTCAAGGCAAGTGCCTTTGCGAAATTCCGCAAAGCTCGGCATAATGCATGCCATGAACAAACATGCCTTTCCTGATCCCAGCCATGACCATTCCGCCTGCTCGGGCTCCGTGCTGGAACGGGCCGAGCGCGTTTGCGCCCGCCGTGGCGCGCGGCTTACCGCGCTGCGGCGCGATGTGCTGCGCCATCTGGCCCAAGGCCATCAGGCCATCGGGGCCTATGAAGTTATGGCACGGATGCAGAGCGAGCAGGGGCTGGCCCCGGCGCCCATCAGCATTTACCGGGCGCTGGATTTCCTGCAGGCGCATGGGCTTGTTCACAAGATTGAAAGCCGCAATGCCTATATCGCGTGCAATCATGGGCATGCCGATGAGCGCGCGGTGCTGCTCATTTGTGAAGCTTGCGGCATGGTCGCTGAAATGTCGGGTGGGCCGGTATTTGAGGCGTTGGACCGGCAAGCCGCCGCGCACGGATTTGCGCCCGCCCGCACCGTCATTGAACTGGCCGGCCGTTGCGGCCATTGTGCCCAAATGCAAGAAGTGAGTTCCGCATGAGCTTTTCTGCCGCTTTGCCCCGCCGCAAATCCCACGCGGTCAAGGTTGGCCGCTCCGTCATGGGGGGTGGCCATCCCGTTCTCGTCCAGTCGATGACGAACACCGATACGGCGGATGCGGAAGCGACCGCAGCGCAAGTGGCTGAGCTTTTTCTTGCAGGCTCTGAATCCGTGCGCATTACGGTGGACCGCGCGGAAGCCGCAGCGCAAGTGCCGCGCATTCGTGAGCTTTTGGACAAGCGCGGGCTCATCGTGCCGCTTACGGGTGACTTTCATTACAATGGTCACACGCTGCTCAAGGATTATCCTGATTGCGCCAAGGCGCTCGACAAATATCGTATCAATCCTGGCAATGTGGGCTTTGGTGAAAAGCAGGATCGCAATTTCGCGATGATGATTGAAACCGCCATTGCGTTGCAAAAAGCAGTCCGCATTGGCGTGAATTGGGGCTCGCTGGATCAGGCGCTGCTTACCCAGTTGATGGATGAGAACGCGAAAATGTCTCAGCCGCTGCCTGCCCGTCAGGTGATGCATGAGGCGATTGTGCAATCGGCTCTGCATTCGGCCGCGCGCGCGCAAGCCATCGGGCTTGCTGCCAATCAAATTGTTCTTTCGGCAAAATGTTCGGAAGTTCAGGATCTGATTGCCGTGTACAGATTGCTGGCGGCGCGTTGTGAATATGCGCTGCATTTGGGGCTTACGGAAGCGGGCATGGGATCAAAAGGCATCGTGGCTTCCACAGCCGCGATGGGGGTGCTTTTGCAGGAAGGCATTGGCGACACGATCCGCGTTTCCTTGACGCCGGAACCGGGTGGCGAGCGCACGCGCGAGGTGATTGTCGCGCAGGAAATCTTGCAGACCATGGGCCTTCGCGCCTTTACGCCGATGGTGATTGCGTGCCCGGGGTGTGGGCGCACCACCTCCACGGTGTTTCAAGAATTGGCGCGTGATATTCAGGATCATGTGCGCGCGCGCCAGTCCGAGTGGCGGGCAAAATATCCTGGATTTGAGACGCTCACCTTGGCTGTCATGGGCTGCATTGTGAACGGTCCGGGCGAGAGCAAACACGCCGATATCGGAATTTCGCTTCCCGGCACGGGCGAATTGCCAAGTGCGCCAATTTATATGGATGGCAAAAAAAGTACGACTTTGCGGGGGGAGAACCTTGCCGAGCAGTTCAAAAATATTGTGGAAGAATATGTGGTTAGGCGGTGGGGCTAATTTTTTCGGAAGACGATGAAATTCGCCGCTTCGCGCAATAAATCGGCATTTTGCGCGAACGGATTCAGAGCTTCATTTGCGGCCAAAACCAGCGCATCCGCGCGGGTTTTTGCGCCAGATTTCCCAAGTAAATCAATGAAGGTGGCTTTGCCTTTTGCGGCATCCTTCAAAACGGCCTTTCCGAGCGTTTCTGGCGTGGATTCGTGGTCTAAAATGTCATCGGCAATTTGGAAGGCGAGGCCGATATTTTCGGCATAGGTGAGAAGGCTCTGGCGGGCGGTTTCTGGCGCGCGAGCGAGGATGGCCCCTGCCTCTAGGGCAAATCTGAACAGGGCACCTGTTTTCATGGCTTGCAGTGCCACGATCTTGTCGAGCCCGTGTTCGGCTTCTTGCTCGGCTTGAATATCGAGCATCTGGCCGCCTGCCATGCCTTTGGCGCCTGCGGCTTTGGCCAGTTTCAGCACCAGCTCAGCGCGCAGGGCGGCATCGGGGTGGGTGGCGGGTTCGGCAATGATTTCAAAGGCAAAGGTCAGCAGCGCGTCGCCTGCCAGAATGGCGGTTGCTTCATCAAAGGCGATATGGGCGGTGGGCATTCCCCTGCGTAAATCATCATCGTCCATGGCGGGCAAATCATCATGGATGAGCGAATAGCAATGCACGCATTCCAATGCGGCGGCCACGCGCAGGGCCTGTTGCGGATCGGCACCTAGTAAGCGGCTTGATTCCATGACGAAAAACGGCCGGATGCGCTTGCCCGGGGCCAGTGCCGAATAGCGCATGGCTTGGAGCAGGCGGGTGCCGTCGGCGGGGAGAAGCTGGTCGAGGGCTTGTTCCACCGCTTTTGCTGTTGCGGCCAGTTGTTGCGCGAATGCCATGGCTTGACCTTTTGTGCTGGGCTTCACCATAACAGAGCCCATGTTGGAGACACCACCTCAAACCCGGTTCGGCCCGTGGCGCGCGCGCGCCAAGAAGGCGCTGCTTGTGCTGGCGTTGGCACCCTTTGTGCTGTCGCTGTTCTATGCCGTGCTGCCACCGCCTGTCACCACCTTCATGCTGTGGAAGGTTTGGGGCCGGGGGATTGATTATCGTTGGGTGGCGATGGAGGAAATGTCGCCAGCCTTACCGAAGGCGGTTTTGGCGGCGGAGGATACGCGCTTTTGTCTGAATGGGGCGATTGACTGGGAATCGGTTTCGGATGCGCTGGAGGATGATGAAGGCCCGCGCCGGGGGGCTTCCACCATTACCATGCAATTGGCCAAGAACCTGTTTTTGTGGCCGGGTCGCTCTTACGTGCGAAAGGCCTTGGAGGCGCCGATTGCCATTTGGATCGACCTCATGTGGTCGAAACAGCGGGTTTTGGAGGTTTATCTCAATGTCGCTGAATTCGGGCCTGGCATTTATGGGGCCGAGGCTGCCGCGCGGTATCATTTCAAGAAACCGGCGGCCAAGCTGACGGGCCGGGAATCAGCCCTGCTGGCAGCCGTTTTACCTAATCCGATCAAGAGGGTAGCCGGAAAACCCTCGGCTGGGGTCAGGCGCTATGCGGCGCGCATTGCGGGGCGGGTTTCGGGTACGGTGCCATTTCTTTCGTGCCTCGACATCAAAGGCTTGTGAATCCTCTGGCTTTGGCGTGGATCTATCGCTATAAGCCGCCATCAGTTCCGGGCTGCCAGATGCGGCCCCCTTGTCTATGATTTCGGAGTTCCAGCCATGGCCGTGCCAAAAAAGAAAGTTTCGCCCTCCCGCCGCGGCATGCGCCGTTCCGGCCACAAGATGCAGGGTATCACCTATGTGGAAGACCAGCAGACCGGCGAACTCCACCGTCCGCATCACGTCAACCTGAAGACGGGCATGTATCGCGGCAAGCAGATTCTGGAACCGAAGTCCGAGTTCTGATCTGAAGATTTCGAATTGAAAAAGGCCGGTCCGCAGGGATCGGCCTTTTTTGTTTTCACGCCTTCATCTGTATGCCCGCGGCCCAGTTTTCGCGTTTGCGGTAGATGGTGGAGGGGCTGACGCCGAGCATTTTGGCGGCTCTGGGCACGCTGCCGCCACAGGCGGCGATGGTGTCTTCAATCGCGTCGCGTTCGATTTGCCATAGCTCGCGCGCACCGGGGAAGGGATGCCGGGTGTTGCTCATGGCGGTGACTTCGCTGGGCATTTTTTGCGGCAGGTCGAGCATTTGGGCTTCGATGAGATTTCCCGAATTGAACACGATGGCGCGGCGCAGAACATTTTGCAGCTCGCGCACATTGCCCGGCCATGAATGGGCCACGAGGGCGTTTTCGGCATCGGGTGTGAAGCCGGTGAAGGATTTGTCTTCCTCCGCACAGAATTGGGAGACGAAATTGCGTGCCAAATGCACCACATCCCCGCCGCGTTCGCGCAAGGGCGGCATGAGAATGGGCACCACATGCAGGCGATAGAATAAATCCTCGCGGAAGCGGCCTTGGCGGACTTCTGTTTCCGGGTCGCGGTTTGTAGCACAGATGATGCGGACATCGACCTGCTGCAAATGGCCGGAGCCAACGCGCTGAATCAATCCGGTTTGCAAAAAGCGCAGCAGCTTGGTTTGCAGGCCTAAATCCATTTCGCAGATTTCATCCAGAAACAGCGTGCCGCCATTGGCGAGCATGGCCGCGCCATCGCGCTCAGCAATGGCACCGGTGAAGGAGCCTTTGAGATGACCGAAGATTTCGGATTCCATCAGGTCTTTGGGGATGGCACCGCAATTGATGGCGATGAAGGGCTTATTGCCGCGCGGGCTTAAGCGGTGGATGGTTTCGGCACAGACTTCCTTGCCGCTGCCACTTTCACCCGTAATGAAGACGGCAGCTTTGGAGGGAGCTACCGCCTTGATGCGGGTTAGCACGGTTTGCATGGCGGGGCTTTCGCCGATGAAGCGGCCCTTCACGATTTCGGCTTGCGCGGTTGGCGGGGCGGGTTCGCCCTTACGGGCTGATGAGGCCGTGATAGCGGTGATGAGGCGTTCTTTCTGCGCGGGCTTGACCACATAATCAGCCGCGCCTTCACGCATGCAGGCGACAACGCGCTGGATGGAGCCATTGGCCGTGACGATGACGACACGCTGGCCGGGGCGTAAAGCGAGCATGTGTTTGAGAAGATCTTCGCCTTGTTCATCTGGAAGGCCCAGATCCAAAAGCACGCAAGCATATTCATGCTTGGCATAAAGCTCACGCGCTTGCGCGCCATCGCGCGCGTGGTCGATGACAAAGCCTTCCGGTGCCAGATAGCCCTTATAGAGGATGGCGATGGAGAGTGTGTCTTCGATGAGAAGAATGCGTGGGCTTGTCATCAGGCAGCACTCAATATGCGAAGTTCGCAAACGGTGCGGTTGAGGCAAGAGCGCAAGTCCTCAACGCCAGAATTCAGGCTGGAATGGGGGATGGGCTTGGCCGCGTGGGTTTCCAGAAGCTCGGCCGTGGTGGCAAGGCGCGGGGCTGCGAAGGTGCGGGCAAGGCCTTTGACGCGGTGGCTGTGGCTTTGGATCGTTGCTGTATCCTGCAAGGCGAGCGCGCGGGCGATGGCTTCGAAACTATCGAGCATTTCGCCGACGGCTGAGTTCATTAGCATTTGCCAATCGTCAGGCGGGAATTGCTGCTGCATTTGTTCAATGGCGGCATGGTCAATGAGCCTGTCGGGGATGCTGACCATGGCCGGGGTGGTGGTGAGGGCGGCGGGTGTTTCTGGCTCGCGCTTGTTCAGCTCCAGCATCGCTTCGACCGCATGGCGCAGGCCTTCGCGGCTGGCGGGCTTGGCGTGGGTCAAATCAAACAGGCTGAGCCAGTGGCGTGATTGGGCGCTGTCGGCCAGGAAGGCGGAAAGGGCGACAAGCGGTGTTGCACCCTTGTCGCCACCCAGATCGCGAATGGCCGCAGCCGCAGCAAGCCCGTCCATCACCGGCATTTCAATGTCGAGAATGATCACATCATAATGGCTGGCGGTGGCGGCGTGGACGGCTTCTTCGCCATGTTCGGCTTCATCCACCTCGCAGCCCATGCGGCGCAAGAGGGCGGCGGTGAGGATGCGGGCGGCAAGCGAGTCTTCGGCCAGAAGAACGCGCGGAGGCAATCCATTGCGGGCGCGGATTTGGCACAAGCTTCCCGCAGCAGCCGAGTTCTTCATTTACGCTTTACTCACCCAAGCATCACAACTATTCGCGAAGTTAAAGGAGTTGGGTGAACAGAGCGTTTATGCGCGTGTTACAGGATGCAAAAGTTTTGCAAAGTGCGCCTGACCTTGGGGAAGGTATCGGCAAGCCGGTTCGGTTCCCGCAAGTGGGAAAGCCTTTATGTTTTATTTGGTGCCGAACATGCGGTCGCCAGCGTCGCCCAAGCCTGGAACGATATAGCCGTGATCGTTGAGATGGCTATCGACGGCGGCGGTGAATACTTGGACATCGGGGTGGGCTTTGGCTAGCCGCGCGATGCCTTCAGGGGCGGCTAAGAGGGTGACGAGCTTGATGTCTTTGACGCCACAGTCTTTCACACGCTGGATGGCGGCGGCCACTGAATTGCCGGTGGCGAGCATGGGATCGACCAGCACCACGCGGCGGTCGGCGATGTCGGAGGGGACTTTGAAATAATATTCAACCGGTTGCAGTGTGACCGGATCACGATAGAGGCCGATATGGCCGATGCGGGCTGAGGGTACAAGATCAATCAGGCCATCGAGCAGGCCGTTACCGGCGCGCAGGATGGAAACAAAGACCACCTTTTTGCCTTCAAGGATCGGCGCATCCATCTGGGTCAATGGGGTTTCGATGGAGCGGGTGGACATGGGCAAATCGCGCAGCACTTCATAGCCCAAAAGCAAGCTGATCTCGCGCAGCAGCTGGCGGAACACCGCCGAGGGCGTGTTCTTGTCGCGCATGAGTGTGAGCTTGTGCTGGATGAGGGGATGATTGACGACGACGAAATTGGGGGGAAGCTTGGTTGTCATGATTGTCAATCCTGTGGCGGAACGATGTGTCTACGCGTGACTAACCCGGCGCGACCTGCAAGGGCAAGGGTGCTGGCGCGGGACGGAGCGGTTGCCACCAGCTTGCCGCGCGCGATGACGGCCAAGCGGGTGGCGCGCAGGCGGATAGCTTCGATGGGGTCTGAGGCTTCCAGCACCACGAGGCTGGCCTTTTTGCCCGGGGCCAAGCCATAATCTTCAAGCCCCATGATGCTGGCGGAGTCTGTCGTGACCATTTCAAAGCATTTACGCATATTGGCAGGGCTTGAAAGCTGGGCCACGTGCAGGCCCATGAAGGCGACATCCAGCATGTCGGCGGTGCCGAGGGAATACCACGGGTCGAGTACGCAATCCTGGCCGAAGGCAACCTTGATGCCATAGCTGAGCATCTCCGGCACGCGCGTCATGCCGCGACGCTTGGGGTAAGTGTCGTGGCGGCCTTGCAGCATGATGTTGATGAGCGGGTTGGGGATGGCGGCAAGTTGGGCTTCGGCCATGAGCGGCAGAAGCTTGGAGGCGTAGTAATTATCCATCGAGTGCATGGAAGTTAAGTGCGAACCGGCAACGCGGTTTTGTAGCCCTAAGCGCTGGGTTTCATAGATGAGCTGTTCGATGTGGCGCGACAGCGGATCATCGGTTTCGTCGCAATGCATATCGACACGTAAGCCACGTTTGGCGGCTTCTTCGCAAAGTTCCGTGACGGAGCGGCGGCCATCTTCCATGGTGCGCTCAAAATGCGGAATGCCGCCCACGACATCCACGCCCATATCGAGGGCGCGCAGCGTGTTGGCTTTGGCGGTGGGGGAGCGGAAATAGCCATCTTGCGGGAAGGCGACGAGTTGCAGGTCTATATAGGGGGCGACTTGCTTTTTGACATCGAGCAGGGCTTCCACCGCCAATAGCCGATCATCGCAAGTGTCCACATGGGTGCGGATGCAGAGCAGGCCTTGGGCAACGGCCCAATCGCAATAGGCCAGCGCGCGCGAGATGACGGCTTGGTGGGTGAGGAGGGGTTTGAGTTCACCCCACAGATTGATGCCTTCCAGCAGCGTGCCGGATTTGTTGATGCGCGGGAGGCCATAGGACAGCGTTGAATCCATATGGAAATGCGGGTCCACGAAGGGGGGGCTTACGAGCTGGCCCGCAGCATCGATGGTTTGGCGGGCTGGTGCGGTGATGCCCGGTTCCACGGCGGTGATTTTTTCGCCCGTGATGGCGATGTCGGCCTTGCGGCCATCTGGCAGCGTGCCATTTTTGACAAGGAGATCAAAGCTCATCAGCGTTCGCCTTTGCGGCTGCCATTGGTTTTGGGCGGCGCTTGTTGGTGGACATGTGGCAGAGCTAACACCTTCCGCTTGGGCAGAGTCCAGCGATGGCAGACATTTCAACAGGATGATTTTTTCGGCGGTGGCTCAGAAAATTTGCGAGGCGACTGCCGCCACAACCCCATAACGGGCAGCTTTGGCGATGGCGACCAGCGGCACGAACCAGATGAGGGGGGTGCGGGCGACGCCTGCGGCGAGCGTTAGCGGGTCGCCGAAAAAGGGAACCCAGGAGGCCAGCAGGGACCAGCGGCCATATTTGGCATAAATGCTCTCAAAACGGGCCATGTCGGCGGGCTTTACCGGGAAACGGGGGTGGTTTTCCCATTTGCGGGCATGGAAGCCCAAAAACCAGTTGAACAGGCTTCCCGAGACATTGCCGATGGTTGCCACCGTCACGAGGGTGAGAACGGGGGCCGATTGCAGCGCCAGAAGGCCCGTCAACACCGCTTCCGAGCTTCCCGGAAGGATGGTTGCCGACAAAAGGGCGGAGGTGAAAAGGCCGAAGAGCTCAATCATGATGATCCTATCTGGGGGGCCTTGTGCATTCCGGCAAGGCTGGGCTTGGGCAATTGCATATTGTGGCGCTGTGGCTTCATGCGCATATGGCCCATCACAGGTTTCAATCAGCTGAAGGAAATATCATGACCAAGGTGCTCGTTCTTTACTATTCCGCTTGGGGCCATATGGAGCAGATGGCTTATGCCGCGGCTGAAGGTGCCAAGGCGGGTGGGGCGCAAGTGGATGTGAAGCGGGTGCCGGAATTGGTGCCGGATGCGGTGGCCAAGGCTTCCTATTACAAGATGGACCAGAAGGCGGCGGTGGCCCAGCCGGATGAACTGGCCGATTATGATGCCATCATCTTTGCAGCCGGAACCCGGTTCGGTTCGTTCCCGGCGCAGATGCGCAATTTCATGGACCAGACGGGCGGGCTGTGGGCCAAGGGGGCTTTGGTGGGCAAGGTAGGCTCGGCCATGACAGCTTCGGGCACCCAGCATGGCGGGCAGGAAACGACCATCATGGGCTTTGTGCCCACAATGCTGCATCACGGCATGGTGGTGGTGGGCTTGCCTTATGCCTTTGCCGGGCAGACGGGTGTGGAAGAAGTCAAGGGCGGCTCGCCCTATGGTGCGACCACGATTTCTGGCGGCGACGGTAGCCGCCAGCCTTCTGCGGTGGAATTAGAGGGCGCGCGCTTTCAGGGCAAGCATGTGGCGGAAATCGCGGGGAAACTGGCGAAGAAGTAAGTCTATCGGGTTGGTAGACATAGTCGGAAGGCAAGCTTTTGCTTTACCGCCCGATGCCGCCGTTCCAATCCGGGCCGAGGGCGGGGTCTTCTGAGGGTTCCTGCCACCAATCTTCGGGCTTGGGTGGCGTGGGTTCATGGTTGCGGGCCTGCAAAAGGCGGCGCAGGGCTTGGAACATGCGCGGTTCCGGATCGTCGTTTTCGGGAATCTGTCCGGTCATGGCGGAACGCCTCAGGGCTTGGGAGAATCGCACCCTTACATTACGTCAGTTTGACCTTACGTCAAAATGCGGAGTCCCCAGTTCCAGCGCAGGGCTGTGGTGATGAGGCAGAGGCTGGCAAAAAGGCAGGCAGCCCAAGGGAAGCTTTGCGGCCATAAGCAGATGAGGCCGAAGAAGGCGATGGTTTCAGCCCCTTCGGTGAGGCCGCCCAGATAATAAATGCCCTTTTGGGGAAAGTTTTGCGCTTCCAGCCCGCGCTTGGCGGCGAGGCTTGCAAAGGCAAGGAAGCTCGAACCCGTGCCGATGAAGCCCAGAAGCAGAAAGCAGGCAGCCAGTGCGTTGGCTTGGGTGTTGGCGAGGGCGAAGGCGAGTGGCACGCTGCCATAGAACAGGAAATCAAGGCTGGCATCGAGAAAGGCCCCCCGGTCGGTCGGGCCTTCGCGGCGTGCCAAGGCACCATCCAGCGCATCGGCCAAGCGGTTGATCAGAATGAGGGCGAGGCCCGTTTTGTAATGGCCGGTTGCGATGGCGGGTAGGGCGGCAAGGCCGATGAGGAATCCGGCGATCGTCATGCCCATGGCGCTCATACGCACGCGCGCCAAGGGTGCGGCGGCGCGGTCGGCGAGGGCGCGGGAGAGAGGGTGGAGCTTGGCGTCGAACATGGACGCCAAGCTAGACCATTATGTGTGGCGGCTCAAATGATGATGGCGAAATTTTCCGCTGTGAGGGTGAGGTTTTTCGACAGCGTGGCGAATTGGATGGCGGCGGATGCCGTGCCACTGCCATCGGCATCATAGGACAGCGCGCCGGTGGAGCGGTTGTAAATCAGCAAGGTGCCCAAAGCTCCAGCCAGATCGCTGGAGAGGCCTGTGAAGATGTCACTTTCGAGATGGATCCTGTCTTCGCCTGCGGCAAAATTCTGGATTGTGTCGATATTGCTTCTGCCGAGGGCGGTGTTGAAAACGAAGATATCCGCGCCGGCACCCCCATCGAGCAGGTCTTTGCCACTGCCGCCGTTCAGAATGTCGATATCGGCACCACCAAATAAACGATCATTGCCAGCCCCACCATTGAGGAAGTCATCGCCAGCTGCACCATCGAGGGTGTTGGCACCCGCGTTGCCAGTGATTTCGTTGGCAAGGGCGTTGCCGGTGGCGCTGATGGCAGCGGTTCCGGTGAGTTGGATATTTTCAACATTCAC
Source organism: uncultured Hyphomicrobiales bacterium (assembly GCA_903951595.1). Taxonomy (GTDB): domain Bacteria; phylum Pseudomonadota; class Alphaproteobacteria; order Rhizobiales; family Aestuariivirgaceae; genus CABJBCQ01. The sequence continues at coordinate 928 of CAJBCQ010000063.1, read as the reverse complement.
GCCAATCATGGAGGTGGTGACGGTGACGGAGGCAAGAGCTGTGTCGATGCCTTCATTGACATTGGTGCCTGCGCCGCTGATCTCGATGATGCGGTCGCTTGCATTGTCGAGGACATAAATATCATTTCCAGCCCCACCGAAAAGCTGGTCGGCACCCGCGCCACCATTGAGCGTGTCGTCACCCGCGCCGCCATAAAGCTGATTGGAGCCTGTGGTTCCGATGATCGTGTTGTTGAGTTCATTGCCGGTGCCGGATTTGGCGGAACCGGTGAGGGTGAGGTTTTCGAGATTGGTACCGAGGGTAAAACTGACGCTTGCGATAACGGTGTCGATGTCGGTGTCGGTTCCAGTTTCGGTGATCACATCGGCAAGGCTATCGACGACATAAGTGTCGTTACCATTGCCACCTTCCATCTCGTCGCTGCCCCTGCCGCCATCGAGCCAGTCATCACCGCTGCCGCCATAGAGGGAATTGGCGCCTGTGGTGCCGATGATCGTATTGTTGAGGTCATTGCCGGTGCCGGATTGGGCGGAACCGATGAGGGTGAGGTTTTCGAGATTGGTGCCGAGGGTAAAACTGATGCCTGCGATGACGGTGTCGGTGTCGGTTCCAGTTTCGGTGATCAGATCGGTAAGGCTATCGACAACATAAGTGTCGTTGCCATTACCACCTTCCATCTGGTCGTTGCCGCTACCGCCATCAAGCCAGTCATTGCCGTTGCCGCCAAAGAGGGAGTCATCATTGGAACCGCCGTTCAGAGCATTGGCGGCGTCGTTGCCTTCGAGGCGATTTATCTCGGCATTTCCGGTAGCGTTCAAGGCGCTGCTGCCAGCTAGGATGACATTTTCCACATTCTGAGCCAAAGTGACACTGACATAGGCGGTGACGGTGTCATTGCCGCCGCCTGCGGTTTCTACCGTACTGTCG
>CAJBCQ010000062.1 GCA_903951595.1 uncultured Hyphomicrobiales bacterium | reverse complement strand
CGCCATCACGCCAATCGGTGCCACGCAGGCCGCTGCCAGAAGCAGGGCGATGAGCGTGAACCAGACGCGGGAACGTTTTTCTCTCTGTGACATGCGCCGAACCGTGAGCCGATTCTAGGCGGGAGAAAATGATTCTTTTCAAGGGGTTGGGTGGCGGAAAGAGATGGTTAACAGAAGGTTTACGAGAGAGGCTGGTTTCCCGCTTTCGCGGGAATGACGGTTGTTTTTGTTGTCATTCCCGCGCATGCGGGAAACCAGCTTGTCAGGCTCCCCGCACCCAAACCTTGATATCATGAAACACACCCCCGCCCGCAGGTGCGGGTCTTGCGGCTTCTGTCAGTGTGTTGATTCCGCAACCGTCTTCGAAGGCGGCGTTGGGCCAGATGGATTCAGCGATGACGACGCCGCGTTGGACGCCTGCTTCTGATTTTGCGTGCAGGGTGACCACGCCGCGCGGGTTGCCGAGTTTGATTTTCTGGCCGTCGGTGATGTGATGCGCGGCCATGTCATCCGGGTGCATGAATAGCAGCGGTTTGCCTTCGCGCTTTATCGAGCCTGGTGTTTCGGTGAAGGTCGAATTGAGAAACGCGCGCGCCGGGCTGGTGGCGAGTTTGAAGGGGTGGGCTTGGTCGGTCTTTTCGGTTACGTCCCAATGGTCGGGGAATTGCGGCATCTGGTCCACGGGGCCGATGCTTTCCATGCCGGCTTTGTAGCTGGCGCGTTTCCAATCGGGTTTGAAGCGGAATTTGCCATCGGCATGGCCGAAGCCATCCAGAAAATGCGCTTGGGAAAATTCGGGCTGAACATCGATGAAGCCTTGGCCTTCCCATTCGCTCAGCGGTGGGCGGCGGCTGTGTTGTAGGGTCCAGTCCACCAGCTCGCGCGATGTCATGTCAAAGCCGGGATGTTCAGCACCGACACGGGCGGCGATGGCTTGCAGAACTTCGTGATTGCTGCGGCATTCGCCTGCAGCTTCCACCAGTTTGGGGCCGAACATGATGTGTTGATGACCGCCGCCTTGATAGATGTCGTCATGTTCGAGGAACATGGTGGCGGGAAGCAGGATGTCGGCATAAAGGGCGGTTTCGGTAATGAATTGCTCATGCACGCAGGTGAACAAATCCTCGCGCGCCAAGCCCTGTTTCACGCGCGTCTGATCGGGGGCGACGGAAGCGGGGTTGGTGTTTTGTACGAGCAACGCCATGACCGGTGGGCCACCGAATAGATCATCCGGGTTGCCGAGCAGAACATCGCCAATGCGGGATTGATCGAGCTGGCGGATTTTGGGATCGCGCTTGTCGATCCCCTCGATCATCGTCTTGTTCCATTTGTAGATGCCGCTATTGGAATGGAAGGCTCCACCGCCTTCATGTTGCCACGCTCCGGTGACGGCAGGAATGGATGTAACCGCGTGCATGTTCACCGCGCCATTGCGCTGGCGGGTGAAGCCATAGCCGATGCGGAAATAGGTCTTTTTGTTTTCACCAATGAGGCGGGCCAAGGCTTCGATTTCTGCCACCGCAGCACCCGTGATGGCCGATGCCCATTCAGGTGAGCGGGTTTGCAGATGCGCTTGCAATTCGCGTGGGGCGTCGGTGTATTTTTCCAAATATGGCCAATCGGCAAAACCATCGCGGAACAGCACGTGCATCACGGCGGCGGCCAGTGCGCCATCCGTACCGGGGCGGATGATGACGCCCATATCGGCCTGTTTCATGGTGGCAGTGTTGTAGACATCCACCACGGCGATCTTCGCCCCCCGCTCTTTGCGAGCGCGCATGGCGTGGGTCATCACATTGACCTGCGTATGCACGGGGTTGGTGCCCCAGATGACGACGCAATCGGATTTGGCCATCTCGCGCGGGTCCACACCCCGCAGCGCGCCTGTGCCTGCGATATAGCCCGGCCAAGCCAGCGAGACGCAGAAGGTGTCATACATGCCGGAATAGCTCTTGGCATGGCGCAGGCGGTTGATGCCGTCACGCATGACAAGGCCCATAGTGCCCGCGTAGTAATAGGGCCAGACGGATTGCGGGCCATATTCGGCCTCCGCCTTCAGGAATGCGGCGGCGACCGTGTCCAGTGCCTCATCCCAGCCGATCTGTTCAAACTGACCGGAACCCTTGGGGCCGGAACGGCGCATGGGGTGGAGAAGGCGATCCGGGTGGTGGATACGCTCAGCATAGCGGGCTACTTTTTCGCAAATGATGCCCGCGGTATAGCTGTTGCCCACCGCGCCACGCACCCTGCCAATGGTGCGGCTATCCAGCAATTCCACGTCCAGCGAACAGGCGGATGGGCAATCATGCGGGCAGACGGAAATGGCGCGGACGGGCTTATTCATTCGGATTGGCCTTTGCAATGAAAGGCCAGCTTAGCCGATCAGGAAGCCTTGCGCATCCGGGCGAGTTCACGGCTCAAATCGGCTTCCACAGCTTCCATCAGGGCCACACGGGTGACCTCGTCGGCTTCCTGATAGACGGCATGCCAAGCCATTTCGAAGAAATAGTTCAGAGAGCTTGATTCCAATTCGCGAACGCGGCGCAGGAGGGCGGCGGCTTCGACGCCGACAGCCACCAATTCGGCATCCTTCGGACGCAGGCTAGACAGGTTTGCCTTGGATTTCTTCAGTGAAGCCACGTTTTCACCCTCGGTTGCGAAATGGATGTCGACTCGCTTAACACGAATTATGTGACGCATTCGCTAGCGTAAATCCAGCAACTTTCGTTGATTTTTACTTCAATTTGCTGAAAGTTAATGGCAAGGCAGGCCGGGTTTGGTGAAATTTGCCCGCAAAGGGTGTGCCTATAGCCCTTGGATGAAATGGGCTCACCCTAGCTTGAGCGTTTTCCGGCTTGTTTGACGGGGCTGGGGGTGAAATGAATTCACGGAACGAATTCAGGGAGAATCTTTGATGAAATCGCATGCGCGAGTGGTGGTGGTTGGTGGCGGCGTCATGGGGGTGGGGCTGCTGTATCACCTAGCGTTAGAAGGCTGGTCGGATGTGGTGCTGGTTGAAAAGGGCGAATTGACCTCCGGTTCCACATGGCATGCAGCCGGACAATGCCCGCATTTCAACTCCTCGCTGAACATGACCCGCGTGCATATGTATGGCACCGAGCTTTACCCCAAGCTGGAGGAGCTGACGGGCCAAGCTGTGAGCTGGCATGGCTGTGGCGGTTTGCGCTTGGCTTGCACGGATGAGGAAGTGCATTGGCTGAAGCAGGTTTACGGGCTTTCCAAGATCGCCGGGTATGAGGCGCATATCATTGGGCCGGATGAGATCAAGAAATATCATCCGTTCATGGACACCAAGGATGTGAAGGCCGCGTTCCTCACCGTTACGGACGGCCATGTAGCCCCTGCCGACATCACCAATGCGATGGCGATTGGTGCGCGCAAATTGGGCGCGGAAATCTACCGCCGCACGCTGGTGACCAATATCAAGCACTTGCCCTCTGGTGAGTGGGAAGTGGTGACCGACCAGGGCAGCATCATTTGCGAGCATGTGGTCAATTCAGCCGGTTCCTATTGCGATGTGGTGGGCAGCTGGACGGGGCACAATGTGCCGATTTCCAACATGTTGCACCATTATCTCATCACCGAACCCGTGCAGGAATTGATCGACTTTGCGCCAGAGCTTCCCGTGGTGCGCGATCCTTATTCGCATGCTTATCTGCGCGAAGAAACCAATGGTATTCTGATCGGGCCTTATGAAACAGCCACCGCGCATGTGTGCTGGGACGGCAAGCCCCCGGCGTGGGATTTTGAAAGCGAATTGATTGCGCCGGAATTGGACCGTTTGGCTCCGTTCCTTGAACGCGCCACAGAGCGTTTCCCGCTGTTTGCCGAGACGGGCATCAAGAGCATCATTTCAGGTGCCATCACGCACACGCCGGATGGTGTTTATCTCTCCGGCCCTGCCCCTGGTCCGAAGAATTACTGGATGCATTGCGGCGCTTCGATTGGCATTTGCCAAGGTGGTGGTGCGGGCAAATATCTGGCGCAGTGGATGGTGCATGGCCAAGCCGACATCAACATGCGCGAATTTGATCCGCGCCGCTTCGGTAATTGGGCGGACAAGGCCTATACGGAAGAAGTGTCCATCGCCGACTATCATCACATGTATTATTGCTACAAGCCTGGCGAGCAGCACACGGTTGGGCGTGGGCTTCGTAAATCAACATTGCATGACACGCTGGCGGCACGCGGCGCGCAGTTCAGCCAGATCTTCGGCTGGGAGCGTGCGCGCTGGTATGACACCACGGCCAAGGGCGAGGCATTTTCGTTCAAGCGTTCCAACTGGTTCAAGCCAGTGGCCGAAGAATGCAAGGCCGTGCGTGAGCGTGTGGGGTTGATGGATTTGTCCACCTTCTCCAAGTTCGAAGTTTCGGGTGCGGATGCGTTCACTTACTTGCAGCGCATTTGCTCCAACAAGATCCCGTCCAAGGATGGCGGCATTATGCTGGGTCATTTGCTGAATGATGCCGGTGTCGTGGAAAGCGAAATCACGGTCACGCGATTGAGCGAGACGAAGTTCTATGTGCTCTCCGCCGCTGCCGCCCAGCTTTACGACATGGACCAGCTGACTTGGCGCAAGCTCGATGGCGAGAAAGTTACCATCACCGATGTGACGGATGATTATGGCGTGCTGGTGCTGGCTGGCCCGCGCGCGCGCGATACGCTGGCTCCTTTGACGGATACGGATCTCACCACACCGAATTTCCGGTGGCTTACCGCCAAGGAGATCAACGTGGCGGGCGTTCCGGTGCGCGCTTTGCGGATGAATTATGTGGGGGAATTGGGCTGGGAAATCCACGCGCCGATGAAGTCGCTGCCAGTGGTGTTTGAAGCACTCATGAAGTCTGGCGCGCCGCATGGCATCCAGCTGTTCGGCACCTATGCGATGAACTCGCTGCGGATGGAAAAGGCCTATCGCGGCTGGGGATCGGAACTCACCAATGAGGTGACGCTGATTGAAGGTGCCATGGAGCGGTTTGTGGATTTCACTAAGGAATTCACCGGCAAGGCCGCGACCTTGGCTTCCAAGCAAAACGGTCCGCGCATTCAGCTTGTGTATATGGAAGTGGATGCGGTGGATAATGATGCCTATGGCAATGAGCCGATCTATCAGAACGGCAAGCGCGTTGGTTTGACAACGGGCGGGGCCTATGGCCATGCGGTCGGCAAATCACTCACCTTCGCCTATGTCGAACCGCAGGTTTCGGCCATTGGCGGTGAGTTTGAGATCATGCTGATGGGCAATATGTGCAAAGCGCGGATCATTGCGGACCCGGCATGGGACCCGAAGAATGAGCGTTTGCGGGCTTGAGGAAGGGGAAAAGCCGTCAGGTAAATACCTGACGGCTTTTCAAACTTGGTTCAGCCGCCGGTGCCTTCAGCTGTCGATTTGGCGTTGTTGAGGCCACTGGCGATACCCTGGAAAATGCCATTTACCGCGGACGTAAGACCCGGCGCAAGCGTGACCAGAACCATGCCGATCGCAGCGGCGATTAGGCCGTATTCGATGGCGGTTGCGCCAGAGTCGTCTTTCAAAAATTCAGTGAAAAGCTTCATTTTATGTTCTCCATGACCCGCCGCCGGTTTCCCCCGGAGCTTTCTGATACTGACCGGAGGTTCCGATCGCGCCGCAACTGCAGCATGGCCATGATATAGTCCAAACAACTTAAAGCTTAGTGAAGGCGGGCAGGCCTTAGGAAACCAAAGCAGGGCTGCGGCGCAGGCCCGCGCGCAGGATGGCCCACAATATAATCACACCCGCCACCTTCGAAAGGCATTCCAGGCTGAAGCTGGCCGGCGAGAGCTGGCCGATCAGATAAAGGAATGCCAGCGTGTCCACGGGCACGGAAATGGCACTGGAGATCAGAATGCGGCTTTGCAGCGGGCGGCGGGTGAAGGAAAACACGGCCCAATCGGTCATTTCCGACAGCGCAAAGGCGGTCACACTCGCTACGGCCACAAAGGGATCGACTGCAAACCAAGTGGCGATGCCAGCCGCCAGCGTTGCCAGCAGCACATAATGGCCGATGGAACGCTGGGCATAGTCACGCAGCACGAAAACGCCGCCCACGATGAGATTGGCCCAAGAGAAATCGCCCATGGGTGTCGAAACCATGGGCAAAGCCACATAGAGCTTATTCAGCGCCACGATGCTCACAACGTAAACACCGACCCAGAGAATGGCCGAGGGCTTAAGGAGCCGGGAAACTGTGGGCATGGTTTCAATCCCGTTAAAGTTTGAGGGCGCGGACCCGGAAACCGGATGACCGCGCCCCCCAATCACTCCAGACGTATGGATCAGCCGACGATTTCTTCGGCCTTGAAGCAGAGCGCGATTTCGGCGGCGGCGTTTTCGGCTGAATCCGAGCCATGGACGCTGTTGGCTTCGATGCTTTCAGCAAATTCCTTGCGAATGGTGCCGGCATCGGCATTGGCCGGGTTGGTGGCGCCCATCACTTCGCGGTATTTGGCGATGGCGTTTTCACCTTCCAGCACCTGCATCACAATGGGGCCTGACGTCATGAAGGCCACCAGATCGTTGAAGAAGGGGCGTTCCTTGTGGACGGCGTAGAAAGCTTCGGCATTGGCCTTGGACCACTTCACGCGCTTCTGGGCGATGATGCGAAGGCCTGCGCCTTCGATCTTGGCGTTGATAGCACCCGTCAGATTGCGGCGGGTGGCATCGGGCTTGAGAATGGAAAAAGTGCGCTGCGTGGCCATTTTATTGAAAAACCCTCGGTTTTGGTTGGCTGATTTTCGGGCTTATAGCGGGGCAAGCGCACAGCGGCAAGGGCCGCGCGGGGGCTTTGCCTGCCACCCGCGCAGGTTGGATTTGCTCAATCGCCCTGATAACCGCTGATGAGCGGGGTGACGCGGCGCACGCTGACGCGGCGGTTTTCCTGCTCAGGCTCGGGTGTCGGGATTTTCAGATAGCGTTCGCCAAGCCCCACAATGGCGAGGTTTTGAGGGGCGATGACATAGTATTCCAGCAAGGCGCGGCGCACGGATTCAGCACGCTGGCGGGAAAGTGCGAGGTTATAGCCATCTGAACCCACCGCGTCGGTATGGCCTTCGATCATGAACACCTCCTGCGGGTGTGAGGCGAGAATGCGCTCGATGATGCGGCCCAACCTGTCAAGATTAGCAACTTCCTCCTCGCGCAAAATGGCTTCGTTAAAGCCGAAATGCACGGTGTCGAGTTCCACGGCAGGCAAGCTGCGGCGCACTTCCGGGCTGCTCATGACCGGATAGGGATTTTGCATGAAAGTCTCGCGCGGGTAGCGATATTGCGGGGGAAGCTCGTGCGGGCGCGCGATCAGCTGGCGTTCGATCTGCAAATCATCGGCTTCAGCGGCCCAGACATCATCATAATAGCCCTGCTGAGGCCCCTGCCCGCCGCCGATATTGATGTTGATTTCAACTCCCTCACGCGGGCGGCTGAGATATTCGGCGCGCTGGCGGCGGTCTTGCATGTAGCGCAAGCGCAATTCGGCGCGGCTTTCCTCAAAGCTGGTGCGGAAACCATAACGCTGGTCGGGGGAATAGCGCGGGTCTTCCATGAGATTGCGATAGACGGCGATGCGGTTGGTGAGTTCCGGTGCGGTCAAGGCCTCTGGGCGGCGGCGGTCGTTCAGCACGTCCTCAATATCGCGCCTTTGCAGCTGTTCGCCGGGAATGAAATCGCGCTGGGGCAAACCATCATGGAAAATGCCGCCGAGGATCGCGTCGATCCCCTGCTCTGCATCTCTTGATTCCGCTTCTGCCTCAGCCACACGGGCGCGTAGCACCGCGCGGTCGGAGGCAACGCGCTTGCGAAGGGCGCGCTCGGTATCGCGGGAAAGGCCGCCCTCACTCAATAGGTCGCGCCCAGCTTCCAGCCTTGTACGCAGTGCTTCGTCGCGCAGGCTTTTTGCCGGGGTTTTATCGGCCAGAAGCTTAACCGCGCGGCGTTCGGCGCGGGGATCGATCTCGTCGGCCTGCTGCTGCTGTTCAGCCTCGCCTGCCGCTTTGGCGCGGGCGGTCAGTTCACCACGTGCTGTCACGACAAGCGCGTTGAGCGGGGCGCGGTATTCGATTGGCAGAGCCTCTTTTTCCAGCAAGGCACGCGCCTGCTGGATGCGGCGACGCAGGGCCTCGTCATTCAGGTCTGAGGCGGAACGGGTGTCAGCTATCAGCTTGTCGGCCTCCTGCGCCAGCGGATCGGTTGGCTGCGGCAATTGGGGGGCTGTTTCCTGAACCGGGGGCTGCTCGGGCGTTGCAGGGGGTGTTACGGCCTCCTCCGGCGCGGGCGGCTGGGGTTCGGGCGTAGCACCGGCTTCACGGCGTTGCTGAAGCTCAGCGCGCGTTTTCTTGGCTATCGAGCGCAATTGCTTTTGTAGGGCATCGGACAAACCGGGGGCGAGAGCATATTGGCGGGCGAGTTCCAGGCGATCTTGTAGCTCAGCCTCAGACAGGTCATTCAGATTGATTTTCTTAGCTAAAAACGCCTCAATGGCCGGATCAACCGCAGTTTCCTCGGCCGGTGCGGCTTGCTGTTGTGCTGGTTCTTCGGGTGCTGCTTGCTGTGGCGCGGGTTCTTCCTGCGGCGGCACTTCTACGGGCGCGGGTTCCGGCGCGGGGGGTTCAACGGGGGCTGCTTGCTGGTCAGGTTCTGCGGGTTGAGCTTCTGAAAGCTGGCTCAGTGCCTTTTCATCGTCGCGGATCATCCGGCGGAGTTTCTTGCGCAATGGCTCGGAAATATCGCCCTGTAAAGCGGCTTGGGCCTGGGCGATGCGGGCCTGAAGCTCCGGTGCCGTCAATTCAGATGATGGGCGAGTATCGCCGATATCCATCTCCACTTGCGGGGAAGCTTCCTGCGCCTGTGCGATGGCAAGGGGTGAGACTGAAAGCAACAGGGCGGTGGCAATGCCGGCTGCGGTGGCTTTGAACTTCATGGGCAACTTCCTCCAGCATGACGACTTAACGACAAACTCAGCCTCATCTGTGGCTAAATTCGGATCGGCGGCGACTTTTATTAAGCGTGAATACTGGAATGGCGGGGCTGAATGCCGGATGAACGAAACATTCAAGATTTGGACATGAAATCAGAGACCTGACAACAATTCACGGACAAAAGCGGTTAGCCCCGTGCGGCGTTTGCGCTTTAAGCGTTCGGCGGTGAGAATGGCGGTAATCGCTTGGCTGGCGGTGGTGAGATCATCATTGATGATGACATATTCATATTCCGCCCAATGGCTGATTTCAGAGGATGCCTCCGCCATGCGCTTGGCCACCACGCTCATCGAATCCTGCTGGCGGTTGATCAGGCGTTCGCGCAGCATTTCAGACGAAGGTGGCAGGATGAACACGCGCACCAGATCATCTTCCATGACCTGCGCTAATTGTTGGGTGCCCTGCCAATCAATGTCGAACAGCACATCCTTGCCTGCCTGAAGGGCCTGTTCCACGGGCTTGCGGGGGGTGCCGTAGAAATTGCCGAATACTTCAGCATATTCCAGAAGCTCGCCTGCATCGCGCAATTGCGCGAATGTTTCCTTGGTGATGAAGTGATAATCACGCCCATCTTCCTCACCCGGCCTTTGGGCGCGCGTGGTGACGGAGATGGACATGCTGATTGAGGCATCAGCCTCCAGAAGCTTGCGCGACAAGGTGGTTTTGCCCGCGCCCGAAGGCGATGACAGCACGAGCAGAAGCCCGCGACGGGCGATGTTGATATGGCTTTTCTTACTCAATATTTTGGACCTGCTCGCGGAATTGATCGATAACGGCCTTCAGCTCAAGGCCGATGGCGGTGAGTTCCTTGTCTGATGATTTCGAACACAACGTATTGGACTCACGATTGAACTCTTGTGAAAGGAAATCAAGCTTTCGGCCAGCCGGTTCGCCCGAAGTGAGGAGAATGTAAGCCGAATCCACATGGGCGAACAGCCGGTCGATCTCTTCCTGCACATCGGCGCGGGCAGCCATGAGAACGGCTTCTTGGTGTAGCCGCTGCTCATCAAAGCCGGAAGCAGAGCCCAGAATACGGGCCAAAGCCTCCTCAAGGCGGCGGCGCTGGGCTTGCGGCGCGCGCGCTGGGCAAAGACGGGCCGCCTCGGTTAACTCTCGGATACGGTTGAGCTGGCTTGCCAAAATGGCAGCAAGCTGGGTGCCTTCCTTTTCGCGCGAAGATGAAAGCTGCCTCAGCGCCTGCTGAAAAGAAGCGGCAACGGCATTGTTTCGGGCCTCAATCTCTTCATCTGCCAGTGCATCCGCCCCTGTGATCAGGATGCCCGGCAAGGCCAATAGGCCTTCTACCGTGGGGGCGGGCGCATTCAACCTGACGCGCAGTGTCTCAGCGCTTTTCAAGGCCGCTTCCAGTGCGGCCTCATTTATTCTGATGGAGGACGCAGCGGCGGCGGACGCAAGTTGCAATGTTGCCTGAATGGAACCGCGGCGCAAAGATTGGCGCGCAACATCGCGCAAGGGTGCCTCCAGCCCCTCAAAACCCGGCGGCAGGCGCAAGCGCAGATCCAAGCTTTTGCCGTTGACGCTCTTGATCTCCCAAACCCAGTTCAAGTGCCCCGATTTTCCCGGTACGGCCGCAAAGCCGGTCATGCTGGTCAGTGCCATTGGTGCTGTTTCCGCCCGAAAGAGAATCGAATGATGGTTACCTTAGTGTTCACAGGCTTTGCCCAAAAGAAGGGCATTATCAACCATTTAGCTTCACCGAAAAAAGACGGTTGCTGCCTACAATTGTCAATATCAGTAATCCTGCGGGGACATTATGCAAACCTATGTGAACAACGCGCCCTTCTACCCGGCCAATTCGGCACCCACACCCAATGGCTATCCGATTGGCAACCAACCTCCCCGCTTCTCTTTGCCAACCTATCCGAATATGCAGCCGAATTACTATTACGGTGATTGCGGCATCCAATTCGGCGCAGGATGCAATGACAGCGTTGAGCATATCATCCGAGGGCTGAATTCTGCGATGGGCCTGCTGCTCGACCCGTGCGCCGACAGGTGCAAGCCAAATATTCCTTCGCATCACCAAGCCAGTTGGTGCAACCCGCCCGATAACTATACAAAATATGAGTGGAACCAGAACAGCTATTATTCTTATCCGCAGCACATTTGGGTTTTGGACGACAAGTGCAAAGAGACGACGAAGCACGTCACAAAGAAGTTTTCTGACTTCTTTTGCCGTTGATCTGGGCATCAAGGCAAGCGTTGCGGCCTCTATTCATTTCAGGGATCCATCATGAGCATCAGTGATAATTTCAGCAGCTTTTTCAGCCTACCGATTTCAAACCGAAATCAGCTTCCGCCGTCCAGCTTCAACTTGCTGGCAAGCCAACCGCAGCAGGGCCGCACTGCCTTCACCATGACAGGTGGCATGCAGTTCCCCTTGGCTGCTAATAGTGGTGCTTCCAGCCTTGCCAACAGCATCATGTCAGGCGGCAGTTGGAACCCGGGCATGGTCCTAGGCCAAGGCACGTATGTCAATCCATTCAACGGATATTCACCCGGAAAGCAGCCCAATTCGCCAAATTACGGTTGGGCTGGATTGATGAGCGCCAATTATGAAGTTCAGATTTTAACGATGCTCCAGAGGTTCCTGGAAAGCCAAAAATTGTTTGCGCCGGATAAGCCCGTGCCGCCAAACCCGAAGGATGAGCCCGCCAAAATGCCCGTGCTGAGCGGGAAAGGCACCATACAAGGCAATAGCTTCAAGAGTGGTGACGGAGAAACCTACACGCTCGATCTGAAGGCCGGTAAGAATTACAATCTGCTTTCCGACAAGGGCGTTGGCGTGAACGGCCGCTATGCCGTTATGGGTGCCGACGAAACCAATGCTGGAGAGCTTGGCCTGAGCCATGTTGCGCTGCAAATCAAAGGATGCAGCGTTACCTTCGACAATGAAGGCTATTTGGAAATTGATGGCAAGAAATTCTCCAAGACCAATGATCTGGGTGGGGCCATCAAGCGGAATACCAATGGCAGCTTCACGATCGACACGGATGAATATGATTTCACTCTCGCCAAGGATAGCCAGAAGGGCATTCGCGTTTCTGTGAACGCGACGAATGTGCTGAAGGATGGCGTGGCACCTGATGGGCTTTGGGGCGCATCGTTCGACGGTGACGTGGAGACCTCTCGTGAGCTGCGCCGCAGCATTACCGAAAAGGAATTCGAAATCGACCGCCTGAAGCAGTTTGACTATGAAGAGCATAATAATATCGGAGGCAAGGGCGGCAAGCCTTCTGATCCCGATAAGGATCTGGAAGACAATCTGGATGCTTGGCTCGACAAGGAAGTAAGCTACACAACAGGCACCGGCAGCATCGGCGCTGGCAAGATGAGCTTTACGGGTGATGATGGTTCCGTCTTCGACTCCCTCATCAGCAAGCTCAAATCCGGTAGGATCTACAATCTGTTCTCCGACGAAGGCATTCAGGTCGGTGGAAAATTTGCCCAGAATGCGGCCGGCAAGAATATTGCCAGTGAATTTGGCTTCTATATCAATGGTCGCCGCGTTGTTGTGACCAAGGATGAAAACGGCAATATGAAGGTAAATGGTGGTGAACCCACCGCAGCCGACATCGCAGCCGGCATCACCAAGAACGCTGCTGGTGAAATTGTCGTCAAGTCCATAGGTGACGGCGAGGAGTGGAACTTCACCGTCAGCCCCGGAACAGCTGAAACAGGCCTCAACCTCGCCATCGCAGGCAAGAACATTGGCAGCAACGATACGCGCACTTCTGGCTTGTGGGGTGAGCTTATGGGCACGCGCAGCTTTAATGCGGCAGCCGGTCTTGACGATGATGGTGCCGGGTACATCCGTAACGCCGAGGGTGAGCTTACCTCCTTGAGGGATGCGGACATCACCTCGGCTTTGGAGACCTATGAATTGTCTGGCTACACAGACACCGAAGGTGGCTGGAGCAATTACGAGGGCCTCTGACATGAGATGGCTACGCATTTCGAAGTGCGTAGCTATCACGGATAGATTTGCGCGCTCCTGAATGGTGAATAGACCGCTAAGGAGTACAGATAAAATGCTGTCAAATCTCACCCAAACTATGCCGGCGATGGGCTATTCAACCTACCAAGTCGAATGTCTGAAAATGGCTATCGATATTGTGGCAAAGCAGAATGCCTTGCAGCAGGGCAAGTCCCCTGAGACGAGATTGATTGAGCAATTCCTGTCATTGAACCAGTCGCAGAAGATGCAGTTCGTGCAGAAGTGGCTTTTGCAGAACCCGCAATTCTTTATGAATGCCAACGTACCTGCCGGGCTGAAGGAAGTTCTTACAGACAAGACCACAGTACCTGCGGAGAAGACCGAAGCTCCTGCGAAGAAGGCCGAAGCTACCGCGGAGAAGACCGAAGCACCTGCGAAGAAGGCTGAAGCACCTGCGGAGAAGGCTGAAGCTCCTGCGGAGAAGACCGCTGCTCCTGCAGAAAAGGCTGAAGCTCCTGCGGAGAAGACCGCTGCTCCTGCCGAAAAGACCGAGGCCCCTGCCGAAAAGACCGAGGCTCCTGCGGAGAAGACCGCTGCTGCCTAATTGGTGTGCGTAAAATTCTTCACCGTTCTTCTCTATGCTTACGTAGTTGATGCGAATGGAAGCGTGCGCCAATTTTTGGCAGGATGCTTCCAAGGAGAAGTCGATGGAATATTTTCAGAAACTGCAAAGTTATTTTACAAGTCTCGGGTACTCACCCGAGGCCGTTCAATATTATACCCAAGTTACTTATAGCCAAATGATGCAGCAGGCCCAGCAGGCGCAGCAAAAACCTAACCAGCAGCAAGAGCTGATGCGAAAATTCATGAGTTTGACTGATGGGCAAAAAATGCTTTTTGCCAAAGAATGGCTTTTGAGAAATCCGCAATACTTCAAAAGCGATACACCGCCTCCGGCACCGACGCCACCCGCGGAGCCAACTGCTGGAAATACAGAGCCTCCGAAAAAGGAAGAGCCGCCGAAAAAGGAAGAGCAGAAGTTTCCAGTCATATCCGGCTCAGGTTCCATCTCCGGCGATAGCTTCAAGAGTGGCGATGGTGAGAGCTATGACCTTAAGGTTTCCAGTGGCAGCACCTATAACCTCTTGTCCGACAAGGGCTTGGGTATTAACGGGAAATATGGCTCCAGTGGTGAGACTGAAGACGATTCTACTGTGCTGAAGGAAACTGCCATTTCCTTCGGAGGCAGCATCATCACCTATGACAGCGACGGCGAACTCAAGATTGACGGCAAGGATTTTCGTTCCAATAAAAATGACTTGGATGGAGACATTGAGAAAAAGGGCAGCAAATATATTCTGACTGCTGGCGATTATGAAATAACCCTTTCCGCCAGCGAAAGCAGCGGGGTCAAGCTGTCGATCAGTGGCACTGATATCAAGAAGGATGGCGTGGCACCTGAAGGACTTTGGGGCGTGACTTTTGATGATGAGAAGGACGATAAGCGCGACATCCTCAAGAATATCACGGTGAAGGAATACAAGGTCTCATCGCTCAAGAATTTTAGCTTTGACGATTACAACAATATCGGTGGCGACAACGGCACCAAAGACGACAAGGATGAGAAGACTGTCTCGGAGGAGGAGGAAAACCTCTCGGCTTGGCAAGATTCCAACCCGTCTGTGGCGACTGCCTTGGGCAAGATTGGTGGCGGGACATTTAGGTATTTCGGCCTCGATTGGGCTGACACCAAAGACGACGCCAGCTGGGATATGACAAGGCTGAACAGCAAGTCGATCTATAACCTGTTCTCGGACGAGGAGATCCAGGTTGGGGCAAAGTTCAGCACCACCAGCACCGGCGGCCTGAATTATCCGCGCGAGTTCGGTTTCTACGCGGATGGCAGGGTGATCAGGATCAACCGTGCCAGCACGACAGACACAAAGCTATCCGTCACCGTGGATGGTTCAACGCTGGGCGCGGGCAGCTCCAACGGCAAAGCAACCTTGAACGCTGCTCAGACAGAGCTCACAGTGTCAACAACGGTTGACGGAGAAGCCTGGAGCTTCACAGTCAAGGCAGACTTAATCAATACCGATGGCCTGGAAATGTATATCAGCGGCACCAACGTCGGCAGAAATGATGTCCGCACTTCCGGCCTCTGGGGTGCTTTCCTTGGCTCAGGCTTCGTTGGTGACGCAGGCATCAACGATACAGACGGCGCGGGCTTCATTCGCGATAGCGTCGGCGCACGTACTTGGTTTGACTATGACGACATGAGGGATGCGCTCGAAATGTATGAGCTATCCGAATATGATTCGGAGGATGAAGGATATAGCGTCTACTCCGGTTACTGATTTAATCTTAGGGTTCCGTGCTGATTAAACCGCCACCTTGCCATGCAAGGGGCGGTTTTTTCGTGGGTAAGCTGAAAAAAAACTACTTAGGCAATCGCTTGCGGTCCGGACCGTAGATGATACGCATGGTTTTCGTGAAAATGTTTTGGTTAAAATTTCCTTAATTTTCGAACAGTTCAATCAGCAAGGATCGGAGTAAGGACCATGATCTTTAACAATGTGAACCCTTATGCAAATACAAACCTTTTCTCCGCTGGCTACAATGCTAGCGGTATGAATAGCGGTGTAAGCTACGTGCCAGCAGCGGTCACAAGCTTGCCGCAAACCGGCAGTCTCTGGGGCATGCCGGTCCAGAACTTCCGCGTCGATGGCGGTAACACCAATCTCTACAGCCAACAGGTCGTCATCGACTGGCCGCAATTCCGCCCACAGACTCCAATCTTCTCTGGCCCGCGCATCAGTCAGGACACTGGCAACATCTATTCCAGCCCAGGCTCCAACTTCAATTTCGATAATGGCGGCTACACCAATTTCAGCGGTCGCATCGCAGGCGGTGGTTTGCAGCTCTGGCCTGAGCTTAATTGCAGGCCCAATAGCTCCTACTGGCCAAACCCGTGGGATAATTGCCAGCCAAATAACCACTATCGGCCCATCATCTGGGAAAATTGCCAGCCTAGCATCCCCGTCTGGCCCGTCATAAATCCTTGGCCCAACCCTTGGGAAAATTGCCAGCCCACGACTGTCATCGTGGAGATATACCAGCCGAACATCTCCTATTGGCCCTGCCCTGGGAATTTCTACCCTCCGATTGTGCCTTTTGGCGGAACCGCAGCATGGTAAAGTTGAGAGGCAAAACAGTTTTCACTGAACTTGCTCTCAATTTTGGCGGCCATGAAAGAGAATTCATCAAGCTGAATCTGAGGGCTAAAGGGCCCCTGCTCTGCATGAATGTCTGATGGACGATTTGTTCGATACGGGCAGCAGCCGCAGCGTTTACGAGAAAGCACACAACACCAGAGCAAGGCCCGCCGATGAAAGTCGGTGGGCTTTTCTCGTGAGTGAGCAATTACCTACGAAGTCATCGCACAAAACTCCGTGCCAATCCCGAATGGTGAGTGCGGTCTTTTCAATGAGATAACGGGGACAAGGCAATTCAAAGGAGTTTCCAAATGTATACCAACGGTGCAAATAACTACCCAAGTCAGTTCCCCACCAACAACTATGGTGGCGGCTACAACAATATGGCTGCCAACTATGGTGGTGGCTTCATGCAGGCTGCAGGTCAGTACCATAAGCCCAACGCCAATGATCTGTGGTGCTTGCCGATCCAGAACTTCCGTATCGACGGCGGTAACACCAATCTCTACAATCAGAGGGTCAGCATCGACTGGCCGCAGTTCCGCCCGCAGACCCCGATCTTCTCGGGTCCGACGGTCAGTCAGGATACTACCAACATCTATGCCAACCCCGGCTCCAACTTCAATTTTGATGATTGCGGCTACACAAATTTCCATGGCGGGTTCTATGGTGGCAACAAAATAGCCCCCAACCCGTTTGATTGCTGGCCGAACCAAGGCTACTGGCCCGGCCCGATGCCTGGCCCAATGCCTGGGCCCAACTGGCCCGGCCTTCTGCCCCACCCAATCCCCGGACCGAAGCCCAATCCCTTTGATTGCTGGCCCATCCCAATCCCTGGCCCGAAGCCCGATCCCAATGATTGCTGGCCCGATCCGAAGCCGCCCAAGCCCGCACCAAACCCCATGGTGAATACCGGCAAGGGCAGCATTGATGGCACCAATTTCCGTAGCGGTGATGGTGAGCGTTATGAGCTGAGGCTGGAAGCCGGCAGAAGCTATAATCTGCTGTCCGATGTTGGCGTCGGCCTGAACGGCACCTATGGCACTGTTGACGGCGAAACGGTTCTCACCGATGTCGCGCTCAATGTTCGCGGCAAGATCGTCACCCTGGCGGATGACGGAACCCTTCGCATTGATGGCAAGGCTTTCGACAAGCGCAACAACCTCGGCGGTGACGTGATCGAGAACCGGGACGGCTCCTACACCATCAAGACCGATGGTTATGAGTTTGACCTGAAGGCCTCAGAATACGGCATCCAGGTGAATATCGACGCCCAGAGAACCCTTGGCCCCGAACAGCGGCAAGGCCTGTGGGGTGTAGCCTTGGATGGTGAAAAGAACACCGAAGCCGAGCTTCAGAGGGCGATCCAAGAAAATGACTACAAGATCGACGATGCATTGACCTTCGACTATGAAGACAACAACAACATCAGCGGCCAGTACGTGCCTGACTTCGATGAAGAAGAGCGCAATGACCTTCTGTGGAATGCCCGCAATCCGCAGCTTTCCTCGGCCCAGATGGTATTGAACGCCGAATCTGGTTTCTTTGTAGCCAAAGGCCCGAATGGTGCCGGTCAACCAGCGGATGACGCCGCCTGGCTGATGAACGGCCTGCAGGATAACAGAGTTTACAATGTGTTCTCGGATGAGAGAATTCAGGTAAACGGCAAGTTTGACGGCGGCAAAGCCACCGAACTTGGCTTCGTTGTCGATGGCGATGAGGTGAAGGTTGCGCTTCAAGGTACTAGCGCTGTCGTAACCGTGAATGGCAGGGTAGTAACCAACTACAAGAGTGACTACATCAATGTCACCAACGGCGTGCTCACTGTCTCAGCTGGCGACACGGATGGCGAGTACTATGAGTTCAAGGTCAATGCATCGTCGATCTTGTAGTCATTTTCTTGGATCGCCCTCTGAAGCTCGGCTTCGGTGTTCTTTTCACCATCCAAGGCTACACCCCACAGG
>CAJBCQ010000061.1 GCA_903951595.1 uncultured Hyphomicrobiales bacterium | reverse complement strand
GGTGTTGCTGTCATAAACGAACTGGGTTGCCTCCACATTCACCCGCGTTCCCGGCGGCAATTTCCGCAGGTCCATCTCAGGCACTCTTTCCTGCTTGGCGAAGGCGGAGGGCGTGATCGGCGCGAGCGTGAAAATCAGGGCGAGCGTCAGGCAAACAAAGGCGAGGGCATAACGCAGAACTGCGCCCGCACCAGCATGCCTTTGGCATGACCGACCCCAGTTCAAAAACACCTCCGCCGAACGCCAAACTTGGCTCAGGATCAGATTGCATCTTGAGCGTTAGGGATTTGTACTCTGTACCGGCCATCCGGTAAAAGAAAAAACGCTCAAAAAACAGCCCATTAGGCACTTGGCACTTGCAATAAATCGCTTGACTCGCCTGCCGTTGAGGCAAGTTGCGAAGCCCGGCCGGACTCGCTAAGTCTGGGGGCCAATCTGTGCCATTATTGGCCATCCCAGAATAGGAATTTGCCATGAAAATCAAGTTTTCTGCCCCGAATCTCCCCGCTTCGGGCGTACTCGTGCTTCTGGTGGCCGAAGGCGCCAAGCTGTCCGGCCTTGGCGCGGTGGCGGATGAACGCACCGGCGGCAGCATCAAGCGCGCCATGAAGACGGCTAATTTCGAAGGCAAGCGCGACCAAATTCTCGACATTCTGGCCCCCGCCAAGGGCGGTTTTGAGCGTATTCTGCTCGCCGGAACCGGCAATCCGTCGCAAATCAGCCCGCGGGAAACCGAACTTCTGGGCGGCACCATCGCTGGCTCTCTGCTGAGCTTGAAGGCCACAGAGGCGACCATTGCGACAGATATTCTGGCCCAAAGCGGCATGAAACCGGGTGAAGGCGCAGCCCTCATTGCCTCCGGCCTCCGGCTTCGCAATTACAGCTTCATGAAATATAAAACGCGCGGCCAAGAGAAGCGAGAATTGAGGAATATCAATATCTTAGCCGATGAAATCGCATCCGCCCGCAAGCTGGAGGCAGGCTTCGCCGCCATCGCCGAAGGCGTGCATCTGGCGCGTGATCTGGTCAATGAACCCGCCAACATCCTCCACCCCGAAACCTTCGCCGACCGTGCCAAGGCACTCGGCCCCTCCGGCCTGAAAATCGAAGTCCTCACCCCCGCCCAGATGAAAAAGCTCGGCATGGGTGCCCTTTTGGGTGTCGCCCAAGGCTCGCCTTTTGAAGCCCGCATGGTGGTGATGCAGTGGAACGGTGGCAAGAAGGGTGAAGCACCCGTGGCCTTTGTCGGCAAGGGTGTCACCTTCGACACAGGCGGCGTTTCCATCAAGCCTGCCGCTGGAATGGAAGACATGAAGGGCGATATGGGCGGAGCGGCTTGCGTCACCGGCCTCATGCTGGCGCTCGCCCGCCGCAAGGCGAAGGTGAACGCGGTTGGCATCATCGGCATCGTGGAAAACGCGGTGGATGGCAACGCCCAACGTCCCGGCGATATCGTCACCTCCATGTCCGGCCAAACCATCGCGGTTTTGAACACGGATGCCGAAGGCCGCCTCGTTCTGGCCGATGCGCTCTGGTATACGCAAGATCGCTTCAAGCCCAAATTCATGGTCAACCTCGCCACACTCACCGGGGCCATCCTCGTGGCTTTGGGCAAGGAACATGCAGGCCTGTTCTCCAACAATGATGAACTGTCCGCCCGCCTTTCCGCCGCAGGCTTGGCCACGGGTGAGAAGGTCTGGCGCATGCCGCTCGCGCCGGAATATGACAAGCTCATCGACAGCGACATTGCCGACATGAAAAACATCGGTGGCCGCAACGCAGGTTCCATCACCGCCGCCCAATTCCTCCAGCGTTTCGTCAACAACGTGCCCTGGGCGCATTTGGATGTTGCTGGAACCGCGATGGATGCCCCGCGCAACGCCATCAATCAAAGCTGGGGTTCTGGCTGGGGTGTGCGCCTTCTCGACCGCTTGGTCGCGGACCATTACGAGGGCTGATCGGCCCCATGAGCGAGCTTTGGTTCTACCGGCTCGAAGGCCGGACAATCGCCGATGTGCTGCCGCAGCTTCTGGAGAAATCCTTAGAGCGCGGCTGGCGCACGGTGGTGGAATGTGGCAACCCAGATGCCATCCCCAAACTCTCCCAACGCCTGTGGAGCTACCGCGACG
>CAJBCQ010000060.1 GCA_903951595.1 uncultured Hyphomicrobiales bacterium | reverse complement strand
CGCCACTTTCGGACATCCAGCGCAAAATACGGTTTTCGGGAATGTCGCTCCACAAAAGATAGCCGCCATCGGCAAACCAAACAGGCCCTTCCGCCCAGCGGCAGCCGGAATAGAGCTCCTCGATTTCCGCAATCGGCACCGTGAGATCATGAAAACGCTTGTCGTAATATTCCAGATAATCGCCCACCAGCGCCATGGCCTGTTCCTTTACAACCTGCCGCGACCGCGCATCTGCGAGGTATCGACCCCCAGAATGGAAGACGCAAAATGCACAGCCGTCAAGATGAGCAGAATGACGCCCGCAGCGATGATCAAATTGGCCGAAATCAGCGGCACTTCGAAAGTCTCGCGGTTCTGCATGCGAAAATGCCGCCGCCTGCCGAACAAAATAAGCCCCACGGAAGCTGCGGTGAGGGCTGCGAGCAGCGCGAGGTTTTGCACGGAGTAATCAATATGAGGGGTTTGCAAGACAGGCTCTCAGGACGATCCAAAATTGACATCAGTTTATAGAACCGGTTGGGCTGCCTGTCGAGCCGAGGCTTCAGCCATTCACGGCAAGGGTGAGTGCGATGGCCCACATGGTAAAACCAATGCCAGCCTCCAACAGCACCCAAGCATTCGGCTTGGCAAAAACCGGCGCCAAGAGGCGCGCGCCAAAGCCAAGAGTCGTGAAAAACGCAAAAGAACCGACAGCCGCCCCGATACCGTAGAAAAGCCCATGCGGTGCATATTGCTGGGCCAAACTGCCGATCAGGAAAACCGTATCGATATAGACATGCGGATTGGCCCAGGTGAAGGCAAGGCAGGTGAGAAACACGGTCAGCGCCGGTACCGCCTCACCCTTGGCCGGCATCAGCGCTTCACCCCCGCGAAAGGCCGCCCGGAAACGCAAAGCCCCATAGACGACAAGAAACGCAATGCCCGCCCATAGCATGATCTGGCTGAACAGCGGATAGGAAGGCAGCACCGCGGCAAAGCCGCCCACACCCAACGAGATCAACAGCGCATCGGATATGGCGCAAGTGGCGACGACCATTAGCACATGCTCCCGCCGCAAGCCTTGGCGCAACACAAACGCATTCTGCGCGCCAATGGCCAGGATGAGGCCGAGCGAGGTGATGAAGCCCGAAATTAATGCTGTCCACATTCTGCCAATCCCCCGCTTTTGTTAGCCGGAACTAGCCCCGCTCAGGGCCTTTCGTCAATCGCTGGCCTTGGGTGCCCGTCTAGCGGCTTAAGCACCCGCATGAGCGCGCAGATAAGTGCGCCCAGAGCTTGTGGCTCAAGCATAGGACTTTCAAATTTCGAATTTAGTACGGATATATATGAATGCTCGGAGTTACGGAATTGGTGCCAATGACCACGATGTTTTTCTCACCGCCTCGGAGCCGAAAATGAAAAAGACAATCCTTGCACTTGTTTGGCTGGCAGCTTTTGCACAGCCCGCATTTTCAGCCGAAACGATCACCGTCACGCATGGCCAAGTGGCAGCACCAACGCTGCTGGATTTTGGGCCCGTGGGCGTCTCTGCCGGGGATCAGCGCATCTGGCACTTTTCTGGAACCGCGCCGGGCAATGTTACGGTCATTATTGATTTCATCATGACCACTACGGCGCAATCGGCTGATACCACGCAAGTTGACAGCCGCATGACAGACGCGGTGTTTTCCTTCGGCCAAGGCACCGGGGATAAAAGGCCAAAAACGAACGCGCAATTAAGCACAGTCAATTTTGTGGAGTTAATAATGCGTATCGTTATGCAGGGACAATTGGCCTTCGTCTTAGCGGATTTCTTACTATTCGCTGGTTCGACACAGCACTCACAGAATTCGAAATTAACAAGAGATTTCCAAAACTGATAAAGAGTATCCGGAGCTATTATAGAAAGCGTGGATTTGATTTTGCCTATATTGGCATCCATGAAAATCCATGTTCTGTTTTTGGTGAGCCAACTTTTAACACACATATTTTGATCAATCTTCCATCCCGCGTTCCAATAGCGGAATGGTTTCGTTTGTTGAAGGCGCATATTGAGGTGAGCATTAAGGCAACATCTCCCAGAACCGTTGACCTGCGCCAATGTGATAGTGGAGCCAAGAATTACATGCTCAAGGGCTGCACATATAGGGACGCAAAACAGGCGGGAATGCTTTCCGAAGGAAGACGGTGGAAATACTTTCAAGGCGACATTCATTTTCGCAGGGTTAGCGTTTCTGAGAACATCAACTTTTCCGCCCAGCTTGGCCGTTAATTTAATCAGATACGATTTGAGATGATTTTGAGACAGTTAACGCGCACGCGCGACATGGGGTTATACTGCTGGTGAGAAAAATCTGCGGTGCAAAGACCAGAATTGGAACCCCTTGTCAGCGCAAGTTAATTTTGCGCGGTGGGCGGTGTCCAAATCATGGAGGCCTGAGTGTAGGTCCTCGCACCCCTGAAGGCCGGGAGCAAATTGCTGAGGCTCAAAGGCGGCGTTGGGTCATCTGGAGGGTTAGGCGGGCAGATAAACTCGACTAATTGGCGGCGTTCCCCGTTAGCTTTAGAGAGGCGAACTGCTGACGCGGATCAAATTATTTGTGCGTAATGGCTGGAGATATTCCTCATTTGGTTACTCCTCAAACCAGCTTGCGGTAAAGCAAGGCACTAAGAAGTAAGGATATAGCGGCAATCCACGATCCTATCACCCGAACGGCGACCGAAAACCAAATTAACTCAAGCAATCGATTAATTTCAGCAGTTATGCTAGAAACCAAAATGACGATGAGCGATGAACCCAAGATTGCGCTCATGGCTGACAAGATCAGATCGCCAGTTGATCCGTGATCAGGCCATGAATTGTAACCGCTAAGTCCTCCGCACGCGGCCCCAAGTATCAGGCTGAGGCTTATAGGCAGTTTCCGGCCAGCAGCAATTATAATACCAGTTATTAATGCAATTAGCGTGAATTGTTCAGCAGGCTCAAACCTTATGAGATTGAGTGCTGCTACCGCAGAGCCAGCGATGCAGCAGGCCCAAAAGCAGTGAAAAACACCCTCCGTTTCGGGCAGGCCCTGTTGTATGAAAAGTCCCAAAGCAAAGAGAGCGAGGACTTGGGGTTCACTTGTGAATGGTTGCAGTATCAGCACTGAACTGTGAGCGGAAGCGCTCTGTGGCCAGAATGCTACGAGCAAGAAGACTACTAAACGCCATTTCATAGCGCTAGAGCCAGCCCGTAAGAAACGCCATTCCCGCCAATGCAATCACCGCACCGCTGGTCTGCACGGCGAATTTTCCCAGCTTCCAGCGGGTAAGCGAACCAAAAAGGATGCCAAGAATATGCAGGCACCCTGTAGCAACAACAAAGCCAAGAGCAAAGGCAAAGGGGTTAGCAGAGGCGGGTAGCTCAGTGCCGTGCGCGTGTCCGTGGAATACCGCAAATACCCCAACGACTAGGCTTGCCCATGTTAAAGGCAGTCGAGCCGCTGTGGCGACCATCAAACCAAGAACCACCGCTGAAAGGGCAATGCCAGTCTCAACATGGGGCAAGGGAACACCCATAACGCCCATGGCACCGCCTAAGGCCATGACCAGCGGAAACAAAACGGGCAAAATCCAAATTGCTGGTCGCTCAAGGAAAGCGCCCCAAAGTCCTACTGCAACCATGGCGACCACATGATCCCAACCAGTAATTGGGTGTAAGATGCCGCTCCAAAATCCACTACCAGCGCCCGGCCCAACATGCGCCTCTGCCGCTTGCGCCAGCATAACCAGTATGATTGCCGTGCTAGCGCTCCGCAGCCCAACCGTTCCCATGTGCCGCTCCTTTGCTTCCGCAGCATGCGCGATCACGCTTGCCTATAGTTTTGTGAACTTTAGATAATGGGCTACTAAAGGCAAAGGAGGATTACTCCTTCATTTGTCGCCTCAATAGCCTTGATCCGTGTTCGGGGCCTGAGCCTAAAACCACCGCTGCAGCGCCGATCACTGTGGATGATGATCAAACCTAGCGGATTGGCCAGCACTAAGTCTTCCATCGCAGTCATCTCGTGTCATTACAAGCGAGGCGGCTGATACATTGGATTTCGATCTATTTATTTGGGGTCTGAAAAGAATTTAACCGTCCCAGACCACCGCGTCTAATTAGCCTGATTGAGAGTGATCAAGGACTGCTTATCTGGATGGGGTGGTGGGGTAAATGGTAGGGTATAAATGGCAGAACCTCGGATAAGCATAATAAAATCAGTTGTTTAAGCAGAAAAATTGGCGGAGAGGGTGGGATTCGAACCCACGGTATGTTTGCACATACAACGGTTTTCGAGTTCGAACGTTAGCGTTTTTGGGATCGCTTTTTGTCCGCAGCGTTATTTTTCGTCCAAAATTCAGCATCAGACAGTCCGACCAGTGCTGTTCTGTCTTCCAAGCTTCGCGGGGTTTGTTTGCATCAGGTTTGCATATCTCGTGTTGCAATTTAACGTTCTCGGATTCGACTTGAGCGATTTATGCGCGGGCATCGATAAAGCGCCATTCGGCAACCCTATGTCTCTGATTTTACTCAATATTACTAAATCAGGAATTTGACGTTCATCGGGCTGATGAAGCCACTTTGTTCGCCAGTCGGCGCGCATTAGAAGAACTTCCTGAAATTAAAGGCTGGCTCATCTAGGCACTTTGTCCAGTGCGCGAGCCAAAGCGCGGATAACATTTTCCACGGGCAACTTCGCGACCCACCCTGCGCTGTCATTGGGCCTTCACACACGCGGCGTAACCACATCCATATGCAGGCGGAAAGACAGTTTTGGATGGGACTAATAGCGCGCGCGAAGTGGTCCGAGCTTGCGCCGTTGCTCGATGAGCTTGAGATTCCCGCGCCCGTTGAATGGCTGCGGCCGCCCGAAATGGGCATGGTGATGCTCAAGGCGCGTGCCGGGGATGGCGGCAAGGCCTTCCACATGGGTGAAGCCACGGTCACCCGCTGTGTCGTGCGCATTGGCAGCGGGGAGACTGGATTCAGCTATCTTCTTGGTCGGAATGCAGACCACGCGCGCTTTGCAGCCTTGCTGGATGCCCTTCTACAAAGCGCTCACAAGGAATTCGTGCAAGCGAAGGTACTTTCCCCACTTTCGGGCCTCATCGCTGAACGTGAATTGATGCAGAGCCGAAAGGCCGCCGCCACCAAGGTCGATTTCTTCACGCTTGTGCGCGGGGAAGGCTGATGGAAATGGCGCTCTCGCCTGCCGCCTCGGCGGCTGCATTTCGCGTGCTGCTAGATTGCATGGCAAGGCCCGGCCGCATCGGAAGGCTGGAAGGTGTAAGCGGCATCGAAGGACTGTATGAAGCCACCATGGGCATTATCCTTGCCCTGGTTGACCACACCGCCCCGCTGCATCTGGAGGCCGAACTGGCAACGCCTACCGCCTGTGACGCTATTCGCTTCGCCACAGGTGCGCGCCTGCTTGCCAAACCAGGCGAAGCCACCTTTGCCATCACTACCGGCATGCGCGCCAAGGACATGCTGCCGAAACTGCGGCAGGGAAGCCCTGAATATCCGGACAATTCGACAACCCTCATCGTGCAATGTGAAGCTCTCAGGCTAGGCCCAGGTGTGAGCCTTTCCGGTCCAGGTATCAAAACCACGCACGAACTGCATGCAACAGGCCTCCAAGAGGGTTTCTGGCCTGCCCTCAACGCAATCAACCAAGCGGGCTTTCCGCTAGGCATTGATGTTTTCCTGACATCTCCCGGTGCCGTTACCGCCATCGCCCGCTCCACCCGCATCGGAGTTGCCTAATGTATGTGGCAGTCAAAGGCGGCGAGAAGGCGATTGATGCCGCGCATGAATATCTGGCCGAAAAGCGTCGTGGCGATGCCGCGAGCCCAGAGCTTTCAATCGCCCAAATTGATGGACAGCTGGCCTTGGCCGTGGATCGTGTCATGGCTGAAGGTTCACTTTATGACCGCGAGCTTGCCGCCCTTGCTATCAAGCAGGCGCGCGGCGATCTCATTGAGGCGATTTTCCTGCTGCGCGCCCATCGCACCACACTGGCCCGTTTCGGCACCAGCTTACCGCTCAACATGAACGCCATGCGGATCTCGCGGCGCATTTCAGCCGCCTTCAAGGACATTCCGGGTGGCCAGGTGCTGGGACCTACCTTCGACTACACCCACCGGCTTCTCGATTCCTCCCTGCTTGCTGATCAGGAACCGGTGCGGGCTGCAAGCGCGGATGTACCGCTTGCAGCTTCCATTCCCCGCGTGCTGGAGCTGCTCGGCCAGGAGGGGCTCATTGAGCCCGCCGCCGATGACGGCCAGCCTGCGGGCGACATTACCGAAGAGCCTTTAGACTTTCCTTCAACCCGTGATCGACGACTACAGGTGCTGGCGCGAGGTGATGAAGGTTTTCTGCTATCTTTGGCCTATTCCACGCAGCGCGGCTATGGCCGCAATCATCCCTTTGTAGGGGAAATCCGCTTTGGCTGCGTGCCGGTTTCCATCTGCCCCGAGGAGCTGGGTTTTGAGATTTATATCGGTGAGATCGAGGTCACCGAATGCGAGATGATCAATCAGTTCCACGGCACAGCGGATGTGCCGCCGCAATTCACCCGCGGCTATGGGCTGGTCTTCGGCCAGCTGGAGCGCAAGGCCATGTCCATGGCATTGGTAGACCGCGCATTGCGGGTTGCAGAATTCGCCGAGGATCAGATCGGCCCCGCACAGGATGAGGAATTCGTGCTCTCCCATTGCGACAATGTGCAAGCCACCGGCTTCGTCGAGCATCTGAAACTGCCGCATTATGTGGATTTCCAAGCCGAGCTTGCCCTTCTGCGCACCCTGCGAAAGGAGCGCGAAACATGACGCAAATCAACTTCGCTTACCTGAATGAACAGACCAAACGCATGATCCGCCGCGCGCTGCTCAAAGCAGTGGCCATTCCGGGTTATCAGGTTCCTTTCGCCAGCCGTGAAATGCCCATGCCCTATGGCTGGGGCACGGGTGGCGTGCAGGTGACAGCAGCTATTCTCACACCCGACGACACGTTGAAAGTCATCGACCAGGGTGCAGATGACACCACCAATGCGGTGAGCATCCGCAAATTCTTCGCCCGTACCGCAGGTGTTGCCACAACAACCGAGACGCAAAAGGCCACCATCATCCAGACACGTCACCGAGTGCCTGAGCATCCCCTGACGGAAGGTCAAATCCTTGTCTATCAGGTGCCGATTCCCGAACCCTTGCGCTTTCTGGAACCGCGCGAGACCGAAACGCGCACCATGCATGCGCTGGAGGAATATGGCGTGATGCATGTGAAACTCTATGAGGACATCGCCACCCACGGCCACATTGCCACCAGCTATGCCTATCCGGCTAAAGTGGCGAGCCGCTATGTGTTTGACCCATCTCCCATCCCAAAGTTCGACAATCCCAAGCTCAATCATTGCGCCGCCCTTCAATTATTTGGCGCTGGCCGCGAAAAGCGGATTTATGCCGTGCCGCCCTTCACACAAGTCATAAGTCTCGATTTTGAGGATCACCCCTTTGAAGTCCAGCGCTGGGATACCCCTTGCGCCATTTGCGGCAGCGGCACGGGCTATCTCGACGAAATCATCACAGATGATGCGGGCACGCGCATGTTTGTCTGCTCCGACACTGATCATTGCGCCACCCAAGCGGCGCTGAAGGCAGGCCCCAATGCTGCTTGAGGTAAAAGGTCTCAACAAGCGCTATGAAGGGCAGGTGGCCTGTGAGGACGTTTCCTTCGACCTTTGGCCGGGTGAAGTGCTGGCGATTGTGGGTGAGTCCGGCTCTGGCAAGACAAGCCTGCTCAAATGCATCTCCACGCAGCTGGGCTTTGATTCGGGAACGGTACACTACAAGGGTGCTGATCTTGGTGCTATGGGCGAGGCGGCCAAACGCGAGCTTATGCGCACCCAATGGGGCTTTGTGCACCAAGATGCGCGTGATGGGCTGCGCATGGGTGTATCAGCCGGGGCCAATGTCGGCGAGCGGTTGATGGCAGTGGGTGAGCGCCATTATGGAAGCATAAGGCAGACGGCAGCGGAATGGATGGCGCGTGTGGAAATAGACCCCGCACGCATGGATGAAAGCCCAAGGCAGTTTTCCGGCGGCATGCGCCAGCGTCTGCAAATTGCGCGCAATCTGGTGAGCCGCCCGCAGCTCATATTCATGGATGAACCCACCGGCGGGCTCGATGTTTCTGTGCAAGCACGTTTGCTGGACCTGTTGCGCGGTCTGGTGCGCGACATGGGACTTGCTGCCATTGTTGTCACCCATGATCTGGCGGTGGCGAAACTCCTCTCAAGCCGCATCATGGTGATGCAAAAGGGTCGCGTTGTGGAACAGGGCCTTACCGATCAGGTGCTGGAAGATCCGCAAGCCGCCTATAGCCAGCTTCTGGTCTCTTCTGTCCTGCAGGTGTGAGATGCAGCATTTGCTGGAAATTACCGCGCTCGAAAAGCACTTCATCCTGCATTTGCAGGAAAGCCAGCGCATTGATGTTTTCTCCGACTTCTCACTGACCCTCGACGAAGGTCAGTCGCTTGGACTTGCCGGGCCTTCAGGCAAAGGCAAAAGTTCGTTACTCAAGATCATTTGGGGAAGCTACCAGCCGCAGGCCGGGTCGATCCGCATCCGCCACAGGGGCGAGGTGGTAGATATCATGAGGGCTTCTCCGCGCGAGGTGCTGGACATCCGGCGCCATACCATAGGTTATGTGACACAGTTCCTGCGCGTTATCCCGCGCGTACCTGCGATTGATGTGGTGGCCGAACCGCTTCTGGAACGCGGAGTCGCGCCGGAGAAAGCCCGCCAGAGGGCATCAGAGCTTCTGGAGCGCCTGTCCATTCCCGAAAAACTGTGGAAACTGCCACCCCTTACTTTCTCAGGCGGCGAGCAACAGCGCGTCAACATCGCGCGAGGCTTTTGCGCGCCAAGCCCCGTGCTGCTTCTGGATGAACCAACCGCTTCGCTGGACGCGCTGAACCGTGCCCGTGTATTGGAGCTTGTGCGTGATGCGCTCTCGGCGGGAAGTGCGGTGATCGGCATATTCCATGATGAGGCCGAACGCCTCTCCGTTTGCTCGCGCAGCCTCATTTTGTGAATCATGACAGTTTTTACGCATATCTGTCGGAAACATGTCATCGAGCCCGCTTAGGAGTCGCTCCAACAGGGGAGATTCCGGTGAAACATTCCGTTCGGGTCAAATCACTCAGCAAGACATTTCCAAGCGGCAAACGCGCGCTGGATGATGTGTCACTGAAAATTGAGCCCGGTGAGATGGTGGCGCTCATCGGTGCTTCTGGCTCCGGCAAATCAACACTTATTCGGCATATCGCGGGGCTCATCACGTGTGATGAGGGCTCAGGTGAAGTGCTCGTTAACGGCAGCCTGATGCAGCAAGCCGGAAAGCTTGCACCGGACGCGCGCAACATCCGTCGGCAAACCGCCGTGATCTTCCAGCAATTCAATCTGGTGGGCAGGCTTTCTGTGCTGACCAATGTATTGACCGGAAGGCTTGGCAAACTTCCTTGGCTACAGGGCACCTTCGGTCTTTTCCCACATGAGGACCAGCTGGATGCTTATCGCGCATTGGTGCGCGTGGGGATCGGCGAGACGGCACGCCAAAGGGCAAGCACGCTTTCCGGCGGACAGCAACAACGCGCGGCAATTGCCCGCGCGCTGGTGCAGGGAGCAAGCATTTTGCTGGCGGATGAGCCCATCGCCTCGCTTGATCCAGCTTCCGCGCGCCGCGTGATGGAGACACTCACCGATGTGAACCGCTCTGACGGGCTGACCGTGCTCGTCTCACTGCATCAGGTCGAATATGCCCGCCGCTTCTGCGCCCGAACCGTGGCCATGCGGGAGGGGCGGATCGTTTATGACGGGCCATCGCGCAAGCTCACAAATCAGAAACTCAAAGAGATCTACGGCTCCGCTTCCGAGGAACTCATTCTCCCGGATGCGGCAGACCTTGTGGATGAAGGCAAGCGTCGCAAGCGTGACACGCGGGCGGCTTGAACCGGATCAAAAAAACCCAATGGAGAAGAACATGCGCAAGTCCATTACCCGTGCGCTCTTTGCCGCGACTGCCCTGCTGATCGCCGGTGCAGCCCAGGCCGAAGAGATCAATTTTGGCATCATCTCGACCGAATCCACCATCAACCTGAAGCCCAAATGGGAACCCTATCTGGCCGAAATGTCCAAGCAGACCGGCCTTGAAATCAAGCCGTTCTTTGCCACCGACTATGCCGGCATCATCGAAGGCATGAAGTTCGGCAAGGTTCACGCCGCTTGGTACGGCAACAAGGCCGGTATGGAAGCGGTTGACCGCGCCGATGGCGAAGTTTTCGCCCAGACCGTCAACGCCGATGGCACACAGGGCTATTACGGCTTGCTGGTTGCCAACGCCGCCAACACCGCCATCAACACCGCTGAAGACGTTCTGAAGTGCGACAAGACGCTCACTTTCGGCAACGGTGATCCGAACTCCACCTCAGGCTTCCTCGTTCCTTCCGTGTTCGTCTTCGGTGCCAATAAGGTTGAACCGAAGGACTGCTACAAGGCTGTGACCAACGCCAACCATGAGAGCAATCTCATGGCGGTGGCCAACGGTCAGGTCGATTTCGCCACCAACAACACCGAAAGCCTGACGCTGTTGGAAAAGAACGATCCGGAAGCCTTCAAGAAGCTGAAGGTAATCTGGAAGTCGCCGCTGATCCCCTCAGATCCGCTGGTCTGGCGCAAGGATCTGTCGGCTGAAACCAAGCTCAAGATCATGAACTTCTTCATGACCTATGGCCGCCATGGCACGATGGAAGAAGTCAAGATGGCTCGTGAAGTTCTCACCGGCCTTGGCTGGTCGCCCTTCCGTCCGTCCTCGAATGCGCAGCTCTTCCCGATCCGCATTTTGGAGATCAACAAGTCGATCAACAAGATCACGGCGGATGCGGCCCTGAGCCAGGCTGACAAGGATGCCAAGATCGCTGACCTCAAGAAGCAGCAGGCCGAAATCGAGAAGATGATGGCCGAAGCGCCGAACACCTGATCGGTCAATTGACAGCGGGTCCGGGCACCTGTGCCCGGTCCCATTCCGCCTGAAAGGAAAGCAAATGAGCGCGATGAACCCCGTGATCGACCAGCTACCTCCCGCGCCTTTCCGTGATCGCTTTGGCGGATGGATAACCGGAGCCGTGATTTTCGCGCTCCTCGCCTGGAGCTTCTGGCCTGCCGAGATCTATCGCGCGCCCTATCTCATCACAGATGCGGGCAATATGGCGAAATATGCCTCCGGCTTCTTCAATCCTGAATTCAAGGATTGGAAATACTACTTCTGGGATCTCGTCGTCACAGTTCAGATCGCCGTTTGGGGCACGTTCCTTGCCGTTGTGTTTGGCATTCCTTTTGCACTTCTGTCTTCTAGCAACATCGCACCGCAATGGGTCGTGCAGCCCGTGCGGCGGCTGATGGATGCCTTCCGTTCCATCAATGATCTCGTTTGGGCAGTGTTATTCGTCGTCGCGGTGGGTCTTGGCCCTTTTGCAGGTGTGCTGGCCATTGCCGTGAATACGACAGGGATTATCGCAAAGCTTTTTTCGGAAGCCGTTGAGGCCATTGATTCCAGGCCCGTTGAAGGCATTCGCGCAACAGGCGCTACCCCCTTCCAAGAGATCATTTTCGCGGTCATCCCACAGGTGATGCCGCTTTGGGTTTCCTATACGCTTTATCGCTTTGAATCGAATGTGCGCGGGGCAACCGTTCTGGGCATCGTGGGCGCTGGCGGTATCGGCCAGTCACTTTTCGAACTGATCCGCGGCTTTTATTACGCCGAGACAGCAGCCTTGATGCTGATGGTGATCGTGACGGTGGCGATCGTAGACATCATCTCCCAGCAGCTGCGCAAGGTGCTCGTCTAATGCGCCATGCGGTCTATTTCACGCCCGCTCCCGACAGCGATCTGGCATCGCTCGCAGAGCAATGGCTGATGCGGGAACACCCATTGATGGCGGGTCCGCGCCGCTATGGCTTCCACGCCACACTGAAGGCTCCATTTCATCTCGTGGAAGGCAAATGTGAGGCGGATCTGCTTCAGGCCGTAAACCGCTTGGCCCAGGATCTGGAGGCCACGGATATTGGCAAATTTGAGCTGAGCGTGTCGGAGAGATTCCTCAGCCTGCGCCCGTCGAACTGGACTGCGGCCGCCCAAGCTATTGCCGATGAAGTAGTTGTGTCTCTCGATCATTTGCGCGCACCACTTTCGCAGGCCGATTTGGAGCGCAGGCGCGCAGCGAAACTCACCCCCGCCGGAGACGCGCTCCTGGTGAAATATGGCTATCCGCATGTGCTGAAGGAATTTCGCTTCCACATGACCCTTTCAGAAGCTGCCGGTGATGTCGAACTTGCCAAGCTAGCGCAGGAGGCAGCCGATTGGTTTGCCGGTCCTTTAAGCAAAATCCATCACCTCGATCGGCTCAGCGTCATGCGTGAACCCCACCCCGGTGCGGCATTTGAGCTTGTCGAGCAATTCGAGCTTCGACACGAAGGCCCTTGGCCCGAGCTTTGGAAGTGGAGCGCGGCATGAGCGGCGATAACTGTATTTCAAACGCCCGCATTGTCACCCAAGATGGGATCGTGCATGGCTCTATCTTGCTGCGTGATGGCAAAATTGCCGCTATCGACGAAGGCAATGCTCGGATCGGCCAGGACCTTGATGGTGATTACCTGCTGCCCGGCTTCGTGGAGCTGCACACAGATCATCTGGAAAGCCATTTTCTGCCGCGTCCCGGTGTCGAGTGGCCCGCCATCAACGCGGTCATCGCCCATGATGCCCAGATTGCCGCTTCCGGCATTACAACGGTTCTGGATTCCCTGCGTGTCGGTTCCTTTGACCGTGAAGAGGAAGTGCGCCGCTCTTCGGCCATGGTGCTTGCGCAAGCCTTGTCAGCAGCACGGCAGATGCAGTTGTTGCGCGTCGATCATCTGATCCATCTGCGTTGCGAGCTGCCATGCCCGGATACCTTGCAGGGCACCGAGCAGATGCTTTCGCAGGAAGGCGTGCGCTTGATCTCGGTCATGGATCACACGCCGGGTGAGCGTCAGTTTACGAGCATCGACAAATTCCGGGAATATTACCTCGGCAAAAAGCTGATGGGCCCGGAGCAATTGGAAGTGTTCATTGAGGACCGCAAGGGTCTCAATAAGCTCTACTCAGACAATAATCGCCGGGCGATCACCAAATTGGCGCGCGAAAGAGCCATTGCGATTGCAAGTCATGACGATGCTACTTCCGCCCATGTTGAAGAAGCGCTTTCCGATGGTGCCGTCATTGCGGAATTCCCCACAACAGCGGATGCCAGTGCGGCCGCCCATAAGGCCGGACTTGCGGTGTTAATGGGTGCTCCGAATCTGGTGCGCGGTGGGTCGCATTCTGGCAATATTTCCTCGCGTGAAGTTGCCGCAAGCGGGCATTTGGATATCTTGTCGTCAGACTATGTTCCAGGCTCGCTCTTGCAAGCGGTGTTCCGCATGCCTTTGGAAGTCGAGGCCATTTCCCTTTCTCAAGCTGTCGCCATGGTGAGCCGCAATCCCGCACGCGCGGTTAGCCTGGAAGACAGGGGGGAGATTGCCCTTGGTAAACGGGCTGATCTCATCCACGTGCGCCAGCGCGATGGTGTTGCCCATGTCCGTCAGGTCTGGCGGGGTGGAGAACGGGTCATCTGATGGCTGGATGCCTTGTCTGCATCGTTGGCCCCAGCGGTGCGGGCAAAGACAGCCTCATCGCTTATGCTCGCCATGCCCTTGCATCCGACAGTCAGTTCCATTTCGCCCGCCGTGTGGTTACACGGCCATCAACAGCTGATGAAGACCATGACACGCTGAGCGACGAGGCCTTCATTGAAGCGGATCTGAATGGCGAGTTCTTTTTGAGCTGGCGGGCACATTTCCTCGCCTATGCCTTGCGTGCTGAAGTCGGATTGTTGGTTGATTCGGGCCATTGTGTCATCGCGAACATATCGCGCGCGGTTCTGGAATCGGAAGTGTTGCGGCGCTTGCCGTGCCTGATCGTTGAAGTAACAGCTCGTGAAGATTTGCTCGCCGCCCGCCTTGCCGCGCGCGGCAGGGAAAGTGGAACAGACATCCAGATGCGGCTTGCGCGAAAAGCAACATCATGGCCCGCTGATCTTGCCCACATCACCATCGACAATTCCGGCAAGCTGCAGGATGCCGGCGAAATATTGCTCACGATCCTGAGGCGTGCTTCTCAAGGAATGCTTCCACAGGCAGCTGTCTGAAATCATCAAGCGCCAGCCGCAGGCGCTCATGATCCCAGTCCCACCATGCCAAGGCTGTGAGACGGGCAGCAATGCGCTCGGGGTGCCGCCATTTGAGGAAGTTGGCTGGCACACCGGCAACAATGGCATAATCGGGAACATCCTTGGTGACGACGGCTCCGGAGGCCACAATGGCACCGTTTCCGATCTTCACTTTCTTCTGGATGATGGCGCCATGGCCAATCCATGTGTCATGCCCTATCTCGCAGCCAAGCGATTGCCGCCAGGCGAATATCTCGGCCTCATCAGCTTCTCCGGGCCAGTAATAGCTGCTGCGATACATGAAGTGGTGCAGCGAGGCCCGCTCATAAGGATGCTGGCTCGGATTGATGCGAGCAAAGGCAGCGATATTGGCGAATTTGCCGATCCGGCTATAGGCGATGTCGGCATAGCGGTCGCAATAGCTGTAATCATCCAGAAAACTGCTCTGGATGCGGCTGTCTGCACCGATCTCGACATAACGGCCAAACCGGCTGTTGGATATCTCAGCGCCTTCGTGCAGATAAACTTCGTGGGACAGTTGAGGCATGCATGGCTACCGTTGAAAATCTTCTGATAGCGGCTGTTTGTGTCAGTTGTGATGCAATCAAGAAGGATGAGCAGGCGGTAGCCCGTTGAAGAAAATCAGAGGCCAAGGCATGGGGATCGTAATATTTGACTTTAGATGTAAGATTCATTCATCTTCATCAAAACTGATTTGATCCCAACCATAGCGCGATGTTCTCGAACGCCCGGAGCCCAAGGTGAAAAAATCAATCCTCTCTCTCGTTTTGCTCGCGGCTTTTGCGCAGCCTGCATTTTCGGCCGAAACGATAACCGTGACGCATAGTAAAGTGCCTGCGCCAACGCTCATTGATCTTGGGCCTGCGGGCGACTCTGCCGGGGATCAGCGGATCTGGCACTTTCTTGGCGCCGCACCGGGCAATGTGGCGGTTAGTATTGGTTTCATCATGACCACCACCGCGCAATCGCAAGATCCTGCGCAATTGGACAGCCGCATGACCGATGCGGTGTTTTCCTTCGGCGAAGGGACGGCAGATACCCTGCTGGTGCATGGCATCGGCCTTTATCCAAAGAACGGCTCAACCGTGAAAGTGTCCCAAACGCTGGAACGCGCCATCATCGGCGGAACCGGCAAATATGCCGGGGCCAACGGCACGGTTTTCAGCACCCATCTGGCCGATGGCACCTGGGAGCATGTGTTCAAGGTTGAATAATGGGGACAGGCGGATTTCCGAAGCCCGTATTCAATTGCAATTTCAATTGTTTAGACTGAATAAAATGGCGGAGAGGGTGGGATTCGAACCCACGGTATGTTTGCACATACAACGGTTTTCGAGACCGCCCCGATCGACCACTCCGGCACCTCTCCGCGAAGTCTCCGGAAGCCTTAAAAGGCGTCCGGTCAGTGGTGGTGCGTCTGATAGCGGCTTGGGCCGCGCCTGCCAACCCCGAATTTGCCCCGTTTTCTTGACTCGCGCGCCCAACCTCACTAAGAAGGCGCTCGACGATGGGCCGGAATTCACCTTCCGGCCTGTTACCGATCGCTGCCTCAGGCCAAAAAGACCAATAAAAACAATTACGAAGCCCGCTATTCCCGCTTGGAAAATGCGGCGCCGATGGGCGCGGAACAAGAACGTTAAGGAAAGAAAATGTTCGCAGTCATCAAGACCGGCGGCAAGCAATATCGTGTTGCCGCCAACGATGTTATCACCG
Organism: uncultured Hyphomicrobiales bacterium; assembly: GCA_903951595.1. Classification (GTDB taxonomy): domain Bacteria; phylum Pseudomonadota; class Alphaproteobacteria; order Rhizobiales; family Aestuariivirgaceae; genus CABJBCQ01. Next base: position 5,643 of record CAJBCQ010000060.1, on the reverse strand, counting down.
TCGAGAAACTGGAAGCCGCAGCTGGCGCCGTCATCGACCTGTCCGAAGTGCTCATGGTTGGCAGCGATGCCGGTGTTCAGGTGGGCGCGCCCACCTTGGCCGGTGTCACCGTGAAGGCGGAAGTTGTGGCCCATCCGCGCGGGCCGCGCCTCATCATCTTCAAGAAGAAGCGCCGCAAGCACTATCGCCGCCGCAATGGTCATCGCCAAGACCTCACGCAGCTGCGCATCACTGAGATCAGCCTGAACGGCAAGTAAGGGAGAACTGAAACATGGCACATAAAAAAGCAGGCGGCTCATCCCGCAACGGCCGTGACTCCGCTGGCCGCCGTCTTGGCGTCAAGAAGTTTGGCGGCGAAGCCGTCATTCCGGGCAACATTCTGGTGCGCCAGCGCGGCACCCAGTGGCACCCCGGCACCGGTGTGGGCATCGGCAAGGATCACACGATCTTCGCCACCGAACCAGGCCGCGTGTTCTTCCGCGAAACCGCCAACGGCCGCACCACCATCTCCGTGCTGCCGCTGAAAGCGGCTGAATAAGCACGCAAACGGCCCGAATTCATGCCAACGGGGAGATGGTCCGCCATCTCCCCGTTTTTGTTTTGGAAAGAGCCGATGATCGAAACCCAAAACCTGCATCTAACAACCCTGACACCCGCCGATGCCGCCGCGATGGTGCCACTGGCCAATGATATCGGCGTTGCAGGCAATCTGGGCCTCATGCCACATCCTTACGCCATCACCGATGCCGAAGACTTCATTGCCCGCGTGAAAAAGCATGAAGCTGATTTCTTTGCCATTCGCCTGAAAGATATGACCCTCATCGGCATTTGCGGCCACGCCCTTCAAGGCGAGCCGCTGCGGCCGGAGCTGGGCTATTGGCTGGGCCGGGCTTTTTGGGCAAAAGGCTATGGCCGCGAAGCCGTCACCGCCTTGGTCGCCCACAGCTTTGCGGCCACCGGCGCGGATGAATTAACCGCCGGTGTGCGTATCGGCAACACCGCCTCCTTTCGCATCCTCAGCCAACTCGGCTTCAAGCAATATGGAGCCGAAACAGTACACAGCCGCGGGCTGAACGGCCCAATGGAAACTGAACTTTTCAGCCTCACCCGCGCCGTTTGGCTTGCGCGGCAAGGCCATCCGGGTCAAATAGCCCTATGAAATTTCTCGACCAGTGCAAAGTCTATATCCGCTCGGGCGATGGGGGTGCGGGCTCCGTCAGCTTCCGGCGTGAAAAATTCATTGAACGCGGCGGCCCGGATGGTGGCGATGGCGGGCATGGCGGGGATATTTGGGTCGAGGCGGTCGAAAACCTCAACACCCTCATCGACTATCGCTACCAGCAGCATTTCAAGGCCGGAACCGGTGGCCATGGCATGGGCCGTTCCCGCCACGGTGCCAATGCCGAAGACATCGTGTTGAAAGTGCCGGTGGGCACGCAAATCTTTGAGGAAGACAACGAAACCCTGGTGGGAGATTTAACCCATCCCGGCGAACGCCTGCGCTTGGCGCGCGGCGGTAATGGCGGTTTTGGCAATGAGCATTTCAAATCCTCCGTCACCCGCGCGCCGCGCCGTGCCAACCCGGGTGAAGTGGGCGAGGAACGCTGGGTGTGGTTGCGCCTCAAACTCATTGCCGATGCCGGCATTGTGGGCCTTCCGAATGCGGGCAAATCCACCTTCATTTCAGCCGTTTCGGCTTCAAAATCCAAAATCGCCGATTATCCCTTCACCACACTCACCCCGCATTTGGGGGTCGTCAAACGCGGCACGGAAAGCTTTGTGCTGGCTGATATTCCCGGCCTCATTGAAGGGGCCAGCGAAGGCGCAGGTCTGGGCCACCGCTTTCTCGGCCATGTCGAACGCTGCTCGGTTCTGTTGCATCTCATGGATGCGACCATGGAAGACCCCGTTGCCGCCTATCGCGTCATCCGCAAAGAACTGAAAGCCTATGCCGCTGAGCTTGCCGACAAGCCCGAAGTCATCGCCTTGTCCAAGGTGGATGCCCTCAGCGAGGAGGAAATCGCCGCCAAGCTTGCTGACTGCAAGAAGCGACTGAAGAAAACGCCACTTCTCGTTTCGGCTGTCTCAGGCCGTGGTGTTGAGGATGTCACCAACCGCCTGTTCACCATCATTGCTGAAGCCAAGAAAGCCGCCCGCGCTGCCGATGCGCCGGAGGAAGAAGAAGGCTGGAAGCCATGAAGGGCCGCATCGGCGAGGCTTCCCGCATTGTCATCAAAATCGGCTCGGCCTTGCTGGTGGAGGCCGCCTCCGGCCAGCTCAAAAACGCTTGGCTGGAAAGCCTCGTGGCTGACATCGCGCAATTGAAAGCGCGCGGGGCTGATGTGATCGCTGTGTCCTCGGGTGCCATTGCCTTGGGCCGCCGCAAGCTCGGGTTTCCATCCGGCCCTTTGCGTCTCGATCAAAGCCAAGCCGCCGCCGCCGTGGGCCAGATCGCACTGGCGGATGCTTGGTCGGCAGCCCTTGGCCGCAAAGGCCTGATGGCAGCCCAAATTCTTCTCACCCTCACCGACACCGAAGAACGCCGCCGCTATCTCAACGCCCGCTCCACCATCACGACACTTCTGGGCCAAGGTGCCATTCCGGTCATCAATGAAAATGACACGGTCGCCACATCCGAAATCCGCTATGGCGATAATGACCGTTTGGCCGCGCGCGTCACCTCCATGATGACCGCTGATTGCCTTGTGCTGCTTTCCGATATTGACGGGCTGTACACCGCACCCCCCGGCACGCCGGGTGCAAAACGTCTGGCACAAGTAACCGAGATCACGCCTGCGATTGAAGCCATGGCCGGAAAGCCCGTATCGGGCCTGGGCTCCGGCGGCATGATCACCAAGATTGAAGCCGCCAAGATCGCACTCGGCGCAGGTGCCGATATGGTCATCGCGTCAGGCCATGTCATGAACCCACTTCACGCCATTGCCGATGAAGGTCACTGCACATGGTTTCTGGCGCAGGGCAATGCCGCCACCGCCCGCAAACGCTGGATTGCCGGAAGTCTCATCCCCGGTGGTCGCATCACAGTCGATGCCGGGGCGCAAAGCGCATTGCAAAAAGGCGCAAGCCTGTTGCCTGCGGGTGTGCGTGGCGTAGAGGGTGAATTCAGCCGGGGCGATACGGTGAGCATCATCAATGAGCAAGGCTTTGAAATCGCGCGCGGCCTCATCGCTTATGATGCCGATGATGCCCGCATGATCGCAGGAAAACGCTCCGCTGATATTGAACAAGCACTCGGCTTCCACGTTCGTGATGAAATGATCCACCGCGATGACCTCGTTCTTGTTGGCCCCACTGCATGACACTGCACACTGACATGCTCGCCATGGGCCAGGCCGCCCGCCACGCGGCCGCAGAACTGGCACGCGCGCCAACGCAAAAGAAGAATGCCGGCCTGCTTGCCATGGCAGCCACCATCCGCGCCCAAACGGCTAGGATCGCTGAAGCCAATGCGCGCGATATCGAAGCGGCTGAACAGCGCGATGTGAAAGGCTCTTTCCTCGACCGCCTCATTCTCACATCGCAACGCATTGAAGCGATGGCTGAGGGGCTGGAAGCCATAGCCGCCCTGCCCGATCCCGTGGGTGCCATCATGGCCCATTGGCAACGCGGCGATGGCTTGGATTTCACGCGCATTCGCGTGCCCATCGGCGTCATCGGCATCATCTATGAAAGCAGGCCCAATGTAACCGCCGATGCCGGTGCCTTATGCCTGAAATCCGGCAATGCCTGCCTATTGCGCGGCGGCTCTGATAGCTTCCATTCCTCCACCGCCATCGCCCACTGCCTACGCGAAGGCTTGCAGCAAGCCGGGTTGCCACAAGCCGCCATCCAAATGGTGCAAACGCCAGAACGCGATGCCGTGGGCCTGATGCTGGAAGGGCTTTCCGGCAATATCGATCTCATCGTCCCGCGCGGCGGCAAAAGCCTTGTGGCGCGTGTAGAGAAAGATGCCCGCGTGCCAGTGTTCAGCCATCTGGACGGCAATAACCATGTCTATATCCACGCCTCTGCCGATGCGGACATGGCCCGAGATATCGTGCTGAATGCCAAGCTGCGCCGCACAGGTGTTTGTGGGGCGGCCGAAACGCTTCTGGTGGACCGCGCCTGCGCGCCAGCCATTTTGCCTAGCATCCTATCGGCCCTGCATGCGCGCCAATGCGAAATTCGCGGTGACGGGCAAGTCATGGCGCTCGATGCACAGGCGCAAGCGGCAACAGAACAAGACTGGGCCACCGAATATCTTGACGCTATTCTGGCGGTGCATGTCGTATCCGACATCGAGGAAGCCATCGCCCATATCGCGCGCTTTGGTTCACATCACACCGATGCGATTGTCGCCACGGACAAGGCCGCTGCCGAACGCTTCCTCACGGAAGTAGACAGCGCCATCGTGCTGCATAATGCTTCCACCCAATTTGCCGATGGCGGTGAATTTGGATTCGGAGCCGAAATCGGCATCGCCACAGGCCGCCTGCACGCACGCGGCCCCGTGGGGCTCGAACAGCTCACCACCTTCAAATATCAGCTACGCGGGTCTGGCCATGTCCGCGCCTGACCGCCATGCCAGACCAGAACCCGCAGGTCGCCGCATCGGCCTGTTCGGAGGCTCTTTCAATCCGGCCCATGCCGGTCATCTGGCGGTTGCCCTCACAGCCTTGAAGTCGCTCAAGCTCGATGCCGTCTGGTGGCTCGTCTCGCCGCAAAATCCGCTGAAAGACCCGCGCGAAACCGACGATTTCGCGCAACGCCTCGCGGCTGCCAAAAAGTGCGCGCAGCATCCGCGTTTTCTCGTCACCGATCTTGAAAAACATCTGGGCACCCGCAACACGGCCCAAACACTCGCCAAGCTCAAGCCCATGCTGGCGCGTGGCAAATTCGTCTGGATCATGGGCGCTGACAGCTTTGCCGGACTTCACCAGTGGAACCGCTGGCGCGACATTGTCAAAACCCTGCCCTTGGCAGTAATCGACCGGCCCGGCCACAGCCTCAAAGCCATGAGTTCGCCTGCCGCTCGCTTGCTCGCCAAACACCGCCTCAAGCCTCGTTCGGCTGCAAAACTCGCTGGCTCCAAACCGCCTGCTTGGATTTTCCTGTCACTTCCCTTACGCAAAGAAAGCTCCACCGCGATCCGCAAGGCCCGCAAAGCCCTTACATCAAAGCCTTGAGTGGCGGCGGGCAAAGCCCTATCTTGCCGCGATACGGTTTTCCGGAAAGGAACCACACCCTGAAGACCCCCGAAAAGCGGGCTGCCGCCAAACGCAGCGCCAAGCCAGAGATCAAGCCCGAAACGGCAAAACCCGTCGCCAAAAAGGCAGCCGCCAAAAAGGCGCCCGCCAAGGCAAAACCCGCCAAAGCCGCCAAGGCTGCTTCACCCAGTGTGCTGGATCTCGTTCTGGCCTGTTTGGAGGATGCCAAGGCCGAAAGCGTCGTTTCACTGACATTGGATGCCAAAAGTGCCTTGGCCGATGAAATGGTGATTGCTTCCGGCCGTTCCAACCGGCATGTCGCGGCCATTGCCGACCAACTGGTAGAAAAGCTCAAAACGGCAGGCCACAAGAATATCCGCGTCGAAGGCCTGCCCCAATGCGACTGGGTGCTGGTGGATTCAGGCCCCGTCATCAT
>CAJBCQ010000059.1 GCA_903951595.1 uncultured Hyphomicrobiales bacterium | reverse complement strand
CGGGCGTATTCTGGAACCGGGGCGGATTTATTTCGGCGGGCGCGACAAGCCGCGCAATTATTTGCGGCTTGCCTTTTCGTCGATTGCGGAAACCAAGATTGAGCCGGGTATTCGCTTGTTGGCAGAATTGATCGGGAAAGAAAGAGCATAATGTCCTCCACCCAAGCCCCCCGCCTCGACAATCGGCTTGTCGGCGGCCTTACCATTTGCGCCACCGTGGGGGTTGCTTCTTCCACGGATGCGCTGGTGAAGCTTCTGTCGGGTGGCTATCCGATCCATCAGGTCAACACGGTGCGTTGCGCGGTAGCACTGGTTTTGACGCTTGGCTTTTTGATGTATCAGCGGGCGTGGGGGGAACTGATCGGCGAGAAAACCGGTTTCATGCTGGTGCGGGGCTTTGTGCTGGCGATGGGCAATCTCACCTTCTTTCTTTCCATCGCGGCCATGCCGTTGGCGGATGCGGCGGCGATCTATTTCACCATGCCGTTCTTCGTGGCAGGCGTTGTGGCACCGTTTCTGGGTGAGCGTGTGCGCCTGCATCGCTGGCTTGCCATTGCGGGCGGGTTTGTGGGGGTTGTGATTATGACGCGGCCCGGACAAGGCGTGTTTGAACCCGCCGCCCTTTTGGCGTTGGCTTCGGCCTTTTTCTATGCCGTGGGGCAAGGCATGGCGCGGCCCTTGGGGCACCAGATCAAAACATCCGTTACGGCCTTCTGGCAGGGTGTGATGTATCTGGCGGTTGGCGTGCTGTTGGCGTTGGTGTTCGGCACGGGCGCATTTGACAGTGAAGCCCATGCGAGTCTGGGCTTTCTCACCCGCGCTTGGATCATGCCGACGGCATTTGACCTATCCATCATGGTGGCGTTGGGCTTTATCGGGGCTTTGCTGATGCCCTTGTTCGTTCACGCCTATCGCATGGCGGAGGCAAGCTTCATTGCACCGTTTGAATATACAGCCATGTTCTGGGCGGTGATCATGGGTGTGCTGATGTTTGACGAATACCCGGATTTATATACGCTTGGCGGTGGGGCCGTGGTGGTGGCGGCGGGGCTTTTCATGCTGCGGATGGACCACAAGTTCCGGGCTTAAACCGGATAGCCAGACCAGCCCTTCACTGTGCGAAGTGCCAGTGAGGAGATGATGCGTTGGACGCCGGGAAGGCGTGAGATTTTGCCCCGGTGGATGCGTTCATAGTCAGCCGCATCAGCGGCGGCCACGCGCAGCATGTAATCGGCATTGCCGCTCATCAAATGGCATTCGAGGATTTCGGGCACGCGCAGCACGGCTTGCTCGAATTTGGTGAAGGCTTCCTCGGATTGCTGGGAGAGGGAGACTTCGACGAAAAATTCGATCTCAAAGCCGATGGCGTGGCGGTTGAGGGTGGCACCAAAGCCGGAGATGATGCCTGCTTCCTCCATGATCTTCACCCGGCGGTGGCAGGAGGAGGCGGAAAGGCCTGCTTTTTGCGCCAGTTCCACAATGGGCTGGCGGCAATCGCGCTGGAGTTCGGCCAGAATGATCCGGTCAATTTTATCGAGTTCAGGGTTTTCCATTCGAAGAAGGATGGCATTATTCGAATAAAATTTCAAGAACCCGCCATTTATGGCCCCGCATTGGCAGAACATTCGGGCCGTTTTGCGTTAAATTCGGCATCGTTCACGCCGCTCAACAGATGCGCGGCTCAAGGGAGGAAGTTTCATGCTGGTCGGCGTTCCCAAGGAAATCAAGAATCACGAATATCGCGTCGGGATGACCCCCATTTCGGTGCGCGAAATGGTGCGGCACGGGCACAAGGTGCTGGTGCAGAACCATGCTGGTATCGGCATTGGTGCCAGCGATGAAGACTATACCAAGGCGGGTGCGACGATGATCGCCAGCGCGGAAGAAATTTTCGCCAAGGCTGACATGATCGTGAAGGTGAAGGAACCGCAGGCGGGTGAGCGCAAGATGCTGCGCGAAGGCCAGATCCTTTACACCTATCTGCATCTGGCTCCCGATCCCGAACAGACCAAGGATCTCATCAAGTCTGGTGCCATCTGCATCGCTTATGAAACGGTGACGGGGGCGCGCGGTGGCTTGCCGCTGTTGGCACCCATGAGCCAGGTGGCTGGGCGCATGTCCATCCAGTCGGGTGCCCATTGCCTTGAAAAGGCGCAGGGCGGGCGTGGAATTCTGCTCGGCGGTGTGCCGGGTGTGGCACCGGGCAAGGTTGTTATTCTGGGCGGTGGCGTTGTGGGCACCAATGCGGCGGCGATTGCGCTGGGCATGGGTGCGGAAGTTGTCATCATCGAAAAGAGCACCGAGCGGATGGAAGAACTCGTTGCCCGCTTCGGCACGGGCCTTCGCACGATTTACTCCACACAGGGAGCGGTGGAAGATGAATGCGCCACGGCAGATGTCGTGATCGGCGGCGTGCTGATCCCCGGTGCGGCGGCTCCGAAGCTTGTTACCAAGGCGATGCTGAAGGATTGGAAGCCGGGCTCGGTTTTGGTGGACGTTGCCATTGACCAGGGCGGCTGTGCGGAAACCTCCAAGGCCACGACCCATGCCGAACCCACCTATGTGGTTGATAATGTGATCCATTATTGCGTGGCCAACATGCCAGGTGGGGTGGCGAATACTTCCACCTATGCTCTGAACAATGTGACCCTGCCGCATGCCATTGCCATCGCCAATAAGGGTTGGAAGCAGGCGCTGACGGATGACGCGCATCTTCGCAATGGCTTGAATGTGTGCCGTGGTGCCTTGACCTATAAGGCCGTGGCAGATGATCTGGGCCTTGCCTATACGGACGCGCTGAAGGCCATCTCGGCTTAAGGCCCATCCGGTGACACTAAATTAACCCCGTGACGCTTGCCGCGTTCACGGGGTTTTTGTTTGCCGAAGATTTACTTTTTTCCCGCAAATTGTCGGAATGATGGACATACCCACCAGCCGCCCAAAAATAGAACGCGCCCAGCGCTACCGTGTACTAAACGGTGGCAAGCTGATTGTGAATGATGGGCAGAGCGTGATTGATTGCGTGATCCGCGACATGAGCGAGGGTGGTGCAAGAGTGCGTATCACCATTCCGACCATGCTGCCCAAGCAGCTGGAAATGCTGGTTGTGAAGAACAACATGCTTTATCCGGCGGAAGTGCGCTGGAACCGCAATTCTGAAGCTGGATTGCTATTCACCGGCCCCGGCAAAGTAACCGCACGCCGCTACTGACGGCGGGTCGGATTGTGCT
>CAJBCQ010000058.1 GCA_903951595.1 uncultured Hyphomicrobiales bacterium | reverse complement strand
TTGCGGAAATATTCGTTTACAGCTTTGAGTAGATAATTGGTTTCGGCTTCGGAAATGGCGGCATCGGCGGGGTTGCCGTTGAAATCCTCGTCCGTGGTGCCGATCAGTGTGAAGTCGGTTTCATAGGGGATGGCAAAGCAGATGCGGCCATCGGCATTCTGGAAGATGTAGCAGCGGTCGTGATCGTAGAGCTTATCGACGACGATATGGCTGCCTTTGACCATGCGGATGCGGTCTGGCGTATTGAGTCCCGCGACGCCGGAAATGACCTGCGACACCCAAGGACCCGCAGCATTCACCAAGGCTTTCGCCTTGACGATGCGCTTGTTGCTGAGGGTTATGGTCCACAGGCCATTCTCACGCCTTGCGGAGGTGACTTTGGTGCGGGTGAGGATTTCTGCACCGCGATCTGCGGCATCGCGGGCATTGAGGACAACCAAGCGGGTGTCTTCTACCCAGCAATCGGAATATTCGAAGCCCTTTTGGTAGTCGGCCTTCAGAGGCTTGCCCACCACGTTGCGGCTTAAATTCAGCGAGCGGGTGCCGGGCAAGATTTTCCGGCCACCAAGATGGTCATAGAGGAAAAGCCCGAGCCTTATTATGGGCCAGGGGCGCAGGCCCTTGTGGTGGGGCAGCACGAAGCGCAGCGGCCAGATAATGTGCGGGGCCGCGCGCAGCAGCACTTCGCGCTCGATCAAGGCTTCCCGCACGAGGCGGAACTCATAATGTTCCAGATAGCGCAGGCCGCCATGGATGAGCTTGGTGGAGGCTGATGAGGTGGCGCTGGCAAGGTCAGCCTGTTCGGCAAGCAGAACTTTCAGGCCGCGGCCCTGCGCATCGCGGGCAATGCCGCATCCATTGATGCCGCCACCGATTACGGCAAGATCGAACACAGTATCCTTAGCCATGCGTCAAAGGTCCGTTTTGTTGCAATGCGAAGATGAGTTCGCATTTGCGAAAAGGCGCGCAATAGAAATCTTCGAATTCTATTTTCTAAACGAAAGAAAGCGAAAGACAACCGAAATTCAGCGGCTCAGTCGGCTTCGTCCTCAGGCGGGGGCAAAACGGCCTCTACGCGCACACCATTGGCGGCGCAAATTTCCATAATTGCAGGCGTGGGTGGCAGGTCGGTGACGAAAATATCGATCTCGCGCAAATGGCCGATCCGCACGGGTGCCGTGCGGCTGAATTTGGTGTGATCGGCCACAAGGATGACGGTGCGCGCATTCTCGATGATGGCCTGCGCGGCGCGTACTTCGCGGTAATCGAAGTCGAGAAGCGATCCATCCGCGTCGATGGCTGACACGCCGATCACGGCATAATCCACCTTGAATTGCGAAATGAAGTCGATGGCGGTTTCGCCCACCACGGCACCGTCTGACTTACGCAACATGCCGCCCGCGATGATGACCTCAATGCCCGTGCAGGGCAGAAGGATGGAGGCGACATGGATGTTGTTGGTGATGGCCAGCAGGCCTTGATGGCTTAGCAAATGGCGGGCCACCTCTTCGGTTGTCGTTCCGATATTGATGAACAGGGAGCTACCATCCGGCACCAGGCTTGCCGCCTTGGCCCCGATCAACTGCTTTTCGCTAGCCGCCAGCTGTCGCCTTGCGTCATAGGCTACATTTTCAACGCCGGATGAAAGAATGGCACCGCCATGCGTGCGCGATAGCAGGCGTTCATCGCACAGATCGTTGAGATCCTTTCGGATCGTTTGCGGGGTCACATCAAAGCGTTGCGCCAGATCCTCCACCGTCACCTTGCCAGAACGGCGGGCGATTTCGATGATCTGTTGGTGGCGCAGATTGATCATGATGTTTATTCGCTCTCGAGTGAGGCGGCAAAGCACATGCGCGAATAGGGGCCACGCAGGATGAGGGTTTCTTGCTGGAATGTCTCTGCCGTGCCGCTTGCCGGATTCAGTTTCGCCAGCGCATCGGCGGTAAGTTTCTGACGCGCATCGGCCAAGGGGTTGAGCAGGGCGCGGGCCGCATCATCCTCCACGGCGCGGCTTTCGCCGAGCAGGAATTGGGCGGTGCTGTAGCTCTCCAGTGATAAGGCGGTCCACAATTTGTGATCTTCGGGCTTGTTATTGGCCGCATGGTAGCCCGCCACGGCGCGGGCAAAACCGGAGCAGGAAGCCAGCAGTTCCCAAACCGGCTTTCCGACAAATTCGGCCAGCTCAGCTTGGCCTGTTTTGTTTTGGAACAAGCGGTCGGCTTGTTCTGCTGCGCTCGCTTGGGTTGCTTTGCCCTGGCAAATGCTGATGGCCAAAATCACGAAAATCCAACGAGGTGCTTGCATGATTTATTCCTGATGAACGGCCAATCCTAACGAATGTAAACAATGCGCTGAGCGGTGTCATCTGCCCTGTGCTGGGTTAAATATAGGCTGTTTTCATAGGTGTATTATTTGGCAATATATGTGTGTTGAGCTGCTCACGGATGATCTGGTCCGTGGACCCAATTTCACCATCTGCCTGCTGCAAATATCTACAGCAAGAGCTTAAATCATTCGGTGGTTTTTGGTGCTAGCTTAGGCCCTTGGCTGCAAGGATGGCCGCAGTTGACCTCATGGCGTGTCGGTGTATCGCTTTTCGTCTAAGCTGCGCGTGACGGTTCAAAACCCCCTCAGGCTCCAACTGCCTTCCGCCTCCCCATATTGGGAGGCGAACCATATCCATGGGATATGGTGGTGAGCCCGTCGGGATTCGAACCCGAGACCCTCTGATTAAAAGTCAGATGCTCTACCGCTGAGCTACGGGCCCATTTCGGTGAGGCGGAACATAGAGATGCAGTGGGGGAGGGTCAAGATCGTGCTTGGGGTCTTGGCGAATGTGTCAAATTTGGTGAGATTTGCCGGAAAGCCTTGGTTTTCAAGGCTCTGGCGTGGTTTTGCAGCCACAATTGCACTGCCGTCAGGCGGAATGCTTTGGTGGCACGGGGCAATTGGGCTTCGAATCGGGAAAGAGTAGGGTCTGGAAGTAAGCTTTCCGAAATCTTTCGCAAAGGTTAGAAGAACGAACCCGGTCAAGGTTAACCCCGCCGTAGGAGTTGGCGTAGGATGGTGCAGGCCATGAATTCGATAGCCATCATTGTGCTGGCGGCTGGCAAGGGCACGCGCATGCGTTCCGCCGCCCCCAAGGTGCTGCACCGCGCAGCGGGCCGCAGCTTGCTCGGCCATGTGCTCACCGCTGCCGCCGCCTTGTCGCCGGTCCGCGCCATTGTGGTGAACGGGCCGGGGCAGGCCGATGTGGCCGATGAGGCGTTGGCGCATTTTCCGGCGGCTTCCATCGTAACCCAGAAGGAACGGCTGGGCACGGGCCATGCCGTGTCCATTGCCCTTCCGGCTTTGAAGAAATTCTCCGGCACCGTGATGGTTCTCTATGGCGATACGCCTTTGCTGTCGGTTGAAACCCTGCAAGGGCTTGCCGCGCAAGTGAATGCAAAAACGCCCTTTGCGGTTTTGGGCTTCGAAGCAGCCAATCCCACGGGCTATGGCCGCCTTTTGCGTAATGCCGCGGGCAGTTTGACGGGTATTCGTGAGGAGCTTGATGCTTCAAAGAAAGAAAAGGCCATAAGGCTCTGTAATTCTGGCGTTATTGCGTTAGATGCCGGGCTTCTCGCAAAGCTTTTGCCGCTTGTCGGGAACAAGAATGCGAAAGGCGAATATTATCTCACGGATCTCGTGGCGCTGGCGGTGAAAGCCAAGAAGCGCGTGGCGTTGTCCGTCTGCCCGGAAGCTGAGGTTTTAGGTGTGAACACCCGCGCGCAGTTGGCGGAGGTGGAAGCGCATTTCCAGCAGCGTTTGCGCGCGCGTGCGATGGAAGGCGGGGCGACGCTTGTTGCGCCGGAAACCGTATATTTCTGCGCCGATACGGTGGTGGGTTGCGATGTGGTGATTGAGCCTGATGTGGTGTTCGGGCCGAAGGTCGTGATTGGCGACAATGTGCAGATCCGCGCGTTTAGCCATATTGAGGGCGCGAAGATCGCCGCAGGGGCCACCATCGGGCCGTTCGCAAGGTTGCGGCCGGGGGCGGATATTGCGGCGGATGCCCATATCGGCAATTTCGTCGAGATCAAGAAATCGCGCGTCGAGAAGGGCGCAAAGGTCAATCATCTGAGCTATATCGGTGATGCGCGTGTGGGGGCGAAGGCCAATATCGGGGCGGGCACGATTACCTGCAATTATGATGGTTTTGCCAAGCATGTGACGGATATTGGCGCGGGTGCTTTCATCGGTTCCAATTCGTCGCTGGTCGCACCTGTGCGAATTGGTGACGGGGCTTATGTGGGATCGGGCAGCGTCATCACCAAGGATGTGCCGGACAATGCGCTGGCGTTGGAGCGCGGCACTCAGACAATCCGTGAAGGCTGGGCCGCGCGCTTTCGCGCGTTGCGTCAGGCCGTCAAGGCCAAGATATAGAGTAAAGGAAACAAGCTCATGTGCGGTATTGTCGGCATTCTCGGCAAGGGTCCGGTCGCTTGGCCTTTGGTGGAGGCGCTGCGGCGACTGGAATATCGCGGTTATGATTCAGCCGGCATCGCCACCATCGAGAAGGGCCGCATTGAGCGGGTGCGGGCACCCGGCAAGCTTATGCATCTGTCGCAGAAGCTCACCGGGCTTGATCTGCAAGGCACGGCGGGCATCGGGCACACGCGCTGGGCCACCCATGGCGTTCCCAATGAAACAAATGCCCATCCGCATATCGCGGGGCATGTGGCGATTGTGCATAATGGCATCATCGAGAATTACCGCGATCTGAAGGCCGAGTTGATGGCCGAAGGCGTGGTTTTTGAAACGCAGACGGACACCGAAGCGGTGGCGCATTTGCTATCGCGCGAATTGAAGGCGGGGGCAAAGCCCGTGGATGCTGTGCGCCACGTTCTGGCGCGCTTGGAAGGTGCTTTTGCGCTGGCCATTCTTTTCGAAGGCGATGGCGATATGCTGATCGGCGCGCGGCGGGGGCCGCCCTTGGCGGTTGGGCATGGTGATGGCGAGATGTATCTGGGTTCCGATGCGATTGCGCTCGCGCCCTTCACCAACAAGCTCACCTATCTGGAAGATGGAGACTGGGCCGTACTGACGCGCGGTGGGGTGACGATTTATGACGCCTCCGGTGCCAAGGTTTCGCGTGATATTTCGCACACGCAGGCCTCATCCATGCTGGTGGACAAGGGCAATTATCGGCATTTCATGGCGAAGGAAATTGCCGAGCAGCCGGAAGTGATTGGGCATACGCTGGGCGACTATGTCGATTTCACGCAGCGCAAGGTGCGCCTTGAAGGGCTTGCCTTTGATTGGAAGCAGCTTGACCGTTTGACCATCACGGCTTGCGGCACGGCCTATCTGGCCGGATTGGCCGCGAAATACTGGTTTGAGAAGCTCGCCCGTCTGCCGGTCGAAGTGGATGTGGCTTCCGAGTTCCGTTACCGGGAAGCGCCGTTGCCCAAGAATGGCTTGGCGATTGTCATTTCGCAGTCGGGCGAAACGGCAGATACTTTGGCGGCGCTTCGTTATTGCAAATCGCAGGGCCAGCATACGGCGGCGGTGGTGAATGTGCCTGAATCTACAATCGCGCGTGAAAGCGATGTGGTGTTCCGCACTTTTGCCGGGCCGGAGATTGGTGTTGCTTCCACCAAGGCTTTCACCTGCCAGCTTACCGTGCTGATTTGTTTGGCGGCGGCGGCGGGCAAGGCGCGCGGGTTCTTGAACGCGAAGGATGAGGAGGAGCTCATCAGCGCGCTCATCGAAACACCGCGCCATATCCATGAGATTTTGCGGGGTGAGGCGCATATTAAGGAGATTGCGCGCAAGCTTTCTGCGGCGCGGGATGTGCTGTATCTGGGGCGCGGGATCAACTTCCCTGTGGCTCTGGAAGGCGCGCTTAAACTGAAGGAAATCAGCTACATACACGCAGAAGGCTATGCAGCAGGTGAACTGAAGCACGGCCCCATTGCGCTGGTGGATGAGAATATGCCGGTCGTCGTGATCGCGCCGCGTGACGCGCTTTACGACAAGACGCTTTCAAACATGGAAGAAGTGGCTGCGCGGGGTGGGCAGATTGTTTTGATGACGGATGCATCCGGAGCGCAGGCCAATGAGGGCCGCAATTTTGATGTGATCACGGTGCCGAAATCGCACCCGCTGGTAAGCCCGTTGCTCTATGCCATTCCGATCCAGTTGCTCGCCTATCATGCGGCTGTTTTCATGGGAACGGACGTTGATCAGCCGCGCAATTTGGCGAAGTCGGTGACGGTAGAGTAACCTACGGTTGCGATAACTTTTAGGTAAAGATTAACTTTGCTGGCGCAATAATAGCGCCATGAAAATTTCTAGTTTGCTTCTTGCCTTCACACTCGTTCTTTCCAGCCCGGTTTTTGCGGCTGAGACAGGGGCGGGATCCGTCATTTCTGCCGAGTCGTCAGATACGACTTCCGCGATTTTGGAGCGCGCGCTGGCTTGGCAGACTTCTGGCAATATGGAAAAGGCGGGTGAAGCCTATACAAATGCCCTTTCGATGGACGGGCTTTCCGACAAGGCGCGCGCCACCGCGCACTATAATCGCGGGCTTTGCCGCCAGAATGCGGGCGACATGGTGGGGGCGGTGAATGATTACACCCGTGCTCTGTATGCCGATCCAGAACTCGCGCAGGCCTATCAGAGCCGCGCCAATGTGCTGTTCAACAGTGGGCGGCCTGATCTGGCTTTGGCCGATTATTCGCGTGCCATCCGCTTCAAGCATCCCCAGCCGCAGCTTGCCCTTCTGGGTGAGGCGCGAGCCTATGAGGCGCTCGGTCTGCCGCATATGGCTAGGATTTCACTTGAACGGGCTTTGATCCTTGCGCCCGGTTTTGCCCAGGCGCGCACGGCGTTGGAAGGAATTCGCAGCGCGGAAGCTGGGTTGGGTGATTTGGACCTGCGTTCGGTGCATGCGGTTCTCGATAGTGTAGATGCCGAGCCTGCCATTTCGGTTTTCAGTCTCGTTGGCGCGTTGATGCCCGAAATGCCGGAAGTGAAGTTCTCGTCCGTCCGTTTGCCGCAATTCATGGACGAGCCGTCGAACCTGCTCGATCAGGCGGAGATGGTGGTGCATTCACGCATTGCTGTTTCGAGCCTTCAGACCCTGATCTTGTCGCAGACGCCTTCGCTTGGTGGGCCGGGCATGGTGGTTGCTGATACGATGAACCGTCCGAAGTTCCAGGATCGCGTTGCGGAGGCTACCGAAAACATCATCCAGACGCCGAAATTCATTCGCGTGGAAGCGGCCTCCACCGCCAAGGGTGAGCCTAAGAGCATGAAGCTGCCATTGGCTGAATTAAAGCCAAAGCCTTCGCCCTTTGTGATTGTGGCAGGTGCCGCCAAATCGGAGGCGGAAGCCTGGAAGCTTTGGGATCAGCTCAAGTCGAGCGAGGGCTCATTGCTGGATGGCAAGGATGCTGAGGTCGTTCAGGTGACCGTTAAGCGCAAGCCTGTCTACCGTTTGCAGGTGGGTGGGGTTTCCACCAAGGGCGATGGTGCCAAGCTGTGCAAGACGCTCATGCCCACGCTGAAGCTTTGTCAGGTGAACGCGCGCGGTTGAGGCTGCGAGGCATCAAGGCCGTTTGGCGGGCAGATGGGTAACGGGTGATCAGCCGGGGAAGGAAGTGTTTTCCATCAACTCGTTGGTATTGTTGATGGTGGTAGACCGGTGGAGGCTCATGATGCTCGTGTCATCTGAGTTGAGGTAAAGGCGCAGGCCAACAACGGCCTGCGTGTCATCCATTTCGCTGCTATCCGATTCCGATTTGAAATATTGTGCGCGAAGGAAGACGGAGGCGCTGCCATAGGCGTACTCGGCTTCGGCGGAGCCGCCATAAGTTGTCCAGTTCGTGGATTCTATTTCGCCGTCGGCATAGTCCCCGGTTAGTGTCAGGGCCAGATTCGATGAGGCGTAAAGCTTGGCATAAAGGCTTCCCGCAACGGTCTTCATGGCGTGGTTGCCGTCGTATTCTAGGTGCGAATAGTTAGCCCTTGCGCCGAATGTGATGTTGTCTTGATAGGCTTCCATAATAGGGCCAATCAAAAAGTGCTTGGCGAAACTCCCGCTTTCACTTCCGGCTTTGCCCACTTGGCCTGTTAGGCCCACCATGAAATCGGCATCACGGCTGAAAATGCCACCGCCCACGTGCCAGATGTCAAAGGTGTAACCATCGTCGAAGTCGTGCTCATGATAAGCATAGTCAATCTGGAGGTTCAGATTTTGATCGAGGCGGTAGAGCAACGCGGCCTCAGCGGCCATGGTGTCGGATCCGAAATTAGAACCGATAGTCCATTCGGTGCTGCGGTCCGTGTAGCTCGCGCCGAGCTGGGCGGCGAATGGCGACAGCGAGGGCTCGTTGGCAAGGGCCGGAAGGCTGAACAAGGCAAGGGCAGTTGCGGCCGCTGCCGACAGTTTGGTTCTGTTGCTCATCCGGTGTGATTCCTTGGCTGAAATTGAAACTGTTTTTTGACAGTAAAACACTTCAACCGATGAACCAATGCCCGACAGCCCATTGTGGGCCGGGTCAAGTCTGCTGTTACTTGATGGAAGCCAGATATTCCGCGACCGCGTGAATGTCCATTTCGAGTAGTTTGGCGAAGTTGGCCTGCATCTCGGTCATACCACCGCTGGCTAGGTGGTCTTAGCTGCCCAATTTCCCATACTTAAAGCATCAGAAAGATCGTAAGCGGATTTATATCTGCCGTGCGCGATGAAAAACGCTGTTTTTTCTGTGACTACTAACTGGCTTCCCAAGCCGGCCGCAGGGGCGACCTGGCTTCGCATGGCGGCGGGCGCAAGCCATCGCCACCGGCCTATGGGTAGAAGGTTGTTGCGTGATCAGTACCAGGAGAAGAAGCTATTTTCCAACATGACGTTGGTATTGTTGATTGTGGTCGAGCGGTGCAAGCTCTTGATGTTTGTGTCGTCAGAGTTGAGGTAAATGCGCAGGCCAACAACGGCTTGCTTATCGTCTAAGTCGATGCTGTCTGTTTCATATGAAGTGAATTCCGTACGCACGAAAACGCTCGCGTTATTGTAAGCGTATTCTGCCTCAGCGAAAGCGCCGTAGGTTTTCCAGTCCGCTGATTGGAGCTCGCCGTTGCCATAGTTGCCGCTCAGTGTCAGCGCCACGTTATCGCTAGTGTAGAATTTGCCGTAGACTTGGCCCTGATAGCTTTTGAGAACATAGGGGGCGCCGTAATCCATCTTGGAATAGCTGGCTGTTGCGCCTAATGTGGTGTTGGACTGATAGACTTCCAGTGTGGGACCGAACGAATAGTGCTCGGCAAAATTCCTGGTTTCATTTCTGGTTTTGCCGGTTTGGCCGGTCAGGCCCAGCAAGAGATCGGAAGTTCGGCTGAATATGCCTGCGCCCAAGTGCCAAGTGCTAAATGGTGTGACGTCATCTCCATCATGCTCATGGTTGGCATAATCAATTTGCAGGTTCAGATTGTGGTCAAGTCGGTAGAGCGCGGAAGCCTGAACGGCAATCGTGTTTGTTTTGAATTCCGATAGCGCGGTATAGTCAGAGCTGCGGGTCGTGTAGCTCGCGCTGGCCTGCCCGGCGAGGGGTGACAGCTTGGTTTCATCGGCAGACGCCGGAAGGCTGAACATGATCAAGGCGGTCGAGGCTGTTGCCAGTAGGTTTGCGACTTTGTTCATCCGACTGATTCCTAAGCTAAAAACAAAATTAAGATTTAATTTTAAAATGGTTCAGCTGTTGGGCCAATGCCTATCCGCCTATTATGGGTTGGCAAGTTTCAGTTACTTGATGGAAGCCAGATATTCCGCGATGGCGCGAATGTCTGTTTCGGGCAGTTTGGCGATGTTGGCCTGCACCTCGGCCATGCCGCCGCTGGCTAGGCGGTCATAGCCGCCCAATTCGCCAAGGCTTAAAGCATCCGCCAGATCGTCGACGGATTCATATTTGCCGCGTCCGATGAGGTCTTGCAGGCTGGGCACGCGGCCTTTGCCATCTGGGTGCGGGGCACCTGCAAGTGCGCGGGTTTCATCGCTCACCATCATGAAATTGCGCGGGGTGTGACATTCGCCGCAATGGCCGGGACCGGTGACAAGATAACGGCCACGGTTCCAGGCGGGTGATTGCGTGGGGTCATCCATGATGGGCGGATGGAGGGCGAAGCGTTTCCAAATGCCGGTGGCAGGACGCAAGGCCCATTGCAAGGGTACATCTGGGGCTTTCGTTGGTGAGGCCCCGGGGGCAAGGGATTTGAGATAGGCGAATAGGTCCAGCACATCCTCGGTGTGCATGCGATGATAGCTGGCATAAGGGAAGGCGGGAATGTAGTGCTGGCCCTTGGGCGAGATGCCGAGTTGCACGGCATTGACGAATTGCGCCGCGGTCCATTGGCCGATCCCGGTTTCGGCATCTGGCGTGAGGTTGGGCGGATAGAAAGTGCCGATGGGAGTTTTGAACGGTTCACCGCCCGAAGGCACGGTGGCATCCGCCCCCTTGTGGCAGGAGATGCAGCCGCCAATGTGGTAGATCAACTCGCCATTGGCGGCGTTTGCTGTGTGCTGTGGCAGGCTGGCTGACCCCAAGGGGGAAGGGGCTGTGAGCCAAGAGAAGATCCCCGTGGTGAGGAAGGCCAAGCCCAGAAGCCAAGCGAGGATGACTCTTCCCATGTATCGTCAGTCCGCGAGGCGGTATTTCGTATGGCAAGCCTTGCAGGTAGCGGCGAGTTCACCAAAGGCGGCCTTGAAACCATCTTGGCCGGATGTTTGCACCTTGAGGGCGGCGGTTTGGGCATTGGTGCGAAGGGTGTTGAAGTCTTCCATATTCGCCCAGATGTCGGGGCTGGCAGCTTTGGAAGCGGTTTCCGAGCCTGCCGGGAACAGGGTTCCGAATTTCTCGAAGGCCGTGGCCATGGCTGTGGTGTTCTGCTCCACAATGGCGTCATCATAGGCCGCACCCTTGGCGATTTCGGCAAGAGCCTTCATCGATTTGCCGACTTCCTTCATGGTGGCTTCGCGATCTTCGCCAAAACCGGCCATCACGGCTGTGGCCGTTCCCAGCATGGTGAGTGACACTGCGGCACCGATGATCCAATTGCGTTTCATGGGGAGAACCTCCTGTTTGCTCATCCGAGATTGGCAGGTAGAAGGCGCGGCGGCAATGGGCAATGGTTTCGAAGTTAGGGCAGGCGTTCGCCGATCAGGTCATATTCCTCGGCTTCAACGATTTTGACCTTCAGCTTATCGCCGGGTTTGAGGTCGGTGGCACCGGGCAGGAACACGTTGCCGTCGATCTCGGGCGCATCCCAGATAGAGCGGGCGATGGCTTCGTCATTTTCCTCGTCGATCTCATCGACTAGCACTTCGATGGTGCGGCCCACCTTGCCTTGCTGGATTTCGGCACTGATGGCCTGTTGGGCTTCCATGAAGCGGTGCCAGCGGTCTTCCTTCACATCTTCGGGAACGGCACCGGCGATCTCGTTGGCCTTGGCACCTTCCACAGGTTCATATTTGAAGCAACCGGCGCGTTCGATGCGGGCTTCCTTGATCCAGTTCAGCAGTTCCTGGAAATCAGCTTCTGTTTCACCGGGAAAGCCCACGATGAAGGTGGAGCGCAAAGCCAGATCGGGGCAGATTTTGCGCCAGCTGTGGATGCGGTCTAGCACCTTGTCTTGGTTGGCCGGGCGGCGCATGGCTTTGAGCACATTGGGGCTGGCGTGCTGGAAGGGAATATCGAGATAAGGCAGCACTTTGCCTTCGGCCATCAGCGGAATGACGTGATCGACATGGGGGTAGGGGTAGACATAATGCAGGCGCACCCACGCGCCCAAGTTCCCCAGCTCGCGCGACAGGTCGAGGAAGCGGGCTTCCACCTCGCGGCCATGGAATTTGCTGGTGGCATATTTGATGTCCATGCCATAGGCGCTGGTATCTTGCGAGATCACCAGAAGCTCCTGCACCCCGGCTTTGACGAGCCGTTCGGCCTCATAAAGCACCGAGGCCACCGGGCGGCTTGCCAGATCGCCACGCAGTGACGGGATGATGCAGAAGGAACAACGGTTGTTGCAGCCTTCGGAGATTTTCAAATAGGCGTAGTGCTTCGGCGTAAGGCGCAGGCCTTGGGGCGGGATGAGATCCTGCTTGAAATCATGTTGCGGGGGCACGGCATCATGCACCGCCCCCACCACGGCCTCATATTGGTGCGGGCCGGTGATGGCGAGAACGGCAGGGTGGGCAGCGCGGATGCGATCGGCCTCAACGCCCATGCAGCCCGTCACGATCACCTTGCCATTCTGGGCAATGGCCTCCCCAATGGCGGCGAGGCTTTCAGCCTTGGCGGAGTCTAGGAAACCGCAGGTGTTGACGATCACGGCGTCAGCGCCTTCGTAATCGGGCGAAATGCGATAACCCTCCGCGCGCAGCTGCGTGAGGATACGCTCGGAATCAACGAGAGCCTTGGGGCAGCCGAGGCTGACGAGGCCGATGGTGGGGATGGAGGATTTCAGGTTCATGGGGACGGTGTTTAGCGGAAGGTTGAGTTGGCGACAATGGTTCGACTATTCGCTCCGGGGGGCCAAAAAACCCTAGCCAAAGGTGGCACTTACCGCCCTTATCCTTCCCTGATAGACAAAATGGTGGATTCCATGCTTTTCCAGTGGCTTGGACGGTGTTTGCAGCGGGGTTGTTATGTTCAAGAAGATTCTGATCGCCAACCGGGGTGAAATTGCCTGCCGGGTGATCAAAACGGCCCGTCGCATGGGCATTCAGACAGTTGCTGTCTATTCCGACGCGGATGCCCGCGCGCTGCATGTGGAAATGGCCGATGAGGCGGTGAATATTGGCCCCGCCCAGGCTTCCCAGTCTTATCTCGTGATCGACAAGATCATTGCCGCCTGCAAGGCCACGGGGGCGCAAGCCGTGCATCCGGGCTATGGGTTTTTGTCGGAACGGGCGGCGTTTGCCGAGGCGTTGAAGGCCAATGGCATTGTGTTCATCGGGCCAAATGTCCACGCCATTGAGGCGATGGGCGACAAGATCGAGTCCAAGAAGGCGGCCAATGCGGCCAAGGTTTCCACCGTGCCGGGCTATCTGGGGGTGATTGAGACGCCGGAACAGGCGGTGTCCATCGCCAATGAGATCGGCTATCCGGTGATGATCAAGGCTTCCGCAGGTGGCGGCGGCAAGGGCATGCGGATTGCCCATTCAGCTTCTGAAATGGCCGAAGGCTTTGCGCGAGCGAAATCGGAAGCGGCGTCATCCTTTGGTGATGACCGGGTGTTTGTGGAGAAATTCATCACCAATCCGCGCCATATCGAAATTCAGGTGTTGGGCGATAAGCACGGCAATGTGATCTATCTGGGCGAGCGCGAATGCTCCATTCAGCGCCGCAACCAGAAAGTCATCGAAGAAGCACCTTCGCCGCTCTTGGATGAAAAGACCCGCAAGGCGATGGGTGAGCAGGCGGTGGCACTGGCGAAGGCCGTTGGTTATGACAGTGCGGGCACGGTTGAATTCGTGGCGGGTCAGGATAAGAGCTTCTTCTTTCTGGAGATGAACACACGCCTGCAAGTGGAGCATCCGGTGACCGAATTGGTGACCGGCATTGACCTTGTGGAGCAGATGATCCGGGTGGCGGCGGGTGAAAAACTCGCCATCCAGCAATCGGATGTGCAGATGAAGGGCTGGGCGGTGGAAAGCCGCATTTATGCCGAAGACCCGTTCCGCAACTTCTTGCCCTCCACGGGCCGCTTGGTGCGTTACCGTCCGCCAGCCGAGGAGGCCCGCGCTGGCGTTACCGTTCGCAATGATACGGGCGTGTTTGAGGGGGGCGAGATTTCGATTTTCTATGATCCGATGATTGCCAAGCTTTGCACCCATGCGCCGGACCGTTTGACGGCCATTCAGGAAATGGCCAAGGCGCTGGATGGGTTTTACATCGAAGGCATTCAGCACAATGTGCCTTTCCTTTCGGCAATCATGCAGAATAAACGCTGGCAGTCGGGCAATATCTCTACCGGGTTTATCGTGGAAGAATTCCCCGGCGGGTTTACGGGCTTGGCACCGGATGCAACGGTTCTGGACCGGTTGGCTTGCGTTGCGGCGGCTCTCGATTCAGCTGACAATCTACGCAAGCGCGGCATTAGCGGGCAGATGAACGGCAAGGCCGTGAAGTTTGCCGATGAGCGCGTGGTTCGGTTGGGGCAGGAATGGGTGGATGTGTCGTTGAGCGAGCAGGCACATGGGCTTGTTCGTCTTTCCATCGGCGCGAATTCGCATGTGGTTGTGTCTGAATGGACACCCGGCAATCCAGTCTGGTCCGGCACCATAGATGGCGAGGCCGTGACCGTGCAGGTGCGGCGTGTGATGAATGGATACAAGCTCGCCTATCGCGGCATTGAGCGGGAGGCGCATGTCTATACGCGGCGTGAGGCGGAGCTTGTGAAATTGATGCCGGAAAAACTGCCGCCGGATACTTCCAAATCCTTGCTCTGCCCCATGCCGGGGCTGGTGGTCAGCATCCATGTGGAAGTTGGTCAGGAAGTGAAAGCGGGCGATGTGCTGGCCGTGGTGGAAGCCATGAAGATGGAAAACGTTCTGAAGGCAGAGCGCGACGCGACGGTAAAATCTGTTTTGGCCAAGAAGGGCGACAGTTTGGCTGTGGATGCGCTGATCCTCGAATTCAACTGAGGTTTTTCGGATTGGAAAGAACCGACCGCGGAGGGGGAGCCGCGGTCGGTTCCGTTTTGCGCCGAGGCTTGGGAGCGAGTGTGGGATCGCGCCCCGGCGCTGGTGGGTAGGCTGGCTCAGAAACAGCGGGTGATGGGTTTTCTGAGCCAACGGTGGCGCTTTTCGCTCCAGACTTTACGGTAACCCACCACGACGGGATGACATGGAAACATGAACGGGCGCGGGAAATAGCCGTAAGCGCCGAAGGGTGGTCGATGGCCGTAATAGCCGCCAAAGGGATAGGGCGCGAAAGGGCCGTCATAAAAGTACGGAGTAACGCCCGCGCTGAAATTATAGTAGGTCTTGGCTGAAGCAGCGCTGCTGACAAGAACAAGCGCCAAGGCGGCTGTGGCGGGTATGAGCCATTTGCGGAACATGAGGTGCCTCCTCTGCCATTTGCATTAGATGGTATTATATATTGCAAATTAGGTCTGAACTGCGGCTGAGCTGTCTGTTTAGCTGGCGTTCATAAAACTGCGTTCGTGGGTCCGAAAACGCTCTCGAAAGCGCGCCGGAGGGCGGTATCCGCGTCATTCATCGTGACGGGCAAGCCTAGATCGACCAGGCTTGTGACGCCGTGGTTTTTTACCCCGCAGGGCACGATGCCGGTGAAGTGGGAAAGATCGGGTTCTACATTCAAGCTGATGCCGTGGAAGCTGACCCAGCGGCGCAGGCGGATGCCGAGGGCGGCGACCTTTTCTTCCACATCGGGGCCACGATCAGGGCGTTTCACCCACACGCCGACGCGGTCCTCGCGGCGTTCGCCACATATGTTGAATTCCTCCAGCGTTTCGATGAGCCAGCTTTCCAGCGCGGACACATAGGCGCGAACATCGCGGCGGCGGCGGGAAAGGTCCAGCATCACATAGGCCACGCGCTGACCGGGGCCGTGATAGGTATATTGGCCACCGCGCCCAGTGGTAAAGACGGGAAAGCGGTCCGGGGCCACCAAATCATGTGGATCGGCACTGGTGCCGGCTGTGTAGAGCGGGGGATGTTCAAGCAGCCAAACGCGCTCGGGGGCGCCATCAGCAATGGCGTCTACCTCGGCCTCCATGCGCGCCAATGCCTTTTCGTAAGGCACTGGTTTATCAGCGATTTCCCAGATAACGGGCTCGCCTGACCAGAAGCCGCCTTGTAAATTGGCGCGTGTTTGCATGGCCTTTTTTAGCGCAACCAGAAGCGGTTGTGAACGGCCCGCCTTTGCACTTGCGCTGCGGCTTTGTGCTTGTTAAACAGCGCCACCTCGTAAGAAACGATTGCGGCCGTGGCGGAATGGTAGACGCGCTAGCTTGAGGTGCTAGTCCTGTAACAGGGGTGGAGGTTCGAGTCCTCTCGGCCGCACCAAATCCAGATATCCAGAAAAATCAGTTGGTTGGTGCGCGCGTCGTGGATGACGGTTGTGGGCTTGTCATGTGAGTTCTTCTATCGCATTGATAGCGCACTCATCGCTGATAAACGCTTAGATTGCATCCGCAAATTCCCTGCGCTAGCTTGCCTTGAAAAGTAGTGGGGATGTGGATGGTTAGATTATATTTGCTCGCGGCGATGGCCATTTGTGCTGTTGCGGCGGTGGTTGTATTGCGAGCCGACACCGCCGAGGTGCCGGGTGTTCGTGTAGCTGAGATCTCCAACAGCTCGCGCGTCAGTGTGAATTTGATACTGCCTCACCAAGACCCGCTATTAGCCCATTATACGGAGCACTTGGCTGCTGAACAGAGTGTCGCCGTTTCTCTTGAGAAGGTAGATCGACACTCGAATGCGTGGACCAGCAGCGTGGCCGTTGGGTACTGGCTTGAAGGTAGGCCGGAAGAATTAGCGGACATGCTGCGAAAATTGGCGGTTGTTTTCCACCCCATCACGCTTTCCGAACAGTTCGCAGAGG
>CAJBCQ010000057.1 GCA_903951595.1 uncultured Hyphomicrobiales bacterium | reverse complement strand
CTCATAATTCACCGTACCATCCAATTCACGGCCAACCGCAACACGCGCTGAAATATCACCATCATCAATCTGCCAAGGCTTGATTGCCGACAGACTTACGGCATCGCCAGCGCGCAGAACACCCTGGCGGCTGACAGTAAGACCCATGCGCCTGCCCAACCAACCGGAAGCTGCCAAAAATAAGCTATCGCTTGCTTGAGTTGAGGAAGTTGAAGAAATCTCAGCGAAGGTGGAAATTGTTGTTCGCCTATCAATCCGCCCCTGCAATTGAATGCCGCCAAGCTGGGTCATACCGATGTCGCCAAGCGAAAATGCACCCGAACTGTGAATGCCCAAAAGCTGACCTTCTTCGCGCAGCATGGCGTAACTCACACCAACCGAAACATCATCGGACAACGCCAATCGGGTTCCCAGAGACAGGAAGTCAGCCGCCTTGTCGGCAAGCGCATCAGCATCACCCGGGCCGGCGTGCATATACAGCGCGGAAGCAACCAAATCAGGCGCTACATTGTAGTCAGCACCCACAAACATCGCATTCTCCAATGCGGTCCCTGCATCACCGGCACCCTGGAAATATGTTGCACCCAAGCTGTATGAGTTGACCGCAGCAGAGTCTGCCTGCCCGAAAAAGCCCTTGGCTGCACCCAAACCCGCCGTGACCCGATGATCTTGCCCGGCAAACGAAAATGCTGAAGCTGTTGCATTAGTCGGGTCACTTTGAAACAGGCTCAGCTTATACGCGCCATAATCAATTTCCTGCGCGGATGTGAGTGTGAGCGTAGACTTCAATGCCGAAAGCCTGTCCTCAAGCCATGTGGATGGCGCATCGCCAAGCTTGGGATTGCTCACCACAAAGGCTCGCTTGTAAGCGTCGAACACAACCATGCCATCCATGGCGCGTTCCATGCTGCGCGATGAACCAAGCACGGAAGATCCTGACACCCCGGAACCACTCGTGGACACCAGCCTGCTGTTCACACTGGAACCAGTTGCAATGAATGTGCCGCCAACAGGCCCAAGTGCCGCTGAAACATCCAGCAATCCCCAACCATAAACGCCATCCACACCAACGTCGCCAAGATCACGGGCGGATTGCTTGAGAATGCTGGCAACTTGCGAAGGTGTCAGAACCTGATTGCCGGCAAGTGCTTCCTGAAATACCAGCGCGGCAGCACCAGACACATGCGGCGCTGCCATCGAAGTGCCACTCATATAGCTATATCTTTTGCCTGGCACGTCCGAGAGCACATACTCGCCCGGTGCAACGATGAAGAAGTTCTTCATCATGTCACTTTCATCACAACCCGCGCTGCCAATGCATGCTGAGCCGGGAGTATTGGAAAAATAGGAAATGCTGTTATTGCCATCCACGCTGCCAACGATCAGCAAATGGGAAAGAGAGGTACTCGCGTCGAAAGCATAATTCTGATGGCCTAGCGACAATTCATCATTTCCAGCCGCGCGCACCAGCACCATTGAGGATTTATAATCGTCAAAAATTTCAAGCTCGCCCGGAATGAACAAATCGCCATAGGGGCCATAGCTCATATTGGCCACCCGCGCGCCCAAGCTTACAGCCCTATTCAAGGCTGCGCGCCCAAGATCATAGGCAACCCAGCCCCAATCATCAAAAACCGGAATGGAAATGATCCGCGCAGTCGGCGCAACGCCAACAATGCCGCTTGAGTTTTGGCTTGCACCCGCAATTCCCGCAACATGGGTTCCATGTGCGTCATTGAACCTATACCGGCCGGCATATACCTGGGAGACAGTGATCCTGCCGCGCAAGTCAGTATGGTTGGCATCCGCCCGCCCGTCCAGAACCGCGATGCCCACTCTCTTGGCACTTGCAGATCGCGAGATATAGGTCCGCAAATTGTTGTGCAAAGTGCGCGTTACGTTGATCTGATTGAGATTGGGCTGGTAATAGCTCGAATACTCATAATTCTGGGCCTGAGCAGCCGCCCCCATCAAGACAGACAGGCCCAGCGCCACCAAGAATCTAAATTTTTGAATACAAACCATTTATCCATATTAGCTGCCAAAGGCCCCTCAGAGAAGAAAAAACTTCAAAAAGTCGCAACTAAAACATGAGTTGGAGCCAGACTGGCACCATATTACAATGGCTCCATGAACCGAGATTTGGAACCACAACATCAGCCTGTCATCCTCGAAGGTGAAATCATCGCGCCCCGTGCCTCTGGGGACCAAGCGCGCGATCACGATCAGCCGCGCGTCCACATAGTGAAAATGGGCTGGTTTGGCAAAACAATCGCCATCATTGCCATGCTCGCCCTATTTTCGGCCGTCATCTTGCTGGCAGCGGGCGCCTTGCTCATTATGCTACCCATAGCCGTGGTCGGCGCCCTCTGGGGCTGGTGGCGCATCCGCAAGCTGAAAACCTGAGCAGATTCGCGCAAGGCTATCCGGTTGCCCTATTTGGCATATTCATTTAATCACGCTTTATTAATTCATTTTCAGGAATAATAATCATGAAGTTACTCAGGTTCCTTGCGTTCCTCACCGCGCTAGTATTTTCGACAAGCCCCGGATTTGCCGAAATCGGCAAGATGGGAACCTATGCCGAGGTGGAAGCACCCCCAGCCTCCGCCCAGCAGGTCACCATCGGGTTCTATCCGCTGTCCATTTACCAACTCGATATGGCCAGCAACACTTACTATATAGACACCTATATGTGGCTTCGCTGGAAGGGCGACATTGACCCCACCGCAACGCTCGAATTCACCAACATGGTGGAAGAATGGGGCAAGCAGCAGGAAAACCTGCTGACCGAACCCAAAATTCTCGCCGATGGCTCCAAATACCAAATCATGCGTGTCGAAGGCCGCTTCGTGCAGCCCTTCTCGCTGAGCGATTATCCGCTCGACAAGCAAAAGCTCAGCATCATGGTTGAAGACACAACCA
Organism: uncultured Hyphomicrobiales bacterium; assembly: GCA_903951595.1. Taxonomy (GTDB): domain Bacteria; phylum Pseudomonadota; class Alphaproteobacteria; order Rhizobiales; family Aestuariivirgaceae; genus CABJBCQ01. The sequence goes on along the minus strand of CAJBCQ010000057.1, from coordinate 3,392 downwards.
ATGGCGCAAACACCGTTTCCTATGTCTTCGACAAGGATAGCACCGGCATTGGCGAAAGCATGCAAGTGCCCGGTTGGACATTGAACGGTTGGTCCTCGCGCACTCTGGTTCACGATTACGGCACCAAATTTGGTGAGGAAGAAACCCCCTCGACCTATTCGGCTGCTGAATTCAGCATCGATATTTCACGCCCGCTCAGCTTCTTCTACTGGAAGCTTCTGTTGCCGCTGTTCATCGTGTTCTCGGCAGCCATCGCCGCCCTGCTCATCCGTCCGCAGGATCTGGATGTCCGAACTGCCCTTCCGGCAGGTGCCCTTCTCACGGCCATCTTCCTCCAGAAGAGCTATTCCGACAGTCTTCCAGATCTCGGCTATCTCATCCTGATGGATAGGATCTATCTGGTGGCCTACGCGCTCATCGTCGGAACCCTCATCCGCGCGATCTTGGCTTATCGTGCCACAGAGGGTGCCAACGATAAGCGGATGAAGCAAATCGTGCAAACCGACAGGCGAATTCTCGCCCTCCAGCTCCTCGCCTTTGTGGCCGCGGTTACGGTTATTGTCAGCCTGAAAGCCTGAAATATCGAGCCACCACCACAACCAAACAGCCCGCAGCGCACTCACCGCTGCGGGTTTTTCTTGCCGCCCCTCCAGTCTCAACTGCCCGAAGATGTCTTGCGCCAGAAACGGAGGCTCAAGGCCGACGAAGCCCCCACCAGCGCCAGAATGAACCCCGCCCACACACCCGCAGGCCCCATGCCGCCCCAATGGGCCAGCATCCAGCCCAGCGGCAAGGCAACGGGCCAATAGGCAATGGCCGAAACCGCAGCAGGCCAAGCCGTATCTGAAAGCCCGCGCAAGGCACCCAGCATGGCAGATTGCACCGCATCGGAAATCTGCATGGGCGCGAAGGCGAGGAAGATTGTCACCGCCACCGCAATCACCTCCGGGTCATCAATGATGAGCCGCGCAATGGCTTGACCCTGGAAGGTGAATAACAAGCCAGCCGGCACAAGCCACAACATCGCCACCGACACCGCCGCCAACGCAATGGGCCGCAAGGCCTCTGCATTGCCCGCACCGCGCTCCTGGGCAATCCGAATAGCCACCGCCCCCGCTACACCCAATGGCAACATATAGAGCAAACTGCCGATCGACTGAGCCACTTGGTTGCCCGCCAAGGCCACCGTGCCAAAGGCACCAATCATCAAAGTCGCCACACTGCTCGATGCAGTTTCAACCAGATACATGGCCCCCAGTGGCGCACCCTCGCGCAAGGTCAATCCGATCTCACGCCGGTTCACAGATCGGCGCAAACGCAACCGGCGCATGGAATTGGCATAGCGCCACCACAACAGTGCTGCCCCCAATGCCATCGCCTCCGCCAGAAAAGATGCAAGGCCCGCACCCGTCAGCCCCAATTGCGGAAACGGCCCAATGCCCCAGATCAGCGCGTAATTCAACGGCACATTGATCGCCACAGCCAGAAACGCGAAGGCCGTACCCAGCCAAGGCCGCTCCACCGCCTCCATCGCGGATTTGAACGCCGTCAGCACCGAGAATGGAATAAGAAACGCGCACATGAACAGCCAATATGCGCCCATTGCGGCAATCACTTCATCCGGCTGGCCCAGAAATGGCAACATAAACCACATGGCGGCCATCACCACGGCCCCGCCAATTCCCAAGATCAACCCAAGTGCCAAGCCAGAGCGTAGGATCGTTGAAATGCGCCGCCCTTCCCCCGCCCCCCACGCCACGCCAATCCGCACCGAAAGAGCAGAGATCAAGCCATAAATCGCGGCGTAGAAAAGAACGGCAACGGCACTGGTAAGCCCCACCGCCGCCAACGGCACAGCCCCCATGGGCGCAAGCATGATGGAATCCGTAACACCAATCAGTGTCGATGCGGCAAGGCTCATAACGATAGGCGCAGCCAGCCCCAAAATGCCCGGCACCTGCCGCAAAACCGCTCGCAATGCTGATTGCTCCGCCACCTGCTCCACCCCCAACCACCGTCCCGGCGGGCTTAGAGGGCCGCAACAGCCCCGTCAATGGATGGAAGCTCAGCAAGAAAAGCCGCAAGGCAAACCCGCGCTTCCTTCACACTTGGCCTACACCCTTCCTAGCGATGCCATGCTGGCACCTTATTCTGAAATCACACCATCAACCACAACCGCCTGTGTGTGCAGATCATCGGTAAGCAGCGTCAACGACGCTCTGTAATTTGGCCTTACCATGCCAAGTTCCCCGCCCAACCCCAGCGCAGCCGCTGGATTATGCGAGGCCATATTAAGAACCGCGCCGAGCGAAAGCCCACAAAACGCGAACATATTACGCACGCTTTCATCCATGCCAATATGCGCGCCTGCCAATGTGCCTTGCACATTCGTCAGCCGCCCGTCGCGTAGATAGATTGTCTGCCCATTCAGCTCAAACTGCTGCAAATCGCTGCCAAGGGTCAACATGGCATCCGTCACCAGACAAAGCCGATCGCCAAGCAGCCGTGCCGCAATCTGAAGATTCTCAACCGCCACATGATGCCCGTCAGCAATAATCCCGGCAAACAACGCGCGTGAGGCGAAAACCGCGCCCACAACACCCGGTTCTCGACCCGTCAATTGTGACATCGCGTTAAAAAGATGCGTAACACCACAAAGCCCCTGCTTTTGCGCTGCCAGCACGGTCTGAGCGGTTGCCTCGCTGTGCCCCGCAAAAACGCTCACACCCGCAGCCACTAGCGCCTGCAATGCACCCTCGGGCAAACATTCAGGTGCAAGCGTAACCAGCAAAGGCCCAGGGAAAGGTTCAGTCAGCGCCTCTATATCCTCCCGCGTCATCACCCGAATTGAATTACCATCATGGATTCCGGGTCGTTGCGGTGACAGAAACGGGCCTTCCAAATGCAGGCCAAGAATGCCCGAAACACCCTTGGCAAGGGCATCGCGCACAGCATCCATAGCGGCGAAGTAAGAATTTCCAGGTGCCGTAATAAAGGTCGGCAAAATATGCGCCGTGCCACCTTTTCGCGCCGCATCCGCCATCCGTTTCAGGGTGGCGACCGAAGGATCGAAATTGAACTGCGCGCCACCTGCACCGTTGATCTGAAGGTCAATAAAGCCCGGGGCCACAATGTCCGCCGAAAGAATGGTGCGATCATCAATCTCAGCCCGCTCGGCAGCGCGAACCGCAATTATTTGTCCGTGGTCAATCTCGATGATCTGATCCGGCAAGCCTTCCAGGCACTGGCCGTCAAAAAGACGACGCGCCAAAACTTGGCTCGGCCTTAAAGCTCGGTCAACCGAACTCACTTTCGGCCCCTCCTGGATGAACATGGTTGTAATAATCCAAAAGCTTCAATTCAGCCGCCGCCGCCTTGTCTAGCATAATGGT
>CAJBCQ010000056.1 GCA_903951595.1 uncultured Hyphomicrobiales bacterium | reverse complement strand
GGGTCAATGGCTCAATAAAGCCCGCCCGTGCCAGTGGTGAGCCCGCCTTCGCCCACGGCTTCCGCCGGAAGCGGCACGCTGCCGCCGATGAGCATCATCTCGTCATTGGGGGCTTCGCCTGGCTTGAAGGCTTCGAGAATAACGCCATCACCGCCAAATTCGCCGCGCATGCCGCTGTTGGGGTCAATAGGCATCAACTCAATGCCAGCGGGCACACGGAAGGGGGTGGCAGGCTTGTCACGCAAGGCCACTTTCAGAAAATCGGCGACAATGGGCGCGGCAAGGTCGCCACCCGTCTGCTTGCGGCCCATGGGGCGCGGCGTGTCGTAACCGATGTAAACACCCACGGCCAGATCCGGCGTGTAGCCCACAAACCAAGCGTCTTTTTCATCATTGGATGTGCCCGTCTTGCCGGCAATCGGCTTTCCGACCGAGCGCAAGGCCTGCCCCGTGCCGCGCTGGACAACGCCCTCCATCATGCTGGTGATCTGATAGGCGGTGAACGGGTTCATCACATCAGAACGGGTGTCGGGAATGACCGGCTCCGGGTTGTTTTCCCAGTCGGTTGCCGAACAGGCCTCGCAGGGCCGATCATCATGCTTGAAGATGGTCTTGCCGTAACGGTCTTGAATGCGGTCCAAGAGGGTCGGCTGGATGCGCTTGCCGCCATTGTCGATCATGCTGTAGGCGGCCACCATGCGGATGAGCGTCGTTTCGCCCGCACCCAGCGCGAAGGCCAAAAGCTCGGGCATATTGTCATAAATGCCCAGCCGCTCAGACAATTCAGCCACCTTGTTCATACCCATGTCCTGTGCCAACCGCACGGTCATGGCGTTACGGGAAAGCTCAATACCGCGCCGCAGCGTGGAGGGGCCGTAAAACTCTTTGGAATAATTCTCGGGCTTCCAGATGTCGCCACTTTGCAGCTGCACCTCGATGGGCGCGTCAAGCACCACGGAAGCAGGCGTATAGCCATTATCGAGGGCGGCGGCATAAACGAAAGGCTTGAAGGAAGAACCCGGCTGGCGCACGGCTTGAACCGCGCGGTTGAATTGGCTTGCCCCATAGGAAAAGCCGCCAACCAGTGCCTGCACGCGGCCCGTATGCGGGTCCATCGCAACAATGGCACCCTGGATTTCCGGCACCTGCACGAGGTGATAAAGCCCCTTGTCCTTGGACGGAGCAACATAGACCACATCGCCCACCTTCAGCGTGTCGCCAACCTTTTTCACCGCAGGCGCCATCTTGCCCTTGTCATCGACCTTGCGCGCCCAGCTCATCAGCTTGAGGGGAATGGTGGCGGTGATGCGCTTGTCGGAAAACCTGCCGCTGGGCAGTAAATCTGGTTTGAGCCCGATGGTGGCTTCCTTGTCCGACACTTCCAACACAATGGCCTGCGTCCAAGGCGACAAATCTTGCGCCAGTGGCAATTTGCCAAGCTCTGGTCCCCAGTCACCCGCCGCCACATCAAGGCGCATAACTGGACCACGGAAACCGCGCTTGCGGTCAAACTGCAACAGCCCGCGCGTCAAAGCCTGACGCGCCGCAATCTGCATTTTCGGATCGAGCGTGGTGCGGATGGAAAGCCCGCCCGTATAAAGCTTGTCCTCACCATAAATCTGCGCCACTTCCCGGCGCACTTCCTCGGTAAAGAACTCGGCGGCGAAAAGTTTGGAGGTGACAGGCTCAGAAATGGCACCGAGTGGCTTTGCCTTCAGGCCTTCCAAATCGGCTTTTGTCAGATAGCCATTCTCCATCATCTCCTGCAGAACATAGTTGCGCCGCTCAATGGCGCGCTGGGTGTTCTTGAAGGGGTGATAATTGGTCGGCGCTTTCGGCAAAGCCGCAAGATAAGCCATCTCCTGCGGCTCCAGCTCGTCGAGCGATTTTCCGAAATAGTTCAACGATGCCGCAGCCACACCATAAGAGCCCATGCCGAGGTAAATCTCATTGAGATAAAGCTCGATGATCTGGTCCTTGGTGAAGGCTTCTTCGATCCGCATCGAAAGAATGGCCTCGCGCACCTTGCGCTTCCAAGTGCGCTCATTGGTGAGCAGGAAGTTCTTGGCAACCTGCTGGGTGATGGTCGAGGCACCAATCAGCCGCCCGCCACCGGTTGCCACGGTTTCCACATTTTGGGCCATCGCGCGCGCAAGGCCGCGCCAATCCAGACCCGTATGGGTGTAAAAATTCTTGTCTTCCGCCGAGATGAAGGCATTGATCAGCTGCTGCGGAATGGCGTTCACCGGCACGAATAGGCGGCGTTCCTTGGCAAATTCCGCCAAAAGCGACCCGTCCCCAGCATGGATTCGCGTCATCACTGGCGGCTCATATCGGGCCAATTGCTCATAATCCGGCAGGTCTTTCGACTGCTGCCAGACAACAAAGCCCACAACGGCCAGCCCACCGAAGAACAAAACCGTGAAAGCGGTGAACAATAATCCCAGAAAACGCAGCATATCTGTTGCCGATAGCCCCTTGTTGGTCCGCGCCTGATTGCCCCAGTTGCGCGTGGAAGTCCACCGCTATGCTCTGATTGTGGCAGGCCAAGGGCATAACGCACCACTTGGCCCCCGAGGCCCTGCCATGCTTTTGTCCAGATTATCCGGCTCCTGTGGCCCCCCGTACCCCGGTTGGCGACAGCAAATGGTAGGAATGCTAACAGGCAAGTACGGTTACAAGGCTTTGATTCTGTGGTTGTGTGGCAAGGACGTCCCTGAAGTGAAGGTTTCAAGCAATTGACGCGCCGTTTGCTGCATACGGGCTTGGCGGTGCTGGCGGCATTGATTTTGCTCGCGGGTATCGGCGTGGGTCTGTTCATGTATCGGCTTTCCAGCGGGCCGGTTTCCCTGAGCTTTATGAAGGGCACCATTGAGTCCATTTTGAGCGCCAGCATCGGTCGTATCGACCTCACCATCGGCGATGCCATCATTGAGCGCGACAAGAATACCGGCGCGCCGCATTTCCGGCTCCGCAACATTGAATTGCGTGATGATGAGGGCCTTGTCATCGCGCGTGCGCCGCGCGCGGCCATCAGCGTAAGCACGGCCTCGCTGCTCAGCGGCAATGTGCGCCCCACGGGGCTTGAGTTAATTGGCCCGCGCATGATGTTGCGCCGGAATATGGATGGAACGCTGGCCTTGGGCTTCGGCCAGTTGACCGACGAGCCTGTGTCGGCCACCGCCGAGCCAATGGACCCCAACGCAACCGCCATCGCCTTTCAGGATTTTCTGGACAGTCAATTGCTGGGCAAGGCTTCCGCGTTGGACAATGTGCATGTCAGCGATGCCTCCATCCAGCTTTTCGATGAACGCAATCAAGCCGTTTGGTATGCGCCCAGCGCCAATCTGGTGCTCAAGCGGGTGTCCTATGGATACTCCTTCTTTGTCAACGCTGACGTGGCCGGCAATGGCAAGACCTGGCAAACTGAAATGTTCGCCAACTATGTAACCGCAACCAAAGAAATGGCGGTGGAGGCACGGCTGATCGATCTCGTCCCGGCCGATTTGTCGGACAAGATTTTCGCCCTGAGCAAACTGGCGCAGGTGCGCGTCCCGCTTTCCGGCACCGCCCGTTTTGCGGTGGATGGTACTGGTAAATTGACACAGGCCAGCGCCGAGTTCTCCGCAGGCGAGGGCGAGCTTGGCTTTCCCGACTATTTGGCCGAGCCCGTGGCGGTGCAAGGCGGCAGCATCCGGCTTGCCTATAATGCCGCCAATGGTGACATTGATCTTCTAGATTCCCAACTCATGATCGGTGGAACGCAGGCCAGCCTCACCGGCAAGATCCAGCAATTGCGTGATAGTCAGGGCCTGCTCAATGCCCTGCGCGTTGATTTTTCGGCCTTGAACATGGGTAAGCAAACAAAGGATGGTTTTTCCGGTGTCGAATTGAAGGGCACCGCCTGGACGAATGCCGGGCGGTTTGATCTGGAAAATCTCGTTCTCATGGCAGGTTCAGCCGCCGTGCAGTTCAAAGGCCAAATTTCCGAAGGCGCTGAATCTCCCGGTGTTTCGTTGCAAGGCACGTTGAACGATCTGCCCGCTTGGATGCTGAAACGCCTTTGGCCCCCCGTGATCGCCCCCAACTCGCGCAAATGGTTTGCCGCCAATGTGACCGAAGGCACCATTACGCAAGGCGAGGTGAGCATCAACGTGCCGCCCGATGCCCTCGCGGCCGCCACCCAGCGTCGGGTGCCGCTGGCCGATGACATGATCGATGCCCGCTTTGCGGTGGAAAATGTTTCGACACGTTATTTTGCGGCCCTGCCGCCGGTCACCGGTGCCAAGGGTGAAGGCCGCCTGCAGGGCAACCGGCTGGACCTGATGCTGGAAAATGGCACCGTCACGCTGCCTTCGGGCAAGAAGCTCAAGCTCGCCCGCGCCACCATGGCCGCCACCAATCTGGCTAAACCCAGCACGCCTGCGCTGTTCGACATCACCGCCTCTGGCCCTGCCGATGGCGCCCTTGAGCTTCTTGATCAACCACCGATGAAGCTTGCAGCCGCGGGCGGTGTAAAGCCTTCGGACGCGAGCGGCGATGTGACGGCCAATGTGAAGATCGCAGCACCCCTCATGCGCGGACTGCCGCCTGGCTCCTCCAAGATCTCCGCCAAGGCCAAGCTCACCAATGCGGGTCTCAAAGCCGCGTTCGGTGGCATCAGCATTGAGGGCGGCGATGTGGACATGACGCTTGCCGAAACGGGCGCTTTGAAAGCCGAAGGCCTCGTGAAACTGAACGGCGCGACAGCCAAGGTTACATGGACACGTGAACCCGGCCCCAAGGGGCTGGAGCGGGTTTCGCTCGATGGTGAATTCACCGATGCCCATCGCGCCAAACTCGGCGCAGATACCAGCGCATTCCTGCAAGGCCCGGTGAAGGTGAAACTGAGTGCGGAAAATCCCCGCGCCGGACTTCGCAATGTTCTGGTGAAGGTGGATCTGGCCAAAACGGCGCTGAAATTTGATGTCATCCGTTGGTCGCGTCCTGCCACGCCGAAAACCAAGGCTGAATTTGAAATCGACATGTCGGAGCCCGGCAAAGTCAGGATCCGCAACCTTGCGGTTTCCGGTGGCGGCATGAGCGTGAAGGGCAATCTCACCATTGCTGATGGCAAGCTTGTCGAGGCAAAGCTTCCCAATGCCGTGCTGGACGAAAATAATCGCATGTCCATCACCATTACCCAGCAGGATAGCGGCCTGAAGGCGAACATTCGCGGCACCATTTTCGACGCACGCCCAATGATTAAAAGCATGTTCCAGCGCCGTGTCACACCACCCAGTGAAGTGCCCATTCCGGTTGCTGTAACAGCCGAATTTGACAGCGTGATCGCCAACCGCGGCGAAAGCTTCGCCAATGTCACCGCCAATGTGCGAACATTGGGCACGTTCATTCAGCAGGTGGAAATCGGCGGCGAAATGTCAAACCGCACGCGGCTGGTTGTCAAAGTGCAGCCCAACAAGCAAGGCTATCGCGTGCTGACTATGCAAGGTACGGACGCAGGCTCCGCCCTGCGCGCGGCCAATCTTTATTCGAAGGTGGCAGGCGGTAGGCTCGAATTCTTTGCCGAACTTGGCAATGGCAATGATGCCGCCATTCGGCGCGGCCAGCTTACCATCCGCAATTTCGAAGTTCGCAATGAAGCGGCTATTGCCGAGATCGACCCCAAGGGGCGTGTGCTAAGCAAGGCGCGCTCCAAAGATCGGCAAGCCTTTGACCGACTGACAATGCCGTTCTCGGCTGATGATGAATTTGTCCGCATCGGCGACAGTCTCATGCGCGGGCCGGATATTGGTGCTTCCGTCACCGGCACCATCCGCAAGGCGGATGGGCGGCTGGATATGGGGGGTACGGTCATCCCGGCCTATGCGCTCAATTCCGCCATCGGCCAGGTCCCGATCCTTGGTCAGGTGCTGGTGGGTGGCAAGGGCCAAGGCATATTCGGCGTCACCTTTGGCTTGCGCGGCACCATGGCAAAACCGAAAATGGTCATCAACCCGGTGTCAGCCCTCGCCCCCGGCTTCCTGCGCGGCATTTTCAGCATGGGTGGTGGCGGCGTGAACGCTGATGGCACGCCCAAGCAGTGATCAGGCGGGCTTCACCAAAACGTGCTTCTTCTTGCCCATAGACAGCTTGATCTGCCCATTGCTGAGCGAAATGCGGGCATTGGGATCGGTCACACGCACATCATCAATGCTGATGGAGTTTCCAGCAATGGCACGGCGCGCTTCCCCATTGGATGAGGCAAGCCCTGCGTTCACCAGAACCGTCAAAATCCCCGCGCCATCTTCCTGCACGATGACGGGAAGGCCTTCCGCCGACGCGCCTTCTTCAAATGCCTGCCGCGCGGTTTCCGCTGCTGCATCTGCCGCGGCACGGCCATGCATCAAAGCTGTCGCCTCGGTCGCCAGCACCTTCTTGGCTTCGTTGATTTCTGCGCCACCCAGAGCGGAAAGTCGGGCAATTTCGGCAAGCGGCAGTGTGGTATAGAGTTTCAGGAAGCGGGCCACATCGGCATCTTCCGTGTTGCGCCAGAACTGCCAGTAATCATAGACCGGCAACTGATCGGCATTGAGCCACACGGCACCGGACGCCGTCTTGCCCATCTTGGCACCCGATGAGGTGGTAAGCAGCGGGCAGGTGAGCGCATAAAGCTGGTGCGTGCCCATGCGGCGGCCCAGATCAATGCCGGTGACAATATTGCCCCACTGGTCGGATCCACCCATCTGCAACTGGCAGCCAAGCCGCTTGGCCAGTTCAGCAAAGTCGTAAGCCTGCAAAATCATATAGTTGAATTCGATGAAGGAAAGCTCCTGATCACGCTCCAACCGCATACGAACACTGTCCATCGACATCATGCGGTTGACGGAGAAATGCCGGCCCACATCGCGCAGGAATTCGAGATAATTAAGCGGTGCCAACCAATCGGCATTATCCACCATGATGGCATCACCCGCCGCATCCCCGAATTTCAGGAATTTGGAGAACACCGTCTTGATGCCGTTTTTGTTGTCCTCGATATTTTCCAGCGTCAAAATCTTGCGCGTTTCATCACGCCCCGAAGGATCGCCCACCCGTGTAGTGCCGCCGCCCATGAGGGCGATGGGCTTGCCAGCACCCGTTGCCTGCAACCAATGCAGCATCATGATGGAAATGAGGCTTCCCACATGCAGCGAAGGGGCGGTGGCGTCATAGCCCACATAGGCGGTGAGCTTGCCCGCCTTGGCGAGCGCATCAATGCCGCCCTCGTCGGATACCTGATGGATGTATCCACGCTCCGTCAGCGCATTCATGAAATCAGACTGAAACTTGCCCATCTTCGTGCCTTCGTGCCAAACATGCTTTGGCCGCTATTACCACGGGAAGAAGCCATGGCAAACCTCATGAATGCACTGGGCCTGATGAGCGGCACTTCGCTCGATGGCATCGATGCCGCACTCATCCGCACCGATGGCGAAGCCGTGGTGGAACGCGGCCCCGCCATGACCTTCCCCTATTCCCCCGCCCAACGCGCCCGCCTGCGCGCCGGATTGGAGGCGGCGGTGGCCATGACCCAACGCGATCAACGCCCCGGCGATTTGGGCGTGCTGGAGCGGGATTTGACCCTTTGGCATGCCGATGCTGTGGCCCAATTCCGCAAAGCCCATGACATTCAGCCCGATATTATCGGCTTTCACGGCCAAACCGTCCTCCACCGCCCAGCGCAAGCCTTAACCGTGCAATTGGGCGATGGCAGGCTTCTAGCTGCGGAAACGGGCATTCAGGTGGTAGCCGACATGCGCGCCGCCGATGTCGCCGCAGGCGGGCAGGGCGCGCCCCTGGTGCCCGCCTATCATGCAGCCTTGGCGGCAGGACTGGCCGCGCGCCCTGTGGCTTTTGTGAATATCGGCGGTGTGGCGAATATCACCTTCATCGCCCGTGATGGCGTTTTGCTCGCCTTCGACACCGGCCCCGGCAATGCCTTGCTGGATGATTGGGCGTTGAAACATCTGGGCCGCGCGGTGGATGAGGGGGGTGCCTTGGCCGCATCCGGCTCACCCGATGAAGCCATGCTGGAAGCACTCTTGGCGCACCCTTATTTCGCCGCCATGCCCCCCAAATCCCTCGACCGCCAAACCTTTGCGGCCTTGACGCCCGACAGCCTGAACCCCGCCAACGGAGCCGCCACCCTAACCGCCTTCACCGCCCACAGCATTGCGGCGGCGGCGGATTGGCTGGAGGAGATGCCGGAAGTGTGGGTGATAACGGGCGGCGGCAGGCATAACCACGCGCTGATGGGCATGCTGCGCGAGGCAATCTCCGCGCGGGTGATCGCGGCGGAGGAGGCCGGGTTCGATGGTGATGCTATGGAGGCGGAGGCTTGGGGCTATTTGGCGGTGCGGAGCCTGAAGGGCTTGGCCCTGAGCTTTCCGGGGACGACGAAGGTGGATGAGCCTATGACGGGTGGGAACTGGTTTGCACCCTGAATCCAACGTCAAAACGCGCGCGCTGCACGCACTTCGGGCAGCTTTCATGCGGCAGCATCCGGGCGCGGTGGTGGACGAAAAAGGCTATGCCAGCCATTTCCATGAAGTGCTGCTGCCGCAAGTTTCCGCAGATGATTTTGAGGCCGACATGCGCGCAGGTGACGGCCAGGAACTTGAGACGAAGTTTCGGGCCGCTCATTCCTCATCAGCCCTTGCCGTAAACGCCTTTGCGCCGTTCCGCAGAAGGATGGCAGACTTCACGCTTCCCTTTGGTGGAGAATTTGAAACGCTCAGCTTTGAGCGCAAATGCCCAACGGGCCTGCGCGGCGGAAGATCGCCGAACCTTGATGTCCTATTGTCTGGGCCAGATTGCGTTGTTGGCATTGAATCCAAGTTGACGGAATATCTTGCGGCACATCCAGCAAAATTTTCGGATGCCTATGCCGAGCAGATTTGCGATGAGCGATGTGAACAGGGCTATTTCCAGGAAATGCTGAGGCTAATGAAGCAGCCGGGTTCTTATTCTTTTCTGGATGCGGCGCAGCTCATCAAACATGCCTTCGGACTGGCAAATAACTTCCGCGATCGGCCTGTGATCCTATTGTATCTTTTCTGGGAACCAGCCAACGCGAATGAATGTCCGGTTTTCGCGGCCCATCGCCAAGAGGTTGATGCGTTTTCGGAAAAGATGGCCGTATCAAAGCCGGCATTCAAAGCCATGAGCTATAATGAGCTTTGGCATTATTGGCGCGGATGCCGTAATGTGCCGGAATGGCTGAGCGTGCATATCGACGCAATGCAGGGGCG
>CAJBCQ010000055.1 GCA_903951595.1 uncultured Hyphomicrobiales bacterium | reverse complement strand
TGCAGACAGCCAACTTGCTTTCATTTTGCGTGGGGATTCAGTCGAAATCACAAGCAGCCAAGGTGTCTTAGGCTCAGGCAGCGGCAACGCGCCGCAACTGCTTCGCCTCGCGGCTGTCTATGCGCCCTTCATAGCCCCGGCAGCACAACCTGTTGAGGACACAAACCTATTCTTCCAATCGCCTTCAGGCAATATCGGCTGTGTCATCTGGACAGTAGAAAATGGCACGCTCCGCTGCGACATGAAGGAGCTGAACCCTAGCTATACCGAGAGGCCTGATGATTGTCCGGTAGATTGGGGTTCTGCTTTTGAGATCAAAGCTGCCGGGATGGTTGGCGAAGTGATTTGTCATGGTGACACGGTGTTCAACTTTGAGGCCTTAACTCTCGACTATGGAAAGACACTTCAGTTTGGCAGCTTCAGTTGCGGATCCGAAAAAACGGGTCTCACCTGCACAAATGCTAACGGGCACGGTTTCTCCTTGTCAAAAGCCAAGCAGAAAGTATTCTGATCAAAGCTAACCGGAGGCAAAATGCGGTTAGAGTTTACTCCGCCATCCCAACCGTAACCACGGTTGCGGGATATTTATCCGCCCAGCTTTTCGCCCGTGCCAACGCATCCGCGCGTTCGCTTTCGGTGACTTGCGCTTCGAGGATCATCAACCGATCGCCAATCTCGGGATAGCTTCCCGGCTCCGCACTTTCATCGGCCAGCTTATACCACATCAGCGCGCGCACGCGGTCTTGGCGTAGGATGCCACCTTGCCAGTATAAGTCACCCAAGGCGGCTTGCGCGGGGGCAAAGCGTTTGCGGGCGGCGAGCATCAGCCATTTCACGCCCATTTCCGGGTTGCGGCGAACACCACTGCCCTCGATCATCATGCGGGCGAGCGCGTAATGGGCGGCCGGATGGCCGAAGGAGGCGGCTGTATTGAACATGCCGAAAGCCTCGCGCGGATTGGCCGTGATGCCTGCTTTTGGATTGCCCGTGCGGTAGGTATCGGCCACGCGCACCAGCGCATCCACCATCACACGAAGGCGTTGCGGGTCGCTTTCATCGGTGGAGAAAGCTTCCACCACTTTCATATAATAGTTGAAGGCAAGGGCACCATCGGCAGGCACGCCACGGCCCAAGCGATAGATATGGCCGAGATACCAAGTGGCGATGATATCACCCTGCTCAGAGGCGCGGCCTAGATATTCGCGCGCGGCAATAAAATCGCCCTTGCGATAGGCTTCTTGTGCCTTTGACATGTCGGATGCCCACGGCATCGACACCGTCATGCCGACGGCCTGCAACGCCTTGGCAGGGGCGAAGGAGAAGAAGGTCATGCCGGCCTGCGGTGCCTCGCCAGTCGCGACAAGTTGCTGCGCGCCCGCCAGCTGGGGCGGCAGCAACAAGGCGAAAGCCGCACCTGCGGCCAACGCGAAACGCTTGGCGCGATCAGATGTCAGCGTAGCACACACTTTCTTCCTTGCCGCCCGGATGGGTGACGGCGCCCTTGTAGGCGGGGCCGACCGATTCAGAATATTTCCACAAGGCACCCGAACCAAAGCCGTGATTGCGCGGCTTCCAATCCTTGGCACGCTTGGCAAATTCCTCGTCGGTAACATTCACGCTGATGTCGCCCGTCTCCGCGTTGATCGAGATGATGTCGCCATTGCGAATATGGGCAATGGGGCCACCTGCCTGCGCTTCAGGGCCAACATGGCCGATGCAGAAGCCGCGTGTGGCACCTGAGAAGCGGCCATCGGTGATGAGGGCCACCTTATCGCCCATGCCCTGCCCGTAAAGGGCTGCTGTGGTGGAGAGCATTTCGCGCATGCCGGGGCCGCCGCGCGGGCCTTCATAACGGATGACGATAACTTCGCCTTCCTTGTATTCGCGGCGTGACACGGCAGCGAAGCATTCTTCTTCATTATCGAAGCAACGCGCGGGGCCGGTGAATTTCAGGTTCTTCATGCCGGCCACCTTCACGATGGCACCTTCTGGCGCCAAATTGCCGCGAAGGCCAACAACGCCGCCTGTGGTGGTGATGGGCTTATTGGCAGGATAGACAACGTCTTGATCCGGGTTCCATTTCACCAGCGCCATGTTCTCGGCCATGGTGCGGCCCGTGACCGTCATGCAATCGCCATGCATGTAGCCGTGGTCGAGCAGCGTTTTCATCAGAAGCGGAATTCCGCCCACTTCGAACATGTCCTTGGCAACATATTTGCCGCCGGGCTTGAGATCCGCCACGTAAGGCGTGCGCTTGAAGATTTCGGCGACATCGAACAGATCAAAATCAATGCCCGCTTCATGCGCGATGGCGGGGAGGTGAAGGGCCGCGTTGGTGGAGCCACCAGAAGCGGCAACCACGGTTGCGGCATTTTCCAGCGCCTTGCGCGTCACGATATCGCGCGGGCGGATGTTGCGGGCGATGAGTTCCATCACCATTTCGCCAGCGGTGAAGCAGAACTTGTCGCGGATTTCATAAGGGGCCGGTGCGCCAGCCGAATAAGGCAGCGCCAAGCCAATGGCTTCGGAAACAGTTGCCATTGTGTTGGCGGTGAACTGCGCGCCGCAGGCACCAGCCGAAGGGGCGGCAACTTGTTCCAACTCGTCCAGATCTTCGTCGGACATATCACCGACCGAGTGCTTGCCGACGGCTTCGAACAAATCCTGCACCGTCACATCCTTGCCGCGGAAAGAGCCGGGAAGGATGGAGCCGCCATAGATGAACACTGAAGGCACGTTGAGACGCACCATCGCCATCATCATGCCGGGCAGCGACTTGTCACAACCGGCAAGGCCGACGAGCGCGTCATAAGAATGGCCGCGCATGGTCAGTTCCACCGAGTCCGTAATCACTTCGCGCGACACGAGCGAGGATTTCATGCCCTCATGACCCATGGCGATGCCGTCTGTCACGGAGATGGTGCAGAATTCGCGCGGGGTGCCACCGGCGGCGGCCACACCCTTTTTCACGGCCTGCGCCTGACGCATCAGAGAAATGTTGCAAGGGGCGGCTTCGTTCCAGCAGGAGGCCACGCCCACGAAGGGCTGGTGGATCTGCTCTTTCGTCAGACCCATGGCGTAAAGATAGGAGCGGTGGGGGGCGCGGTTCGGACCTTCGGTCACGTGGCGGCTGGGAAGCCGGGATTTGTCAAAAGTCCATTTCGTCATGTCGCAAACACACTCCATTTCGGCGGCGATGAGATCGCCGTCGGCCCCTCTCGATGGCCGAACGCTATGCGTGTTTTGAGGCGGAATGTAGAGCAATTTGGACGGCGCCCGCTGCGCTTTGCACAAATCTGCCCGCTGTGGCGGAAATGCCACAGCCGAATGCTCCAAAAGTCAAATTTCCGTTACGGCAGTGTTACTTAAGGGAACAACGCCACCTGCTCCAGCCCTTGCGTTTCGGGCAGGCCGAACATCAGGTTGAAGTTCTGGATGGCTTGGCCCGCTGAACCCTTCACCAGATTGTCGAGGGCAGAAATGAGAATCACGCGGCCAGGAATGCGGTCGGCATAAGCGCCGAGCATGACATTGTTAGAGCCGCGAACCTGCTGGGTGGCGGGGAAGATGCCTTGCGGTGCCATGTGGACGAAGGGTTCGTTCTTGTAGGCCAGCGCCAGAATGGCAGCACAATCAGCGGCGGTGGCAGATTGGGCGAGCTTGGCATAGGCCGTCACAAGTTCACCCCGGCTCATGGGGATGAGATGGGGGGTGAAGTTCACCAGCACGGGCTTGCCCGCCACCACCGCGATTTCCTGTTCAATTTCTGGCGCATGGCGGTGGGTGGCAACGCCATAAGGCGTCATGCCCTCGCCTGCCTCGCAGAACAGGATATTCTGTTTCAGCGAGCGGCCAGCACCGGAGACGCCGGACTTGGCGTCAATGATCAGATCGCCCGCATCAATCGCGCCTGCTTTCACCAGCGGCAAAAGCACAAGCAGCGTGGCGGTGGGATAGCAGCCGGGACAGGCGACGAGCCGCGCCTGTTTGACGGCTTGACGGTAATGCTCCGTGAGGCCGTAGACGGCCTCTTTCTGGAGATGCATGGCCTTGTGCGGGCCGCCATAAGTCGCCTCGTAAACAGCCGGATCGCGCAGGCGGAAATCGGCGGACATGTCGATGATTTTCAAGTGTTCCGGCAGGGTGGCAATCAGCTCTTGGCTGGTTGCGTGCGGCAGGCCGCAGAACACGGCATCCAGCTTTGACCAGTCCACATCTTCATTCTTGACCATGTCGGGCAGGTTGAGCGGTGCCAGATGCGGATAGACGGAGGCTACGGGCTTTCCGGCATAGGTGTTGGCGGTAAGAGCCGTGATCTCGATGGCGGGGTGGCGGACGGCCAGGCGGATCAGGTCGGCACCCGTATAGCCGGATGCGCCAATAACGCCGATGCGGATTTTGCCTGTCATGCTCGCCCCCTCACTGTGAGGCTCAGAGCTTTATCGGAGATCGGCGGCTGGTGAAAGGCCCACACGCGCTCCCATTTGGGGGGAAAGGGTGGCGTAATGCAGATGTACGAGCGCAAAGGCCAACACAACCAGCGCCCCGCCCTGATGGATAAGGCCCAAATGGATGGGCACCTGCGCCAACAGCGTCCAAATGCCGATCATGGCCTGCGCCAGCACAGCCACCACCAGCCCATTCAGGCCACGGCGGGCATTGTCGTCGCTCTGGCGGCGCATGGGGGTGATCAGCCAATGGGCGATGACGGCGAGGACGACGAAATAGGCCGTCATGCGATGGGTGAATTGCACCGTCATGGCATTTTCAAACAGATTGCGCCACAGCGGTTCCATGATGAAAAGGCCAGCGGGGATGAATTGGCCGTCCATCAGGGGCCAAGTATTGTAGCCCATGCCGGCATCCAGCCCGGCAACAAAGCCGCCAAGGGCGATTTGGATGAACAATAGCACCACCAGCACGCCTGCCCGGTTGCCCATGATGCCAAACTGGCGCGGGCGTTCGCGCCCAATGCCCAGTGCCGTCCAGCAAATGGCGGCGAAGATGAAGGTAGCAAGCGTCAGATGAGCGGCAAGGCGGTATTGGCTCACATCCACCCGCTCCGTGAGACCGCTTTTCACCATGTACCAGCCGAGTGCGCCCTGTAGGCCACCGAGAATGAAAAGCCCGACCAGACGCGGCACTTGTGAGCGTTCCATGCGGCCCGTGAACAGGAAGAACAGAAAGGGCAGCAGGAAAGTCAAGCCGATGATGCGGCCCATGAACCGATGGCCCCATTCCCACCAGTAAATGAACTCGAACTCCTCCAAGCTCATGCCCTTATTGACGATCTGGTATTCAGGAATGGCCTTATATTTCGCGAAAGCTTCCAGCCAAGCCTCATGGGTCAGCGGCGGGATGGCACCCAGAAGTGGGCGCCATTCGGTGATGGACAGGCCGGAATCGGTGAGCCTTGTGGCCCCGCCCACAATCACCATGGCGAAAACCAGCCCCGCCATGACATAGAGCCACAGGCGGATATAGGGGCGGGCGGCGATCTGACGGGCGGTGGGCGTGGTCATAATGGTTTCCTTATCGGTTCACCGCCAGGCGGGCAACGGCACTTCATGTCGCAAGGTCAACCCGTTGCGCCAACCCTGCCAAGGCCGTAAAGCCTGTTGGCATGAAGCAGCGTTCTCGCAAAGCCCTTGGCATGTTCTGCACCGTCGGATTTCTGACGGTTTACTGCCTTTTGATCATGCTGGTGGCCGTCCAATTCGCCGCGCATGAGGCCCACCCTGCCCTTCAGCTTGCCTTTTTCATCGCTGCCGGGCTTGGCTGGCTTCCCGGTGTCATGTTCATCATCCGTTGGATGAACCGGCCCTAAGCGGCCCGGTTGCGCTGGGTTCCGGCCCCAGAACTTGCCACAAATTCAGTATGGGCGATGCCGGCCTGCCGCAGGCCGTCCATAACCTTGCGGGCTTCAATGGCATCGAGCATGGGTGCCGTCACGGCGGCGGCCTGACAGGCCATCAATGCCCCGGGAGATGCCGTGGTATAAGCCCCCAAATGCAACACGACGATATCATATGCGGCCGACAAGGCTTGCAGCATGGTGGTAAGGCGCGATCCGGCATTGGCCGTGCTGCCTTCCACCCAATGCAGGCCAGAGTCTTCATCGCGCGAAATCACTTCGGAAAGCGATGCGCGGCCTGAGGTGAAATCAGCCAGCGTTCCGCCACCAGATGGCATCGGCAAAAGGCGCGAGAGCATCTGCGGTTGCGGCGACACATCCACCAGCACCACGCGCGGCAATTCGCCCGCGAATTTGCGTGCCATTTCCAAACTAAGTGCCGCGCTATCGGCACTGGCGGGATGAATGCCGATGACACCGAACAAGCGAACCCCCGGCCGCTGCATCAACTCATCCGCCCACAGGCCAGCACGGCGCACTTCTGAGGCCATTACCGCTCCGGGCATATCAGGAATGGACTGCTCATCCTCATGCGCGGCAACCGGGCGCGTATTTGTTTCAGCCAGAATGCGTGCCGCAGCCGTGAAGGATTGCTGCCAGTCATCCGAACGTGGCACCGGCGCTTGCGGTGCGATGACAACTTGATGCGCGGGCGCTTGGGCTGGTTTTGCCACCGGTGCCTGTTGGACCACTTGCGCTTGGACTTGCGCTTGCGGTTGGGCTTGTGGTTGGGCGTGTGGTGCCGGGCGGCTGGGCTTGAAAATGCTCAGCAGAACAGCAGCAAGCCCGCCCAGCAAAGCAGCTGCGAGGCTTAAACGCCACGAAGGCAATGCGTTGATGGATGTAATGCGTGCAGGGCCAGTGACGCGCACGGAGAAGCGAGATTGTTTGCTGGATGCCTGATGGGCGGCAAGTTTTGTGAGCGATTGCTCAAGGGAGGCGCGCAGCTTGGCTACCGTTTCAAAAAGCTCGCTCTGGGTTTGCTCAAGCACCTCGGCCTTTCCCAGCGCACCCAGACGCGCGCGCAGATCTGCCGCACGGTTGAGAGCCTTGCGGGAGTCAGATTCAAGGGAAGCGGCAATGCGGTCTGCCTGCTCGCTGATACGGGCTTCAAGGCGGCGCAATTCGAAACGCGCATCCAGAAGGCGCGGATCATCGGCCACCACATCCATCGACATGGAATCCATATCGGCCAGAAGTCCTTCGCGCTCCAAGCGCAGCTCATCGAGCTTCGGCGTCTTGAGGGGGCGCAAGGTCGAGTCGGCAACGGTGGCTGCATCGATAGCGCGGCGCACGGCCAGCGCGGTGGCGCGGGCGTCTTCGGCTTTTTGTTCGGCGGTGGTGATCTGGCTTTTCAATTCACCCGACGCACCCGTGGCCTGAAGATCGGCCAGTTCACCCTTGATGGCCGTGAGGCGGGCTTCGGCTTCGTTGAGTTCTTTCTTCAAAGCGCCTGTATTGCGGGCCAAAAGCAGGAAATCGGGAAGCTCGGCTTGCGCGCGCCCAGCATAGGCTTCGGCAAGGCGCGTGAGAATGCCGCTCGCCAAGGCACCATCTTTGGATTGAAGGCGCAGGCTCAAGGTGCCCGCCTGCACATCCTGCAAAATTTCCAGGCCCGCGATTGGATCGGCGGCTGCGGCGGATGGGTCTTGCAGAAGGGCTTTCGCCTCTGCGCCCAATTCTTCCACGGACAATGGCAATTCTGGATCAGCGGGGGTGAGTTGAATTGCGATTTCAGCGATTTTGCCTTGCGCGAAAAACTGCATCGAGCCGATGACAGCCGCAAGGCCAAAGAGGGCACCCACGAGCGCGAAAAGCGCAAGCCTGCCCAGCCGAGCTATCCAGCCGCGGATCATGGCTTTTGTGCCTTTCGGGCAAGGGTCGGCATGGCGGCTGAAGAATCCCCAAGAAAGTCCAACCTCAACCATCAACATGGCGTGGTAAGCAAAGGGTTAACAAACTGTTCCTTTGTGCGAATTCCCTTGCCTATCCGGCACAAAAGCTAACTTCATTGACGCCCCAGACCGCCTCTGCTACTTCCACCGCATTCGGCGTGTAGCGCAGCCTGGTAGCGCACTTGACTGGGGGTCAAGGGGTCGCAGGTTCAAATCCTGTCACGCCGACCATCCGCCTTCGCTACGCTACGGCGTGATTGGCGGAGCCAAGCGCGTCGTGGCGTTGCGAAAGCGGATGTCACGTCGGAGCTTTAGCGGAGACGGACCGTTTGAAGTATGTTTACATGCTGCAAAGCGAAGCTTCCCCCGACAGATATTATGTAGGCTGCACAGTTGACCTCAAAAAACGTTATGGCGAACATAACAGGGGTGAATCCACACACACCAAGAAATTTATACCTTGGAAGCTTGTGGGTTATCTCGCTTTCTCAGACCATGACAAAGCGAACAAATTTGAAGCTTACTTGAAAACCGCTTCAGGCAGGGCTTTTGCAAAAAAGCACTTTTAGATTTAGCTCCGGCAAAGCCTTCGCCACCAAACGCTTTTGGTGATTGAAAAATCAGGGCCGCTTCACTTCAATCCGACATCGCCAGAATTTTTCGTGCTGCGGCCAGATCGCCCAGTGCTTCGCGCAAGAGGCGTTCCTGTTCAGCTGTCAGGTCATCGCCCTTAGGTGCGTCGCTGCCTAGACGCGGTTCCTTACGCATGGAGGCCACTTCAGGGGCTTCGGCCACGCTTTTCTGGATGCGCGGGGCCACGGCTACGGATTTGGGCTCATTGGCGGCCACGGCGGGCTTGTCGGCTTCGGCTTCACCGCGACCGATGGCGATGAGGTGGGCGGTGCCCTCCTCTTTCAAAATGCGCTGCACGCCACGGATGGTGTAGCCTTCACCATAGAGCAGATGGCGGATGCCTTTGAGAAGATCAATGTCGGCGGGCCGGTAATAGCGCCTGCCCCCGCCGCGCTTCATGGGCCGGATTTGGCTGAAGCGGGTTTCCCAGAAGCGCAGAACGTGTTGCGGCACATCGAGATCATCAGCCACTTCACTGATGGTGCGGAATGCGTCCGGGGATTTGTCGTCGGCGGCCACCATGAGGATCAATCCTCGGTGCCGGGTTCCTCGCCGTTGATGACGTTCTTCATCACCTGGCTCGGACGGAAGACAAGCACGCGGCGCGGGGTGATCGGCACTTCCTCGCCTGTCTTGGGATTGCGGCCGATGCGGCCGGTCTTGGATCGCACCATGAAGGTGCCGAAGGATGACAGCTTGACGGTTTCGCCGGTGACCAGCGTATCCGTCATGGCATCCAGAATGGCTTTCACCAGATCAGCCGACTCCGCTCGCGACAAGCCCACCTGTTTGTGGACCGCCTCACTCAGATCAGCTCGGGTCAGCGTCTTGCCGGACATGGTGTTTCCCCTCAGTTTCACGCCTATTCCAGCGAAGGTTTCATGATAAGTCAATGACTTAGTGCAAAGCGCTCAACTTCGCTTTCCGGTCACCAGCGCGCCAGTGCTGCGCCCCAGGTGAAGCCACCGCCCATTGCCTCCATCAGA
Organism: uncultured Hyphomicrobiales bacterium; assembly: GCA_903951595.1. Taxonomy (GTDB): domain Bacteria; phylum Pseudomonadota; class Alphaproteobacteria; order Rhizobiales; family Aestuariivirgaceae; genus CABJBCQ01. The sequence continues at coordinate 11,935 of CAJBCQ010000055.1, read as the reverse complement.
ACGAGGTCGCCGCGCTGGATGCGGCCGTCTTTTACGGCCGTGTCGAGTGCCAGCGGAATGGAAGCGGCGGAGGTGTTTCCGTGGCGGTCGAGGGTGATGACAATGCGGTCAGCCGGAATGTTCAGCTTGCGGGCCGTACCTTCCAAAATGCGCCGATTGGCCTGATGCGGCACGATCCACTGGATATCCTGCGGCGTCAGCTTCATTTCCTGCATCACCTCATCCATCACGGCGGCGATATTGGTGACGGCGTGGCGGAAAACCTCTTTACCTTCCATCCGCAAATAGCCCACGGTTTTGGTGCTGGAAGGACCACCATCGACATAGAGCTTGTCATTGTAGCGTCCGTCCGAATGCAGACGGCTGGTCAGAATGCCGCGATCGGCGATTGTGCCATCGCCTTGCTGGGCTTCCAGAACGACAGCCCCCGCGCCATCGCCAAAAAGCACGCATGTGGAACGATCCGTCCAATCCAGAATCCGCGAGAAGGTTTCTGCGCCAATCACCAGCGCGCGCTTGGCGTGCCCGCAGCGGATCAGGGCATCTGCCGTGGTCAGTGCATAAATAAAGCCTGAGCAAACCGCCTGCACATCAAAAGCCGCCCCGTGGGTGATGCCGAGACGGGCCTGCACGGTGGTGGCGGTGGCGGGGAAGGTTTGGTCGGGCGTGGAGGTGGCCAGCACGATGAGGTCGATGGAGTTGGCCTCCATGCCTGCATGCTTCAAGGCCGCCAGGGCCGCACCCACGGCAAGGTCGGAAGTCTTTTCGCCGTCAGCGGCTATGTGGCGGGCGTGGATGCCGCTGCGCTCCACAATCCACTCGTCACTGGTATCAACCAGCTTGGCAAGATCATGATTTGTCAGCACACGCTCGGGCAGGCAGGAACCGACGCCCTGCATCACGGATCGCAGCATTTCACGGCCCTTTATTCTTCAAGCGGTCGCAGCGGACTTGTCCGCTGCCGCGGCGGAAGCCTCTAGCAGGTTCTTGGCGGCAATGTCAGCCTTGATCTTGCCCACCAACTCATTGCGCGCCATGTCCACACCCAGCGCCACGGCAGAGGCAAAGCCTTCGGCGTCCGAACCGCCATGACTTTTCACGACAATTCCGTTGAGGCCGAGGAAAACGCCGCCATTGTGGGATTTTGGGTCCATTTTGGCCTTCAGCGCGGCAAAGGCGTCCCTTGCCAGCAATGCGCCTATTTGCGAGCGCCAAGAGCGCTTTAAGGCCTGTTTCAGGAAGGCTCCGACCTGATGGGCGGTGCCTTCAGCGGTTTTGAGCGCGATATTGCCGGTATAGCCTTCGGTCACAACGACATCCACCGTGCCGCGCCCAATGTCGCCGCCTTCCACAAAGCCTGCATATTCAATGGGCAGGCTTGAATCTCGCAGCAGGCGGGCGGCTTCTTTGACTTCCTCAACGCCTTTGGCTTCTTCGACGCCGATATTCAAAAGCCCGACAGTGGGCCGGTCGATGCCGAAAAGGCAGCGCGCCATGGCTTCGCCCATAATGGCGTAATCCACCAAGGTTTCGGCATCCGCGCCCACATTGGCACCGACATCGAGCACAATGGTTTCACCGCGAAGCGTGGGCCAGATGGCGGCAATGGCGGGGCGGCGCACGCCGGGGATGGTACGCAGCGAAAGGCTCGATAGCGCCATCAGGGCGCCCGTATTGCCCGCCGAAACGGCCATTTGCGCCTCACCAGACTTCACCGCCTCAGCGGCCAGCCACATGCTGCTATTGCCCTTGCCCTTGCGTAGGGCTTGGCTGGGCTTTTCATCCATCGAAATCGAAACGGAAGCATGCCGGATTTGAGTGACGGCCTTGGCCTTGGGATAGCGGGCCAGAAGCGGGGTCAAACGGGCTTCATCGCCAAAAGCGAGCATTTGCACACCGGGATGGCGCGTCGCCACGATTTCCAGTGCGGCCATGACCATTTCAGGGCCAGAATCGCCGCCCATGGCGTCGATGGCTATCGTCAATCCGTTCGTCATTCTGCGGCAAATGATTCCATGATGTGAGGCCAGTTTAGCACCAACCTGCCAGCTTTCGGAAACTATGGCTGTTCAATCGCCCTTTTTACGCAAAGCTGCAAGGCTGGCGAAGGGTTGGCGGGTATTTTCGGCCGCTTCCGGTTCGGCGGCGGAAACAAATTCCGCGCCGGGCTTGCGCGGATAGGGGTCGAGCGCCAGGCCCAGTTCTTCGGCGGCCAGCTCGCCCAAGTCGATGGAATTGTCCACGATGAGGTCCGGCTCGTCGCCCTCAAGGCTTTCCACATCGCGCACCTGGGTGGCACCGGCATTGGTTTTGCCGAGGAAAAAGCGTTCAATTTCAAAGGTTACGTTGGTGTCGAAGGGGTCGAGGGTCACGACACAGCTTTGCGTTACGTCCGCCTCCATCCGCCCCGTCACCCGGATGCCGCCCTTGCGCCAGGGTTTGAGCTCCATCTTGCCGGTGAACGACCGGATGGACACAAGTTCGAAGCGGGCGGCCAAGCCGGCGCGTTCTTCCTCATTGGCCTCCAGCTTTTCGCGGCTGCCTAGATCCGGCACCCGGTCCACGGGGATGAGGCGGGAGAATTCGACAGTCATTTCAATGACTCCGGCGCATTGGGAAAGGAAACGCGGGCGGCCAGAAGATCGCTCTCTTTTTGCTTGGAAAGCTTTGCGGCGGTGTCTTTCACATATTTGGCCAATCGCTCCGACGCGCCCTTGGGGGCACCTTCGGGGTAGATATTGCGGGCAATGGCCTTGGCCAGTGCCTTGTCGTCGCCCGCCTTCAAGGCTTCGCGGTAAGCCCCGGCGCGGCCATAAAACACTTCGGCCATTTTCTTCACGCGCTTGGAGATGGAAAGGTCGCCTACCCCCATTTCGCGCAAATTCATGTCGAGAGCGGCGAACATCTCATCAAAGACGATTTGGCCGAAATCGCGGGTTTTGGCGTCTGCCGATTGGCCTAGTCGGTCCATTACCAGCACGGCATGCAGCGTGATGAGGTCAAAACGGCCATCCAGCGTGTCGGGCACGCCGAGGGCGGCGTAAAAGCCTTCCTGCCGCGCCTGCGCCACAATGGCCGCATAAAGCTCGCGTGCGGCGTCTACGCGGGGGGTGGATTTGAAAAACTGCTTCCAGAACATCTCAAGAGTCGCTCTTTTCAGGGCGCTGGCAATGGTTTAGCACTGAACGCCAGCTGACAGACAGACAGATAGGATCATTGAATGGCTTTGGCCAGCGGGAACAGAAAATCAAATCGGCGCGGGTTCCTCACCTTGGCGCTGAGTGGCTTGGCGCTTGTTGCCTGCACGCCGCAGATTGATTATCGCGGATATCAGCCGCGTGGCAGCGATATGGACAATGTGCGCCAGGGCATGAGCAAGGCCGAGGTTGAAGCCCTGCTCGGCTCACCCTCAACCACCGCCACCATCGCCTCAGAAGGTGACAGCTATTATTACATCTCCAGCAAGCTGGAAACGACAGCTTTCCTGACGCCTGTGGAGACAGATCGCCGCGTGCTGGCGATCCGTTTTGACACCAATGATCAGGTGGCCTCGTTCGGCAATTATGGCCTGGAGGATGGCAAGGTCGTCAATTTCAACCCCAATGCGACACCGACCAAGGGCAAGGAGCTGACTGTGTTGCAGCAGCTTCTGACCAATGCCGGACGCTTTGACGGCGGTTCGCCTTCCTCCGCCGGTGGCGGTGTCTGGCAGTAAGCCGAACCCGATTTCGGAATAAAAAACCCCGCGAGGATCGCTCCTCGCGGGGTTTGTTTTTGGCAAAGCCAGTCGCTTAGCCGTGCGCCAGAACGGCGAGCAGCAAGAGCGCGACGATGTTGGTGATCTTGATCATCGGGTTGACGGCAGGACCAGCCGTGTCCTTGTAGGGATCGCCGACAGTGTCACCGGTCACGGATGCCTTGTGGGCGTCCGAACCCTTCAGATGCTTGACACCCTTGGAGTCTACAAAGCCGTCCTCGAAGGACTTCTTGGCATTGTCCCAAGCGCCACCACCAGCCGTCATCGAGATGGCCACGAACAGGCCTGTCACGATCACGCCCATGAGCATGGCACCCACAGCCGAGAAGGCCTGCGCCTTGCCGGCGATCGGAAGGATGACGAAGAACACCACGATGGGTGAAAGCACGGGCAGCATCGAAGGCACGATCATTTCCTTGATCGCGGCCTTGGTCAGCATATCCACCGCACGGCCATAGTCAGGCTTTTCGGTGCCCTTCATGATGCCGGGCTTTTCCTTGAACTGGCGGCGCACTTCAACCACCACCGACTGCGCGGCGCGGCCAACGGCCGTCATGGACATGCCGCCGAACAGATAAGGCAGCAGGCCACCGAACAGGAGGCCGACGACCACGTAAGGATTGGCCAGCGAGAAGTCCACCGCACCCAGACCCTTGAAGTACTGGTAGACGGTTGAACCATCCGCATCCGCCTGCGCGGTGAAATAGGCCAAGTCCTGCGTATAGGCGGCGAACAGCACGAGCGCGCCGAGGCCAGCCGAGCCGATGGCATAGCCCTTGGTTACGGCCTTGGTGGTGTTGCCGACAGCGTCGAGCGCGTCGGTGTTGTGGCGCACCTCCTTGGGCAAACCGGCCATTTCGGCAATGCCACCGGCATTGTCGGTGACGGGGCCGAAGGCGTCGAGTGCGACGATCATGCCAGCGAGCGCCAGCATGGTGGTCACGGCAACGGCCGTGCCGAACAGGCCACCCAGAACATAGGTAACGATGATGCCCGCCACGATGACGAGGGCGGGAAGTGCGGTGGCTTCCATCGAAACGGCAAGACCTTGGATCACGTTGGTGCCGTGACCGGTGATCGAGGCTTCAGCGATGGAGTTGACCGGGCGCTTGCCCGTGCCGGTGTAGTATTCGGTGATCCAGATGATGGCTGCGGTGATCACGAGGCCCACCACGCCGCACCAGAACAGATCCATCGGCGAGAAGCCGCCGAGGTCTACGGTCATGCCGCCGAACACGTAAGAGATCACGGGATAGAGTGCGACGAGCGACAGCAGGCCCGTTGCGATGACGCCCTTGTAGAGCGCGCCCATGATGTTGTTGCTGGCACCCAGCTTGACGAAATAGGTGCCGATGATGGAGGTGACGACGCAAGCGCCGCCAATGGCCAGCGGCAACACCATGCCAGCGAGCTTGAACTCAGCCGGCAGAGCGATGGCTGCCAGCACCATGGTAGCAACAGCCGTCACCACATAGGTTTCGAACAGGTCAGCGGCCATGCCGGCGCAATCGCCCACGTTGTCGCCGACATTGTCGGCGATGGTGGCGGGGTTGCGGGGATCGTCTTCGGGAATGCCCGCTTCGACCTTGCCCACCATGTCACCGCCCACGTCAGCACCCTTGGTAAAGATGCCGCCGCCGAGACGCGCGAAGATGGAGATGAGCGAGGCACCGAAGGACAAGGCCACCAGTGCGTCGATCACCGTGCGGCTTGTCGGGTCAAAGCCCATGGAGCCTTGCAGGAAGGCGAAATAGAGGGTCACACCCAGAAGGCCCAAACCCGCCACCAGCAAGCCCGTCACCGCACCTGCCTTGAAGGCGAGGTCAAGGCCACCGGCCAGTGACTTGGTGGCCGCCTGTGCCACGCGCACATTGGCGCGCACCGACACGTTCATGCCGATGAAACCGGCAGCGCCGGACAGAATGGCACCGATGGCAAAGCCAATCGCCGACCACATGCCGAGCAAATACCAAGCGAGGACGAAGATGACCACGCCGACAAGGCTGATCGCGGTGTATTGGCGTTTCAGATAGGCCTGTGCGCCCTCACGAACGGCGGCCGAGATTTCCTGCATGCGTGCCGAGCCCGCATCCGCTGCCATGAGCGAACGGGTCGTGACCACGCCATATACGATAGACAGAGCGCCGGAAGCGACGATCAGCCAGAGCGTTACCGAATCCATGGTTTGAACCTTGTGTTACAAGTTAGCTTCCGGCCAGGCGTCGCAAGCGTTGCGATTCCCTCCAACCCGGAAAATCGCCGGGAGGTTGCCAAAAGCCTTGTTACAAGGCAACCGATTTAAGTTCTTGTGGAAACAGGCCCCGGGCGGCTCTGTAACCAAAGCAGAAGCGCCAGCGAAATGGCCACCGCCGGAAATACCGTCAGATTGACCGCCGACCAGCCCGCCGCCGCTAGAATCTTGCCGGAACTGAGCGAGGCGAAGGCCACGGTGGCGGATATGGCAAACTCATTGATGCCTTGGGCGCGGTCGCGCTCGGCGGGCGAATAGCACCTGGTTAGCAAGGCTGTGGCCCCGATAAAGCCGAAATTCCAGCCCAGCCCCAGCAAAATGAGGGCAATGGCGAAATGATGGAAGGCGATGCCGGATAAGGCCACAACACCCGCAGCACCCCAGCAGAAACAGGCCTGCGGCGGTGATGCGGGCGGCTCCAAAACGGGTAATCAGCCCGCCGGTAAAGAAGCTTGGCACATACATGGCCAGCACATGCCATTGCAGGGCAAAGGCGGCGTCATTCACCGTCAGGCCGCAATCCACCATAGCAATGGGGCTTGCCGTCATCACAAGGTTCATGAGGCCATAGGAAATCATGCCGGAGAGCATGGCGGCCAGAAAACGCGGATCGCGCAGGATTTGCGGCAATGCGCGGCCTTCTTCTCCGAGCTTGATTTCCACAGGCGGCGGCACGCTCAGGGCGGCCAGCACCGGCATGGCGAGAATGGCAAGTCCGGCCCCGGTTAGATAGGAGGCAGCGAACATGAACGGATCGAGCAGCTTGGCGGTTCCCATCACGATGAGCGTGCCGAGAAACGCGGCGGCCACACCGCCCGTCAGCACCCAGGAAATGGCGCGGGGGCGGAATTCATCGCTGGCGGCATCGGCGGCAGCGAAGCGGTAATAATTGGCGGTGGCCTGATAGACACCCTGTAAAGCGCAAGCGGCCACGAATAGGCCGAAATGGCCCCAGATGATGGCTTGTGCGGCAAGGGCTGTACCGACGAGGCCCGTCACCGCGCCACCGATGAACACAGGCTTGCGGCCAAAACGCTTCATCAGCATGGCGCTGGGGAAAGATGCAATCAGGGTTCCCGTCACAAAGGCGGTGAGCGGCAAGGTGGCCCAAGCGCGGTCAGGCGCCAGCACCGTTCCCACAAGGCCCGCACTTCCGAACAGCATGACGGTAACCGCCGAACACAGCGAGCCCGCGACAGCCAGCAGCAACACATTGCGGCGGGCGGGCCTATCGTCGATCATCGTGAAGGCCGCCTGCTCTTGTGTCATCTACTTATAACCTTGGATTTGTGAGGGACTTTGCCAGCGCGTCGAGCACGCCATTCACGAACTTTGGTTCGTCTACATCAAAAAAGGCGCGGGTTACATCGACATATTCGCTAATGCTGGCCTTCGCTGGCACATCATCGCGGAACATGAGTTCATAAGCCCCGGCGCGCAGAATGGCGCGCAGGGTGGAGTCCAAGCGCGGCAGGGTCCAGCCATCGGCCAAACAGGTTTCGATCTTGCGGTCGAGGGTGATCTGCTCGCGCACCACGCCTTCCACAATGTCTTTCAGGAAGCGGAAATCAGCTTCGCCGCATTGGCCGTCCTCAAAGGCTTCACCGGCTGAGCGTGAGGAGAATTGCGCCAGCACTTCGCCAAGTTCCGTCTGCGCCAGATCCATCTGGTACAGTGCCTGCACGGCACCCAGACGGGCAGCCGAGCGGGCCACAGGGCGGCGGGGTTTGCGGAGGTCTTCGGCCACGTTAGTTCAACTCCGCATCGTCTTCGTCGTCCGGCAGCATGTCCATCGCAAGGGCCACCATGGCGATGGCGGCTTCAGCGGCCCCTGCGCCTTTGTTCATTTCGGAAACTTTCGCGCGGGCCCAGGCCTGGGCTTCGTTTTCGACCGTCAGAATGCCATTGCCGATGCACAGGCCTTCGAGCGTCAAATCCATGATGGCGCGCGCACTTTCGCCTGCCACGATATCATAATGGCTGGTTTCGCCCCGGATGACGGTGCCCAGTGCCACATAGGCATCAAAACGGCCTGCGGTATCGGCCAAGGCGATGGCACCGGGAATTTCCAAGGCACCGGGAACCGAAACGCGCTCCCATGTGGCCCCAGCCGCTTCAATGGCGGCAATGGCACCGCGCGCCAGTTCATCGGCAAGCTCGGTGTAGAAGCGGGCTTCCACGATGAGGATATGGGCTTCCACCCGGATGGCTTGCGCGGTTTTGGCTTCAGGCTTCACGATTTGAACTCCGTAAGGCGCGCTACATAGCGCGCGAGCATGTCGATTTCCATATTCACCGGGTCGCCCGCTTGCGATGCGCCCCAGCTTGTCACTTTGAGGGTATGCGGGATGAGGTTCACCCCGAATTCTAGGCCTTCCACCTCATTCACCGTCAGCGAGGTGCCATCCAAGCAGATGGAACCTTTGGAGGCGATGAAGCGGGCGATTTCCGCCGGAGCGCGGAAGCGAAAGCGCATGGAGTCGCCCTCTGGCGTGATGGAGACGATTTCGCCCACACCATCCACATGGCCCGAAACAATATGCCCGCCCAATTCGTCGCCTATTTTCAGAGCGCGTTCGAGGTTGATGCGGGTGCCCTTCTGCCAGCGCGCAAGCGTGGTTTTGGAAAGCGTTTCGGCGGAGGCTTCCACCGCGAAAAAACCCCGGCCATCGGGCAACCTGCCCGTTTCAATGGCGGTGAGGCAGCAGCCGGAACAGGCGATGGACGCACCGATGGCGATGGTGGCGGGGTCGTCATGCGTGGCGATCACAAAGCGCGTATCTCCGCGCTTTGCCACTTCAACAACCTCTCCCAGATCGGTGACGATACCGGTGAACAAATGGGCACTCCTCGCAAGGCTCTGGCGTTAGCGGAGTGCTTCATAGACCGTCAGGCGGTCATCCCCAAGCATTTCCTCATGGTGCAGGCGGAAGGCTGCAAGGTTGATGTCGGGCTTGAGGCCACCGGGGCCGAGTTCTTTGGGGCTGGTGAACATGGCAAGTTCGTCCACAAGGCCCTGCCCTAACAGCCCCTTGGCGACCCGCGCGCCCCCTTCCACCATCAGGCGGCCCACGCCATGGGCGGCCAGATGGGTGAGAGCATCGGCGAAATCGAGGCGACCTTCGGGCGTAGCGCGGCATTTGATGGCGGTGAGGCCAGGCTCATCGGGCGCGGTGTCGCCTGTCGTGAGCAGCCAGACCGGCACTTGGGCGGCGGTGGTCATCAGCTTGGAGGTGAGTGGCAAGGCAAGGCGCGCATCGGCCACGACGCGGATGGGCGAGCGGTGTTCCAGCCCCGGCAGGCGGCAGGTGAGCTCGGGATCATCAGCCAGAACGGTGCCGATGCCGACCATGATCGCATCCGAACGGGCACGCATCAAATGCGTGCGCGCATTGGCGGCGGGTCCGGTGATCATGGTTCTGGCTCCGGGTACGGCCGCCATCATACCATCGGCGGAAAGGGCAAGTTTTAGAGTCACATGCGGGCGGTTTTGGATGGTGCGTGTGAGGAAACCGGCCAAATCCCGGCGGGCTTCTTCAGCAAGGGTGCCGATTGTCACCTCCACCCCGGCATCGCGCAAACGCTGGATGCCATTGCCGCAGACGCGCGGATCGGGGTCTTGGATGGCGATGACGGCGCGGGAAATGCCCGCCGCAATCAGCGCATCGGCACAAGGCGGGGTTTTGCCGTGGTGGCTACAGGGTTCCAGCGTGACATAAGCGGTGGCACCCTTGGCCTGTGTGCCTGCCAGCAGCAAGGCCTGCGTTTCGGCATGGGGGCGGCCACCGGGTTGGGTGAAGCCCAAGCCCTTCACCTCACCCTCTTTCACGATGACGCAGCCGACCGACGGGTTCTCACCCGTATGCCCCATGCCGCGCCGGCCAAGCCGCAAAGCCTGGGCCATGAAGTGAAGGTCATCTGTCTGCATAATGCACCAAGCCTAAACCTGCGGCTGGGGTTCTGGAAGGGGGCCAATCGACCTCCACATTAGGCTGTCATTCCCGCGCAAGCGAGAATGACATTTTGATTGAGGGATGACGGGTTAATCCCCGCCGTTTTCTTCCTCGCCCGACAACTCGCCTAGCAATTCCTCGAAATCCTTGGCTTCGCGGAAATCCTTGTAGACGGAGGCGAAGCGGACATAGGCGACGTCGTCCAGCCCCTTTAGGCCTTCCATGACGAGCTTGCCGATGCCCTCGGACTTGACCTCATTCTCGCCCTGCGCTTCCAGCTGGCGCACGATGCCGGAGATCATGCGTTCGATGCGTTCAGGGTCCACGGGGCGTTTGCGGAGGGCCACTTGGACCGAGCGGGCGAGTTTGTCGCGGTCGAAGGGAACGCGGCGGCCGGTTTTCTTCACCACCATCAGCTCGCGCAATTGCACGCGCTCGAAGGTGGTGAAGCGGCCACCGCAATCGGGGCAATGACGCCTGCGGCGGATGGCCGAGCCGTCTTCGCTGGAGCGGCTGTCCTTGACCTGTGTGTCAGCGTTTCCGCAGTAAGGACAGCGCACCTTCTATCTCCTTCAGCTATAGATCGGGAAGCGGCCGGTGAGTTTCTTCACCTTGTTGCGTACCGCGGCTTCCACCTTGCCGTTGCCTTCATCGCCATTCTTGGAAAGCCCATCCAGCACCTCGTTAATGAGGTTGCCGACTTCCTTGAACTCCGCTTGGCCGAAGCCGCGCGTGGTGCCGGCCGGGGTTCCCAGACGGATGCCGGAGGTGATCATCGGCTTTTGCGGATCAAACGGAATGCCGTTCTTGTTGCAGGTGATGAAAGCGCGGCCCAGCGAGGCTTCGGCGGCCTTGCCGGTGAGGTTCTTCTTGCGAAGATCGACCAGCATCAAATGCGTGTCCGTGCCGCCCGTTGTGATGTCGCAGCCACCTTCGATCATGGAGGCGGCGAGTGCCTTGGCATTGGCCACCACGTTCTTGGTGTAGGTCTTGAAGGCGGGCTTCAGTGCTTCGCCGAAAGCCACGGCCTTGGCGGCGATGACATGCATCAAGGGGCCACCCTGCAAGCCGGGGAACACGGCGGAATTGAAACGCTTGCCCAAATCCTCATCATTGGAAAGGATCATGCCGCCGCGCGGCCCGCGCAGGGTTTTATGCGTGGTGGTGGTGACGACATGGGCGTGGTCCAGCGGATTGGGATGCACGCCACCGGCCACAAGGCCTGAAAAATGCGCCATGTCCACCATCAGCAACGCGCCCACGCTGTCGGCGATCTGGCGGAAACGCTTGAAGTCGATGATGCGCGGATAGGCCGAGCCACCTGCGATGATGAGCTTGGGACGGGCTTCATGGGCGCGCTTTTCCAGCGCGTCATAGTCGATCAGATGCGTGTCGGGGTTCACCGTATAAGGGGCCACCTTGAACCACTTGCCGGACTGGTTGACGGGTGACCCGTGGGTGAGATGGCCGCCTGCATTCAGATCAAGACCCATGAAGGTATCGCCGGGCTGGAGCAGCGCAAAGAACACCGCCTGATTGGCGGTGGCACCCGAATGGGGCTGCACATTGGCATAAGCCGCGTTGTAGAGTTTCTTGGCGCGTTCGATGGCAAGTTCTTCGGCCACGTCCACATATTGGCAACCGCCATAATAGCGGCGGCCCGGATAGCCTTCGGCATATTTGTTGGTCATCACGGAGCCTTGGGCTTCCATGACGGCGCGCGAGACGATGTTTTCGGAAGCGATCAGCTCAATCTCATGCTGCTGGCGGCCCAGTTCGAGGGCAATGGCCTTGGCAACAGCCTTATCGGCGTTGGCGAGCTTTTCCTTGAAGAAGCCGGGGAACAGCGGCGCGGCTTTCTTGGCTGGGGCGGCTTTCTTGGCCGGGGCGGCCTTGCGGGTGGCTTTTACCGGGGCCTTTACCTTGCGGGCGGAGCTGGCCACCTTCTTGGCAGCCTTCTTGGCAACCTTCTTG